>CAYXWW010000314.1:0-3084 GCA_964468905.1 uncultured Rhodoferax sp. | reverse complement strand
CTCAGCCTGCGTGGTCACTCCGAAAAATTTGTCGTCAGCCGCCTCTACAGCCACCTCTTCAAGGCCATGTAGTTGGTCACCGCATTGCGGTGAACCAATAGGCAAACGCTCGCCGCCGGGCCGCCCCAAGGCGGGCGAGCCCCCTCGGGGGGGCAGCGATCCGCACAGCGGTGGAGCGTGCGGCTTTCTTTAATAGACGAACTGGCTGCGTATACCCAGCACCCGCACGTCGGGGTTACCCAGCGAGCCGCCAGGGTTGGCTATCCACTGAAAACTGGGCGTTAGCTCAAACTGCTTGCCCAGCTTGAACCGGTAGTAGACCTCGGTTATGCGCTCCATTGCACCAACAGAACCAGCCCCGCTGGCGGCAGCAAAGTCACGGTAGGCATCGCTGGTGCGCAGCCAGCCCAGCCCCACACCCAAACTATCTTCCACTCGGCCCCACATAGCGCCGCCCAGTTCGCTACCCAAGGTCAACGCACGGTCAAAGCGCACCTGGCCTACGGACTGCTGCCCATAGCGCCCAAAAACCGTCACCCCTTGCGTCACCCGCTGGTCCATTGAAAGGCCCCAACCACTGTGGTTTTGGGGCCCGGAGAACTCGGGGTCAAAGTGCAGGGCCTGTGGATTGTTCCAAAGGTAAACACGGTAATTGCCCGGAAAGCCCGAGAAAAAGTCGTGCGCCATCTCAGCCTGCAGCATGACCATGGGGGTGCTGGTGTTGTTGGGGCCGAAAAGCCCCAGCGAGAGCCGCCAGCTGTTCAATGCGTCCGACGCGTTGAACAATGCGACCCGCAGCCCCGGCGCAAAGCCAGTGGCGTCCACGCCTATATCGCCGCCCGCGTCCAGCATGGGGTTGTGCACAAACGCCAGATTCAAAAACTGCAGGGTTTCGTCACCGGCAACCGCGTTTTGGTCAAAGAATACAAAGGGGTCCATCTTGCCAAAAGGTCACCTCCAGGGTGCGCTTGGCGTCGGGGCCGGTTAGGGTATGCGGCAGCGCAAAACTCGCCTGGTACCACGCTTGGGCCAATACGCCCATCCACTCGCCGGTGCCGGTAGAAAATGCACTGGCATTGGTCTTGGCAAAGTTGGGCAAGCTGGAAAGGCCTGCACCCCGCCCCATGCGTATCTGCGCATACAGCTGATGCTCCATTCCGCCCCATGGGTTCAATGGCACGGTTCCAAAAAGGTCGGTTCGGAAGCCAAACTGGCTGTCATCCAAACCGGGGGCATACGATCGTTGCCCAACCAGGGTCAGGCTCATTCCACCACTTGGCGCGGCAGTGGCTGGCGCTTCCTCAGGCGCGGCTGCCTCCTGGGTGGCACCTGTCTGCGCAGTGGCCGCAACGACGCACGCCGCCTGTAAAACCAGTGCCACAACCGCCGCTTTTATCGGTATACGCCGTGCCATGTCTGCACCCTGCCTTTCTTATTTGCTGCACATTGCGCACCAGTTTAAGACAGCTATCGTCAATGTGTGGTGAATTGATGTAACACGCGCCAGCTTGCATCCCCTGCCCATGCGAACTACGATACCCCACCACGCGCTTTACGCAATTCAAACAGGATTTCACCCATGGCGATCCAATACACCTCGGTTGCAAACCACCTGCCGGAAAACAAAATGCGGCTGTACCCCACCCGGGTGATCAACGTCATTGGCGGGCCCGGGGCCGAAAAATCCGTCATCACTTCCGCCATTGTGCTGTTTTTGAAGCTGCGCGAAAAGACCGTTGAAGTGATACCAGACTTTGCCAAATCATTGGTATGGCAAAAGAACTTTGAGGTCTTGAAAAACCAGTATTTCATCGCCCAGCGCCAGTACGAAATGATCAACCTGCTGGACGGCCAGGTGCAGTACCTGATCACCGAATGCTCACTGCCCCAGGTGCTGTACTACAACGAGAACTACCTGGACAACATTTGTGACATAGGCAAGACACGCACCCAAATTTTGGAATGGCACAACCAGTGCAACAACACCAATATTTTGGTGGCACGGGGCGACCGCAAATACATCCACACCGGGCGCTTTCAGGACGAAGACCAGGCCCGCGCGGTAGACCGCGGCCTGGTGGCCCTGCTGGACCGCGAAGCCCTGCCCTACACCGTGCTGCCGCCCCAAGTTGATGCAATTAATGCGTTTGCGCAAAGCTTGCTCTAATAACGCATTTATTTGCAAAATTAGTAGCTTCCCTATTAATTCACCCCCGCAAATGCGCTATCGTGTGGGGTTGAAAATTTTTTTTGTCCACATCAATCTTCGAATGGAGTTTCTATGCAACTGAAAATGAAAAGTGCTTTGACCTTAGTGGCAGCCGCAGCCTTGCTCGTAGCTTGCGGTAAAAAAGAAGACGCTCCAGCGCCAGCCGCATCGGCTCCAGCCGCTTCTGCCAATGCAGTGGTAAAAATCGGCCACGTTGGCCCCACCAGTGGCGCTATTGCCCACTTGGGCAAAGACAACGAAAACGGCGCCCGCATGGCCATTGAAGAACTCAATGCAGCTGGCGTCATGATTGACGGCAAAAAAGTTACTTTGGAGCTCATGCCTGAAGACGACGCTGCCGACCCCAAGCAAGGCACCGCAGTGGCGCAAAAGCTGGTTGATGCCAAAGTGGCTGGCGTGATTGGCCACCTGAACTCTGGCACCACCATCCCCGCATCCAAGCTGTACAGCGATGCCGGCATCCCCCAAATTTCCCCCTCCGCTACCAACCCCAAATACACCCGCCAAGGTTTCAAGACCACCTTCCGCGTGGTGGCTGATGACACCCAACTGGGTGGCACACTGGGCAAGTACGCTGTTGAAACCCTCAAGGGCAAGTCCATCGCCGTGATTGACGACCGCACAGCGTACGGCCAAGGCGTTGCAGAAGAGTTTGCTAAAGCAGTTGAAGCAGCTGGCGGCAAAGTAGTTGCCAAAGAGTTCACCACCGACAAGGCTACCGATTTCAACTCCATCCTCACCACCATCAAGGGCAAGAAGCCTGACGTCGTGTTCTTCGGCGGTATGGACGCGGTTGCAGGCCCTATGCTCAAGCAAATGAAAGCTTTGGGCCTGAAAGCCAAGTTCATGGGCGG
>CAYXWW010000313.1:0-3094 GCA_964468905.1 uncultured Rhodoferax sp. | reverse complement strand
GGGCAGTGTGCAGTGGGTCGCGGGCGATGCGTGGATTGTGGCGGCCATGGTGTCATGGGCCTTGTATGCCTTGCTGCAAAAGCTGTGGCCGAGCCCGCTGGGTGCTACTGCGCGGCTGGCCGCCATGTGTGCGGGTGGCGTAGCGGTGCTGCTGCCCTGCGCTGTGTGGGAGATGCTGCAACCCGGTAGCCCCTCGTGGTCGTGGGCCGCCACAGGTTTGATGGTGGCCGCAGCACTGGCACCGGGAGTGGCGGCGTATTGGATTTATGGCTGGGCCCAAAAGATTTTGGGCGCCAGCCGCGTGGCGGTCACACTGTACCTGGGGCCGCTGTATGCAGCGGTAGCTGCCTGGGGTGTGCTGGGTGAACCACTGGGTTGGCACCATGTGGCCGGTGCCGCGCTGATCTTGCCGGGGGTGTATCTGGTAAGCAAGCGTTAGTGTAAAAAGTGGCTGTAGCCCTCGTGGAATGTGCGACATCTGCTATTTTGTTTATAGCACATAGCTCCAGACGGTTGTCGTGATGATGCTGCCAAGTGCCATGCGCAATGCAACGGCGGACACCAAAAAGTCGCACAACTGTCACGATTTCTACACACTGGCGGGCTAGATTCACGCCATCTTGCGTAATCTACATTTCCCCTTGCCAGCAGTGCTGGCGCTACTCTTGGCACTGGGTGCTTGCTCCCCCCGCCACCTCATCATCCAAGGCGTTGCCAATGAGCTGGCCAGCCAAGGCACAGCCGTAGAAGACGACTTGGTGTTGGCACGCGAGGCCAGCGCCTTTTATCTGAAGCTATCAGAGTCATTCCTTGCCCAAGACCCCGGCAACCTCAAGTTGGCGGAGGCGGTAAGCGCCGGGTTTACCCAATATGCCTATGCCTTCGTAGCGTCTGAAGCAGAGCGCCTGGAGGCCAAAGATGCCAAGGGTGCACAAAAGCTGCGCCAGCGCGCCGCACGCTTGTACCAACGGGCGCACCGGCATGCCATGGCGGCGCTCAACGTACATATGCCCGGCTTTGAAAAGTCTTTGGCCCATGCCGATGCAACTGCGTGGCCGCGTTTGACCGTCGACCACGTTGGCGTGGCGTACTGGGCCGCCGCCTCATGGGGCGGTGCTATTTCGCTGTCCAAAGACACCCCAGATACCGTGGCTGATTTGCCCCTGGCCGTGCGCTTGGCTACGCTGGCCTACGCAGTGCAGCCCACGTTCGCCGACGGCGCATTGGCGGGGCTGATGGGTAGCTTTGAAGCGGCACGCCCTGGAGGCTCTGTACAGCAGGCTTGCGTCTACTTTGACCAGGCCATTGCATTGGGACAAGGGCGCAACGCCGGTGCATTTGTTGCCAAGGCCGAGAGCATTGCCCAACCCGCCAACGACCGCAAAGCTTTCGAGGCACTGCTGCGACAAGCCATTGCCGCCAGTGATGCCAAACGTGACCTGTCGAATGAAGTGATGCGCGAGCGCGCCTTGTGGCTGCTGGAAGCGGCCGACGATTTATTTTTAGAGTGAGCAAAGAACCGATGAAAGCAAGCCACCTGTTTCACAACGTGTATCGGCGCATGGGTGCAGGCCTATTGGCCGCTATATGCCTGATGCTGATGGGCCAGACCACAAGCTTTGCTGCAGATAAGCAGCTGCGCATGGGAACACTTGCACCCAAAAATTCGCTCTATCACAGACAGTTGATGGAACTGGGCGAGGTGTGGCGCACCGCGCAAGGTGGCAATGCCAAATACCTGGTGTACCCCGACGGAAGTCAAGGCGGTGAGACCGAGTTGGCTCGGCGCATGCGGATTGGTCAATTGCAAGGCGCGCTGCTGTCAGTGGTGGGCTTGCGCGAAATCGAACCGTCGATCAGCGCACTGCAGAGCATGCCGCTGTTGTTCAAAAACTGGGAAGAAGTGGACTATGTGCGCGAGAAAATGCGCCCCGCCATGGAGAAGAAGTTTCTGGAAAAAGGCTTTGTGGTCTTGGCCTGGGGCGATGCGGGTTGGGTGCGTTTCTTTTCCAAAGACGCGGCAGTGCGCCCGGGCGACTTCAAACGCATGAAGTTCTTTGCCTGGGGCTCAGAGCCCGAGCAGCAGGCCATTATGAAAAGCCTGGGCTACACCCCTGTGCCGCTGGAGACCAGCGACATATTGCCCAGCATCCAGACCGGCATGATCAACGTAGTGCCGTCGACCCCGTACTTTGCGCTGGCCAGCCAGGTGTTCAGCACCGCCAACAACATGCTCGATATCAATTGGGCACCGATTGTGGGTGCGCTGGTTATTACCAAAAAGACGTGGGACGACATGTCACCCGAGGTACAGGCAACCGTGCGTGCCGCCAGTGACAAGGCAGGCGTGCAAATGCGTGCAAAGGCGCGCCAAGAAGTGGATGAAGCAGTAGACGCGATGAAGAAGCGCGGTCTAGTGGTCAACCGCCCCAATGCAGCACAAATGCAGGAATGGAACGATTTGGCCGAGAAGCTTTACCCGCGCATTCGGGGCACCATGGTCCCTGCCGAGACATTTGACGAGGTGTTCTTGCACCTGAAAGCCTACCGGGCCAGCAAGGCGAAATAAGCATGCAAACAGCGGTAGTGCCACAGCGGCGCATGGCTTGGCCGTGGCGCTTTGACGAGGTCATTTCATCAGCAGCCTTGGTGCTGATGGTCCTTATTCCCTTGATCGAGATTCTGACCCGCCCATTTTTGGGCAAGGGCATTGAAAACTCTGCAGTCTTAACCCAACACTTAGGGCTCGTACTGGCCATGTTCGGCGCAGTGGCCGCCGAACGCACAGGGCATTTGACAACCCTGGGAAGTGGTTTGGGGGCCTTGCTGGGCGGGCGCTGGCAAACCTATCTTCTGCAGTTTGCCAATGCGAGTGCGGCACTGGTATGCGGTGTGCTCACCTTTGCCAGCTGGCGCTTCGTTGCCAGCGAAATGGATGGCGGGCATGCGCTGGCCTATGGCATACCGGTGTGGTGGGTGCAAGCGGCGATGCCGCTGGGGTTTGCACTGCTGGCGGTAAAGCTTGCCGCACGCTGCGCTGCGTCGGTGTGGTTCAAATGGGGTGCGGGTCTGTTGCTGCCTGCCGCAGGCTATG
>CAYXWW010000312.1:0-3129 GCA_964468905.1 uncultured Rhodoferax sp. | reverse complement strand
AGCTTGCTCAGCAAGTCGGTATGCCAGCATGGGTTGAAGTCAATATTGAAAAGGCCGAAGGTACTTTCAAGGCTGTACCCGATCGGGACCAGTTTGGTGCCGACATCAATGAATCGTTGATCGTCGAGTTGTATTCACGCTCATTGCGTTTGAACTGAGGAAATCGTTCCTTGGCAGCTGGGCACTGCCGCCAAGGTGCTTCACCAGCCTTACCGACGTAACGAGTCGGGGGTATTGAGAGGAAGTCTGCATGCAAAACAGTCTGCTAAAACCCAAATCCATCAGCGTCGAACAACTCGGCACCAATCGCGCTAAGGTTGCGCTGGAGCCTTTTGAGCGCGGCTATGGCCATACGCTCGGTAACGCGTTGCGTCGCGTTCTGTTGTCTTCTATGCCAGGCTTTGCGGCGACCGAAGTCACCATTGCAGGCGTTCTACATGAGTACTCGTCGATCGATGGAGTGCAAGAAGATGTCGTCAACATTCTGCTGAATCTTAAGGGCGTGGTCTTTAAGCTGCACAATCGCGACGAAGTGACCCTGAGCCTGCGTAAAGACGCGGAAGGCGTCGTAACTGCAGCTGATATCCAAACACCGCATGATGTGGAAATTGTGAATCCAGGGCACATCATTGCCAATCTGTCGCACGGCGGCAAATTGGACATGCAGATCAAAGTTGAAAAAGGCCGTGGCTATGTGCCCGGTACCATGCGTCGCCATGCCGATGAGCCTAATAAGTCAATTGGCCGTATTGTGTTGGATGCGTCGTTCTCGCCCGTTAAGCGCGTGAGCTATACAGTCGAGAGCGCCCGCGTTGAGCAGCGCACAGATTTGGATAAGCTGGTTGTAGAGATCGAGACAAACGGTGCAATTTCTGCGGAAGACGCTGTACGTGCGTCTGCCAAGATTTTGGTAGAACAATTGGCGGTGTTCGCTCAGCTGGAAGGCAGTGAATTGGCCGCATTTGATGCGCCGGCTCCTCGCGGCAACACACAATTCGATCCGATCCTGTTGCGTCCAGTGGATGAGCTCGAGTTGACTGTTCGTTCTGCGAACTGTTTGAAGGCCGAGAATATTTACTACATTGGTGACCTAATCCAGCGCACCGAGAACGAATTGCTCAAGACTCCTAACTTGGGTCGTAAGTCGCTCAACGAGATCAAGGAAGTGTTGGCTTCCCGTGGATTGACACTAGGCATGAAGCTGGAAAGCTGGCCACCAGCAGCTCTGGAAAAACGCTAAATTAATTGAACCCTAACAGGGTTCTACGCAAAGGGCAGTACCTGATACGGCTGCCTATTTAAAACTCAAAGGAAATCTACCATGCGTCACGGACACGGTCTACGTAAACTCAATCGCACTAGCTCACATCGTCTTGCGATGTTGCGCAACATGATGAATTCGCTGATCGAGCACGAAGTCATCAAGACAACTGTGCCTAAGGCAAAAGAACTGCGTCGCGTGGTTGAGCCGATGATCACCTTGGCTAAGGAGGCTACTGTCGCCAATCGCCGTCTCGCGTTTGACCGTCTGCGTGATCGGGACAGCGTAACAAAACTCTTCAATGACCTGGGCCCTCGCTTTAAGGCGCGTCCTGGTGGCTACACACGCATTTTGAAAATGGGATTCCGTGTAGGTGACAACGCTCCGATGGCTTTGGTTGAATTGGTTGACCGGGCTGCAGAAGTCGAAGTAAATGCTGAAAAAGCAGCAGAGTAAGCTATAATACAAGTCTACCGCGAGATGGAGCAGCTTGGTAGCTCGTTGGGCTCATAACCCAAAGGTCGGAGGTTCAAATCCTTCTCTCGCAACCAATAAAGACGTGGTATTCCACGACAGTAAAGGCTCACCTCGGTGAGCCTTTTTTGTTTTGTGACGAGGTTTGTGACGAGGTCTGTGTCGTCACAGAAAATGAATCGAACTGATGAGACCATTGGGTATGTGACCAACTTGTGTCTATTTCCTCATCAATCAGAGTCGATCGCACCAATGTGCAATGTAAACCAAACCCATGTTGCATACCGATCGGGCAAAGCTATTCGGCCCAATCCCCATGAGGGCTTGAATGGACTCTAATCAAGTTGTTCACAGAGATCTCCACAGAATTTGTGGACTACCATTGCAGGTGAAAAGCCAACCGACATGAGTGTCCGCTAGAAGGCACCGAGTCCTTCTTGAGGTTTAGTGCTTCGTTGTCACACTATTCGCATTGCGCTGCCGTGCCTCCTATCCTTAATAGCTCAGCCAAGATGGTTTCGTCAACGCAGTCACACCAAATGCGCTTCGAAGTGCGAGTTTCTAGATCGTCTGGGTCCATGCGGTAATCTCCGTCCGCATCACTCTAGAATGTTTAAAAGGCCTAGCTGGTTCTAGATATGGGAGACAATAAGTATGAGGGAGCGCGAGCGTCAATATCAGTTGTGCCGCATGGAGCTTGTCAACGCGGGCACAAATCAGCATGCCCCCAGTGGGCGTATTACTGCAATCGATCCGCGTGGCGGCGCAGCCGTCCTTGGGGACAACGGGGTCGGGAAGACTACCACGTTGCGAATCTTGCCGCTGTTCTTCGGCCATCTTCCTAGCCAAATCGTGTCTACGGGACAAGGGCAAGAGCCGATGGTTCGATTCATCCTGCCAACAAGTGCGAGCGCTATTGCCTTCGAGTATCAACGTGGGTCAGAAAGCGAAGATGACATGCGTTTGGCGGTGATTCGCCGTCGGGCTGACGATCCGGACGTACCGTTTTATCGTTTGTATCGCTGTGGATTCCGCAAAGAGCTTTTTGTGAATGCGGGACGCTTTCTTGATGATGAGGAAACACAGCTCAAAGCTTCCAGCCTCGGAATTCAGGCTACCGGCAAGCTCACGACAGCTGAGTACCGATCTGTCATTCTGCGTACGCCGGCCACCTCCAAGGAGAAAGAGCGTCTGCGAAGGCATAGCTTGGAATGGTCATTTGGCCCTAGGGCGCTCGACAACCTGGATCGGCTCGTGGCCGCCATGGTCAAGAAGCACATTAACTTCGCTGACATCGTGCAGGTCGCGGTAGGTCTTGTTCAGCAAGATTTGGGGCACGGTGTTGATTCCAGAGGCAAACTGAGCCAGATTCCAATCGAATATTGAGCCACTCG
>CAYXWW010000311.1:0-3136 GCA_964468905.1 uncultured Rhodoferax sp. | reverse complement strand
CCTTCAGATTACCCATCACCATGGGCGATTTGTTCAGGTGAATGGATTTGATGGGGAGCCGTTGCACACCCTCGGGCAAATCCTCGGCCTTGCTGAACAGGCGCTGGCGAATGTCGGCGGCGTTGAGCGACGCAAGTTCGCGCGGGTCACACGCCAGATCCCAGGCGATCAGCTCGTTCTTGTTCTTCGGGTGCATGGCCAGTGGCCACATCAGCGCCAAACAGCCGCGTGCGGCGGGGAACATGCCCGACACATGCCAAAACGGGCGGGCCGTATGCAGTGTGGTGGGCAGCCCCAGCTCTTGTGCCACCTGGTCTTTCTTGTGCAGCCCCAGGCAAAAGTCAAACAGACGGGGCTGCGCGGTTTTGACGAGCCGGGCCAGGGCAATGGTGGCCCGCACGTCGCTCAGCGCGTCGTGGGCGGCTTCGTGGGCCAGACCATTGGCGGCGGTTAGGTCGGTTAGCTTGAAGCTGGCACTGCTGTCTGCGCCTTCCACCCCTGCGGGCTTGGTAGGCCACTGGATGCCATCAGGCCGCAAGGCGTAAGCCGTGCGCACTACATCGAGCAGGTCCCAGCGGCCACACTGGTTTTGCCACTCACGGGCATAAGGGTCAATCAGGTTGCGCCAGAACAGAAATCGCGTGACTTCATCATCGAAACGAATCGTGTTGTAGCCCACGCCAATGGTGCCAGGCAGGCTAAAGGCCTGTTCTATTGCCGCCGCAAACTGGTACTCGGGTACGCCCTGCTCTAGGCACTGCTGGGGTGTGATGCCGGTGATGAGGCAGGCCTCGGGGTCTGGCAAGTAGTCAGGCGCGGGCTGGCAAAACAGCATGAGCGGCTCACCCAGCTCGTTCAGATCGGCATCGGTGCGGATAGCGGCAAACTGGGCAGGCCGATCCCGCCGGGGCTGGGCCCCGAAGGTTTCGTAGTCATGCCAGAGAAATGTGTGTAGATTGATTTGAAATGAACCCTATTTACGGTGGCAGATTGACCTGTATGGGCGTACCCACATTCTGGTCATCCGGCGTGGCGTTGGTGTTGTCAGCGTCGCCAATTAGACCATTCCCGAGGTTGCCGGATTTGTTGCGCCCCCATGTCCACACGGTGCCGTCATTGCGTACAACAAACACGTGGTTTGATGAGCTGCCGGAATGCACTGACCGAACGTCCGACCAATTGCTGATGCGCACAGGCGTGGCAATGTAAACCTCGTCGCTGCTGTTGAGAAAAGCTTTGGTGACGATGGTGCCATTGCCAACTGAACCATACATACTTTCGCCCCACGACCAGAGAGAACCATCCAATTTGGTTGCAAAACCACCTTGTGCGCGTGCATTGACGCTGCGCACGCTGGTCAAAATCTGTACTGGCGCGGGACGAATAGTTTGCGTTCCGTCGCCAACACAGGCAGTCACATTGCGACCCCATCCCCACAGTGTGTTATCGCTGCGCAAAGCAAACGCACAGGAATCACCTGCTGATATAGCTGTTACGTTGGTCAAGCCAATCACCTTTGCAGGTGTGCTGTAGACCTCGCCCGACTTAACGCCCTGTCCCAAAATGGCGCTTTGGTAGGCACCGTAGCCCCAAGACCAAACCTCGCCATACTCATCCAGCGCGAAGCTGCTGCAATAGCCGGCGGAGATTTGCCGTATCTTGACATTACCAGGGAAGGTAACTTGCAGGGGTTGCCGCACATGGTATTGCGATGGGGTTGAACCATAGGCGCCACCACAAAACCCGGTTTGCGTAGCGCCGCCTTGACCCAACTGGCCATTGTCGTTGGCACCCCACGCCCAAACAACACCTTCGGCACTGAGCGCCATGTTGTGTCGTCCGCCGCTGGAGATAGAAACGATGCGGTGTAAACCACTGAGCCGGACCGGGACCACGTTGCCGTTGGTGTCAGTAACGGCAGACCCATCGCCGCGCTGCCCCGCCTCATGGGCACCAAAGGACCAAACACGCCCACCTTTATTGAGGCCCAAACTCTGGTAACCGCCAGCACTCACAGACACCAACTCATCGGTCAGAGCAACTTCCTGTGGTGTTAGGTAGTTTGTTTGGGGATTTACTGTTATACCGGTCTCTCCTGCCCGACCAGAACCCCATGCCTTTGGCAGACCGCTGATCACGCCCAACGAGTGGTAGGTGCCTGCACTCAGCGCCCTGGTCGTTGCACCAGCGACAAGCGGCCTGTCATAGCCGAGCATCCATTCATAGATATTGAATCCAGCTGGATCCGCTACGGCGGTAGTCGGATTGAACCGATTGGCAGGGCTATATGTGGTGCTCCACGAGTCGTGGCCTACACCCGCATACTCAGTCAATAGTGCCTTGACTGGGTTCGCACTGCACTGCACGCCACCGGCCGATTGGCCATTGAGTGCATTGACAAACTCGCGTGACCTATCGGGTGAGACAGTGCCATCTGCCGTGCCGTGAAAAGCCCACACCGGCAACGCCTGATTGGCCATATTGCACGCCGCATTGGACACCGTGTCTGCACCCGCAATGGGAACGATTGCCGCAAATTCTGCAGCCAGATAGCGCAACGGAGCCCAGCGGTTGGTGCGGGCGGTAGCCCACGTAGCGCCACCCCCCATCGATAAACCAGTGAGGTAAATACGCGATGTATCCACACGCAAATTGGTCTTTGCATAGTCCAACAATTGCACAACACGATCCGGATTCCACCAGCCGTCAACCTGGGGGGATTGCGGTGACAACACGATAAAACACGACTGTGTGCCATTGCGCGTAAAGCACATGTCATGGTTGGCATTGATGTGTTTGGGCGGTCCATTTACAGCTATGCGGTTGAACTCAGTCGCATCGGCCGACGATCCATCGTTTTGTGATTGCTCGCCAGACCCATGTAGAAAAATCAAAACCGGGTAGTTGGTCGATGTTGTCGCATAGTCAGCCGGCAAATAGCGCAAGTACCGCATACGCGTTGTGCCACCGCTACTACTTGTCGTGGTCAGAGTTTGTTGTGTCTGGCGCGAACTGGGTGAACTTGCGCCACTTACCGCAGCCGTAGTCCCCACCACCCCCGCACTAGCCGCCGACACATTACCCGCCGCATCCACAGCCTTGACCGACAGCGTATAACTGGTCGAAGCAGCCAGCC
>CAYXWW010000310.1:355-3150 GCA_964468905.1 uncultured Rhodoferax sp. | reverse complement strand
GCACCATCACCGGCGTGGGGCGCTTTTTGAAAGAGAAGAACCCCGCCATCCGCATCGTTGGTGCCCAGCCCTCAGAGGGCTCGCGCATACCCGGTATTCGCAAATGGCCGCAAGAATACCTACCCAAGATTTATGACCCCGCCAACGTGGATGAACTGGTCTACGTGAGCCAGTCGGATGCCGAAGACATGTGCCGCCGCCTGGCGCGCGAAGAGGGCATATTTGGTGGCATCTCCGCCGCCGGTGCTTGCTGGGTGGCGCAAGACATTGCCCGCCGCGAGCAGGATGCAACTATCGTTTTTATTGTGTGCGACCGGGGCGACCGTTACCTGTCCACCGGCGTGTTCCCCGCGTGATGCGGCACGCCAACAGGCATACTCCCCCATTCACCGTATTTGCCCAGCAGGATTGACACTATGCAGACCGACAAAGAAATTGACACCCGTGGCCTGAACTGCCCCTTGCCCATTCTGAAAGCCAAAAAGGCCCTATCCGAAATGTCCACCGGCCAAACCCTCAAAGTAGTCTCCACCGACGCCGGGTCCATGCGCGACTTTCAGGCGTTTGCCAAGCAGACGGGGAATGAACTGATTGAGCAGGAGACAGTGGATGGGGAGTATGTGCATGTGTTGCGGCGGCGGTGAACGCATCCCGGATTCGACGTCTTCAACTATTCGCCAGAATTTACGACACGATTGAGAGCGATGGCAATGACTTCAGTATCTTTTGCAATTGACTGCAATCCTAGGCGGCATGGGCCTGACCGCATGTATGGCGTCAACGAGAGTGCTTCCAGTTTATTTCGTCGTCTAGCTTGGGAACGCCAGGATAGGCGCTCGGCTGCATTACGTTAGACCAATAAGCATGGCTCGAATCAATCTCTTCGCATTGGCCGCAGTGTCATTTGCAACTGAGGCATTCGCCTTTCAACCATGCCCAGCTGGCACGCATCCATGTGCTTCGCCCTCACAGGTTCTGCTGTTGATTGTCTTGCCAAGCCTTGTATTGTTCGGCGCAGCAATGCTTGCAAAACAAAGAATTCAACGGGTGTGG
This sequence comes from uncultured Rhodoferax sp., assembly GCA_964468905.1. GTDB lineage: Bacteria > Pseudomonadota > Gammaproteobacteria > Burkholderiales > Burkholderiaceae_C > Allorhodoferax. The sequence continues at coordinate 2,097 of CAYXWW010000310.1, read as the reverse complement.
CTAAGACAGACCACCATTACTTTTGTTGGTGGCCTTTGGCTGTTCTGGTTGCTTATTCTTCTCGCCGCATTTGGTGCAATTCTCGCACAATGCTCAGGTAGTTGCTGGTATGGCTCTTTCAGATAAAGCGTGGTCTAAGGGGTACGTCGAATGGACCCGCAACGGCGGCCGGCATGGTCGCCATTCTTCACCACTGAGTGCGCCGTTGCGGCCCATTCACGGCCAACGTTCGGGGTCAAGAATAGTATTCCGTTTTCACCCGTTTATCGCGAACGTTTCAAAGAACAATTGCTGATGTAGTTGTTTAGGACTCTCCACTCGACATCAGGAAAACTCCATGCCCCGCACCCTCATCAGCTCTGGCTCCACATTTGAATCAGAAATCGGCTATAGCCGTGCAGTTGTTCAAGGCGATTGGGTTTTCGTCTCGGGTACCACCGGGTTCGACTATTCCCACATGACGATCTCGGATGATCTGCAGGAGCAGACAGAGCAATGTTTGAAGAACATCCAAGCTTCACTGGAGCAAGCTGGTTCAGGACTGCACGATGTTGTGCGCGTGACCTATATGTTGCCCAATGCGGGTGACTTTCCGCAGTGCTGGCCTGTGCTGCGCAAGTATTTTGGCGAGATCCGCCCTGCTGCCACGATGATTTCAGCAGGCCTTGTCGATCCTCGCATGAAGATCGAAATCGAAGTCACTGCGCTCAAACAAGCATCGTAAGCAACAGCTTGGGGGTCCTGGCACCCGCATCACCCCAACCGCGCCAACTGCTCTCGCATCTTCTCCAACGTAGCCGCAAAGTCAGCCACACGCTTACGCTCTTGCTCCAGTACCGCAGGCGGGGCTTTGGCTACAAAGGCTTCGTTGGATAGCTTGGTTTGGGCCTTGCCAATTTGATCTTCCAGGCGGGCCACTTCCTTACCCAGGCGAATCTTCTCGGCGGCTACGTCCACTTCCATGTGCAGGCACACGCGGGCTTCACCGACCACGGCCACGGGGGCGGCTTGGGCTGCGGCTTGCCATGCGGCTTCGTCGTCAAACAGGCGCACTTCGTTGAGTTTGGCCAGGGCCTGTAGTACGGGCGCAGCGCTTTGCAGGAATTCGCGCTCTGTTGCAGTCTGCGCCACAACGAACAGCGGCAACCGGGTGGAGGGTGACACGTTCATCTCGCCGCGCAGGTTGCGGCAGGCGTCCACCAATTGTTTGAGCTTGGCGACATAGGCTATGGCGTCTTCATCAATGCGCTCGGGCTGGCTGATGGGGTACGCGGCAACGCTGATGGACGGGCCGTGCTGGCCCGGTGTGTCGGCGAGCGCAGGGTAGCGGCCTGCTACGGGTGCCACCTGCTGCCACAGTGCCTCGGTAATGAAGGGGGTGATGGGGTGTGCCAGGCGCAGCAGGGTCTCTAGTGTGCGGATCAGGGTGCGGCGGGTGGCGCGTTGCTGCGCGGGGGTGCCGGTTTGGATTTGCACCTTGGCAATCTCCAGGTACCAGTCGCAAAACTCGTTCCACACAAAGTCGTAAATCGTGTTGGCCACGTTGTCCAAGCGGTAGTCTGCAAAGCCTTGGGCTACATCGGTTTCGGCCTTTTGCAATAGCGAAACGATCCAGCGGTCGGCCTCGCTAAATGCCAGATAACCGTGGGCCTCGCCACCTACGGCGCACTGTTCTTTGCTGTGTTCTTGCAAGCCGCAGTCCTGGCCTTCGCAGTTCATCAGCACAAAGCGGGTGGCGTTCC
>CAYXWW010000310.1:0-334 GCA_964468905.1 uncultured Rhodoferax sp. | reverse complement strand
GGCCCAGCGATGCCAACGCGGCAAACGTGAAGCGCAAAGCGTCTGCGCCGTAGGCCGGAATGCCATCAGGGAATTCTTTTTCAGTTTCCTTGCGGACACGTGGCGCGGTCTCGGGCTTGCGTAAGCCGGTCGAGCGCTTGTCCAACAGGGGGCCGAGCTCGATGCCGTCGATCAGGTCCAGGTGTTTTCCCCTCACCCACCAGGCGTCGCCTCGGGGCGAGCAGGACATGGACTTCAGGTCCGGCAGCAGCAGCAGCGAGCGCTCGAGTCCCTTCCAGTCACCGCTCTGGCCGGATGGCTGATGCAGCACCCGGTACTCGAGCGGATTGATCAC
>CAYXWW010000309.1:2518-3173 GCA_964468905.1 uncultured Rhodoferax sp. | reverse complement strand
GGCGCACTGGGCATGGCTGCCAGCGGAGTGATCATCGGTCGCCCGACCAGTGAGGCTTGTAGCGCGGCATCCGCTAGCCAAAACTGCTGCTCGGCTCCGATCGCAGCCATGACCGTAGAGACCTGATCACGTGAGTCCGCCAGCAACTCGAAGATGCCGATGATCATTCCGTTGTAGCGCAGTTGGTTCTCTTCTGAGATCACCTTACGAAGCGGTATCACCTCGTCCCGGTTGTGCCGTGCAATGTCATAAGCCGTGCGATAGGATGAGTAGCTTTCTCGCAAGCTTGAACCCGCCGAGCGGACGGTCGCCTCAAGCTGATTGGCTGCGGCCAAGGTGCGTGCGTTCATGGCATCGCGCTGCATGCCCCCCCAATCAAAGATGGGCAGGCGTACCGCGATTTCATACCCTCGCGCTACGCTGCGCTCACCCGCCACGCTGTTCGTGCTGGTGTTGCGCATGGCCCTCAGTTCAATGTCGGTGATGCTGGTGACCATGTTCAAACCCTGGGCTCTGGCGGAAGCATCCAGTGTGCTTTGGGCAAGACGGATGTCGAGGCGGTTACGCGTAGCAAACGTCGCAACGCCCTGCGGATCGAGCGCCTGTTTGGGTAGTTCAGGCAAGCGGTCCGGCAGTTTGAGCATCTGGGCCTGTT
>CAYXWW010000309.1:0-2508 GCA_964468905.1 uncultured Rhodoferax sp. | reverse complement strand
GTGAGTTGCTGTTGCCAATCGGGTCCCTGCGTCCGCATAGAAGGTCTGCTCACGAGCCCGTGTGAGGCGGTTGAAGTTGCCTATGGCCTGCATCCTGCGAGCCAGTTCGGCACTCGCTGCAGCGCTTTCATACACCTGCTTGGCATACTGAAGCGTCTGTTGGGCAGCCACGGCGCGGACCCATGCCTGGCGCACGCGGGTGACCTGGTCGACCACATCACTCGACAGTCGCAGATGGGCCACTTCGATGCGACGGTTGGCGATTCCCTGGCGACTAGGGAGGGTCAGAATATCGAGCAGACCAAAGGAAAGCGCACGGTTTAACTCCAGCGCATCACCGGCCACCATGCGTTCCAGGGAGAAGACCGGGTTTGCAATCCTGCCCACTTGTGCCGCATCTGCGGACTCCGCCCAACCTTGAGCCAGCAACGCCTGGAGCGATGGGCTGTTGACGAGCGCCGCCTGATCCAGCACCGGCGCGCCCTGCTGGCGGCGCGCCGCCTGCGCGCGCTGTGCGCGCGCAGCGGCAGTCCGCGCGAGAGAAATCTGCCCTTCGGCAAAACTCTTGGCCTCCTCGTTCACCCGGGCAACGTTTTGTTCGAGGCTAACAGTGGCGCAACCGGCAAGCGTGGCCAAGGCGATCGCGGATAGCGCCAGTTTCCCTAGCGAGGTGCTTGGGATGCGCTTCATGGCTTGACTCCCCCATGATGACCAGATTGCGTATCAGGCACGTCAGAGGCGTCCTTCAGGGCCTCACCTGTCGCGACCTCCTTGGCATAGCTGCGCCAGCCTCCAATACGACCTACCAAGTCGTTGGCTTTGACCCAGGACTGAATGGCCTGGTCGTTGTAGGGGCGGAAGTCACTAAGTGCAGACTTGTACTCAACTTCCACCACCGAAAGATTTTTCACGGGCTCTTTGGTGGCTTGGGCCGCGGCTACACCAGCTAACATGGCACAACTCAGGGCGAGACATGTCTGTGCGAATAATAGTGAACGTCTGACGAGCATGGTTTCCTCAATGTGATCGGTAACATAGACAGGGGGAATTATTAAAATACCAAGTCGTCAGCACGATGTCGAAAAGATTACATATTTGTCATCTTGCCATCACAACGAATGGAATTCGTCATACTCAGGGATGCTACAGAGGGTCAGTTGCCAATGAAAATTTTGATTGTGGAAGATGAGCCCAAGACCGGGGCATATCTGCGCCAGGGACTGATCGAGGCCGGTTTCGTTGTGGACTTGGCCAGAAATGGGCCCGACGGCCTTCACCTAGCTCTTGGCGGTAACTACGATCTCGCGATCCTGGATGTGATGATGCCGGGCATGGACGGATTTGAGGTCCTGCAGGCGATACGTCATGAAGGCCTACAAGTGCCAGCCATGTTTCTCACCGCCCGCGATCAGGTGGAAGATCGCGTGAAGGGGCTTGAATTAGGCGCCGACGATTACCTCGTCAAGCCGTTTTCCTTTGCCGAGCTCTTGGCCCGAGTTCGCACCATTGTGCGCCGCGGTCGTAGTGGCACCGAATCCACGAACTTGCAGGTGGCAGACCTCCAACTTGATCTGATACGCCGCCGCGTCACCCGAGACGGCAAGCGCCTTAATCTTACCGCCAAGGAGTTTGGATTGCTGGAACTGCTGATGCGTAGGCAGGGAGAAGTCCTGCCGAGGTCGCTGATCGCCTCTCAGGTTTGGGACATGAACTTCGACAGCGACACTAACGTCATCGAGGTGGCCATGAGGCGTCTGCGCGTCAAGATCGATGATGATCACCAGATCAAGCTGATCCAAACTGTACGCGGCATGGGCTACGTGCTCGAAGCGCCGGAGGGTCGCTAGATGTTTCGCAGGCTGTCACTGACATCCCGCCTCACCATCTTTTTCATAGCGCTGGCCAGTTCGGTCATCCTGGGCTTGGCGCTTCTTTTCATGTTGGAGGCTGATAGGCACTTCGTCGACCTCGATAGCGCCGCCTTGGATGACAAAAAGCACCTGGTCAAGGGCATTCTGGCCAGTTCCCGATCCCGTGAAGAAGCTAGCAGTCGCCTGAACGAAGCCTTGAACCATCACCACGGCCTTTACGTTCTGGTCAAAGGACCACAGGGTGAAAAGCTGTACCAGACCAACGGCTACAGCGGCCCCACTACGCAAGCATCATTCATCACAACTGAGGACGGCCACGAGCTTCAGTCTTGGACGAATGGAGGGCGCGAATTCCATGAGATGAGCTTTACTGCTGGCATGGTTCAGGGGGCGGCCGGGCCGCTCCAAATATCAATCGCCGTCGATACGCAGCACCACCAAGAATTCATGAGGGAGCTCCGGCGCAGCATTGCAATTTATGCTGTGCTGGCCATTTTTCTAAGCGGATTCTTAGCTTGGTTTGTGGCTCATCAAGGCATGTCTCCGCTGCGCGCAATGAAACGTCGTGCCGCTGCCGTGACGGGCCAACAGTTGCAAGAGCGCATGCCCGAGGATGCCGTCCCGATTGAAATGGCAG
>CAYXWW010000308.1:0-3175 GCA_964468905.1 uncultured Rhodoferax sp. | reverse complement strand
AACTTCACCAAAGAGCCATCACCACGGCGGATACCCTTGGCAGTGCGAACCACAACCGCGCTATAGACTTCGCCTTTTTTGACGCGACCGCGCGGAGCAGCTTCTTTAATGCTCACTTTGATGATGTCACCGACGCTGGCGTAGCGACGCTTGGAACCACCGAGCACTTTAATGCACAGTACGGACTTCGCGCCGGTGTTATCAGCGACTTCTAATCGAGATTCAGTCTGGATCATTTCTATATTCCCAACTTGCACCAGGAGCAGCACTTGCCAACTCTTCTAAAAGATTTTTGACAACCACCAACACCGAGTCAGTCTTGGGCCCGCTGTACTTGACGCAAACCACTTGCGCCACATCCATTTGGGCAGATACTTCATACTTTTACAAGCGAAGCCCGCTAGTATGCCACAGCTTTTTCACTTCGTCAAAACTTTTTTCACTCCGCCTTCCATTTTGTCCGTCCGGCGCTTCTTGCTCCTGCTGTGGCCCTGCGACAATTGCGCCCCATTGAGGCATTCAAACCTTGTCCAGTATGTGCGTACTTGGGCGGTCAAGCGTTGGTAAATTCAAAAACAATCATTCGAAAGCAGGTCAAAAAATGTCAGAACACATTGCATTTATTGGCGGTGGCAATATGGCCACGGCGATGATCAGCGGCCTGAAGAGTCAAGGCTTTCCGGTGGAGCGGATTGATGTCGTGGAGCCGTTTGCTGAGTCGCGGGAGCGACTGAAGTCACACTTTGGCATCGACGCCCACCCCGCGGCCGGCGCTTTTCTGGAGCAAGCGACCATAGTGATTTGGGCGGTAAAGCCGCAAACATTTAAAGAAGCGGCACTCCAAGTGCGTTTTTACACCCGCTCGGCGTTACACCTTAGCGTGGCGGCCGGCATTCCCAGTACGAGTATTGCCAAATGGCTGGGCAATGACCGGGTTATACGCACCATGCCCAATACCCCTGCTCTTATAGGGAAGGGCATGACGGGTCTCTTTGCCCGCGCTGCTGTTACTGAGAGTGATCGCCAACATGCAGAGCGCATCGTGTCGGGCATGGGGCGCTTTATCTGGCTAAGTGAGGAAGGACTACTGGACGCGGTGACCGCCATTTCCGGGTCGGGGCCAGCCTATATGTTCTATTTCATGGAAGCCATGACTGCAGCTGGCGCCGAAATGGGCCTGGACCGGGAACAGGCCTATCAGTTGGCCGTGGCTACCTTTATTGGCGCGGGAGAGCTGGCCCAATCCAGCCACGAACCGCCCGAGATTTTGCGTCAGCGTGTGACCTCAAAGGGCGGTACAACCTATGCCGCCATTACGTCATTGGACGAGAGCAACCTGAAAGGCCTATTTGCCAAGGCCCTATTTGCGGCCCACCACCGCGCCCAAGAGATGGGTGCCGAATTTGGCGAGACCGAGTAGAAATTTCACTCGAGGGCGAGATAGTGCGCCATTTCTGGCATGCGCCCTCGTGGAATCAGCGTAGGGCGCTCCTATATTGATAGCGACTTCCAAAATCCCGGGGTGCTGTAGTGGTGCTTGAGGAAATCAATCCACAAGCGCACGCGCAGTGGCAAGTGTTTGCGATGGGGGAAAACAGCGTAAATTCCGTTGGGTGGCGCAGAGAATTCATCCAGCACTGCCACCAGGGCGCCGGCGGCGATCTCGGCCTCTACCTCCCAAATACTTCGCCACGCGATGCCGTGCCCAGCCAGGCACCAGTCGTGCAAGACTTGCCCATCCGTGCAATCGAGCGGCCCGGCAGGCTTTACGTAGACAACCTCACGGTGTGGATCCGCACCAACGCAGAATGCCCATCCACGGGTTTGGGATGCGTCGCTTGAGAGTGTGAGACAGTCAAAGCGCACCAAGTCTTCGGGTAGCTTGGGGATTCCGTGGCGCTGCAGGTAGTCGGGAGTCGCCACGCAAAGCCTGCGGTTGTCTGCCAAGCGCACGCTGATGAGCGAAGAGTCCGGCATATCGCCAACCCGCACCGCACAGTCAAATGCTTCGCCCGCAATGTCAACCAAGCGATCGCTCAGGTTGAGCGAGATGGTGACTTCCGGGTGCAGCGCGCGAAACCGCGGCACCAGCGGCGCAACGTGCCGCCGACCAAAACCTGCAGGCGCCGTGATGCGCAAGTGGCCACTGGCCTTGACGCCGCCCGCGCTCACACTGGCTTCCGCATTGGCCAGATCCGACAGCAGGCGTTGGCAATCCTCCAGAAATGCACTGCCCTCGTGGGTGAGCGTGATGCGCCGCGTGGTGCGCAGCAGCAACTTGACACCCAAGCGCTCTTCCAGCGCATCCATTCGGCGGCCCATGATGGCGGGCGCCACACCTTCGGCCTGTGCAGCGGCCGTCAAACTGCCGCGGGTGACGACCGATACAAATGACTCCAGCTGCTTGAGTTTATCCATGTGTCGGCTTTGAGACTACAAGCAAAATACGCATCCAGCCCTCGTGAAACATGCGTAGATAGCTACATTTTTCATAGCACAACGCCTTCCGCATGAAGTGCAGCCACTTCCGCAGCCGCGTAGCCCAGGCTTTGCAGCAGTGCGTCGGTGTGTTCGCCGAGCTTGGGCGGGTCCAGCCGCAGGCCCAGGCGTTCGCCGCCCAGCGTCAGCGGCAGCAGGGGCACCTGCGTTTGGCGGCCATCGGGCAGCTCCATGGGCGCCAGGCCGCCAGTGGCCTGCAGGTGCGGGTCGTCAAACAAATGCTGCGGATCGGTGATGGGCGCAAACGGCAGACCCACCTGCTCGAAGCGCTGCGCCAGTTCCGCACGGCTGAAAGCAGCCAAGCGCTGGCGTAACTCGGGAATAAGCCAGCTGCGCGCCAGCACCCGATCGTTGTTAGTCGCGACGCGCGGATCGGCAAACAGGTCTGCGTACCCGAAGGCTTCGCAAAAGGTCTTCCACTGCCCGTCGCCCACCACGGCCAGAAAGATTTGCTCGTTGTCTTTGACGCTGAACACGTCATAGATGCCCCAGGGCGAAATGCGTTCGGGCATGGGCGCGGCGGCCTTGCCGGTCACGGCGAACTGCATCATGTGCTGGGCCACCAAAAAGATATTGTTCTCAAACAGCGCGCTTTGCACCTCTTGGCCCCGCCCGGTTTGCTGGCGCTGCATGAGGGCAGCCATGGCACCCACCGCGCCGAAAATGCCGCCCATGA
>CAYXWW010000307.1:0-3189 GCA_964468905.1 uncultured Rhodoferax sp. | reverse complement strand
AAACCATCACCGACAGCTATCTCAACTGGGAACCCTGTGCCGCCGACGAACGACCAAACCCGGTTGTCACCGACACCATCGAACCTCTACGCCCATAAGCCGATCACTCTATGAAACGTATCCAAACCACCCTTGCACGGCTCGTTGCACTAACTCTCATCGCAACCACCAGTTTGCCAAGTTTTTCTCAAACGGCCGTGAGCATCCCTAGCATACCCGGCAGCCCCGCAGGGGTAGCGCTGTCTAATGCAGCAACGGGCGGCAATATCCCCAGTAGCCTACCTCCCGGCATGAGCACGGGCGATGCCAAAGCACTCATGCAGCAATACGGTGTAACACAACAAGCGGCAGCGGCAATGGGTAAGTCATCGGCAACCACTAGCGCCAACAGCAGTTCTAACGGCCGCAGCGTTACCGTCAATGAACAAGCCACCACCAACAAAGCCGAATCAAGTGCACCCGATGCTGCGGCATTAGCATCCCTTGATAAACCAGAAAACAACCCTTCTGAATACCAACGGTTTGTGGCAGCCACTGTTGGCGAGTTTCTTGCGCCCTACGGCGCCAACCTATTCGGACAAAGCGGACGATTTGCTGCTGCAGAAGCAGTCCCTACCGCCGGCACCTATGTGGTGGGGCCTGGGGACAACATCAATATCAAAACCTGGGGCTCAGTCGATCTCAACCTAAGCCTGCAAGTCAATAAAGAAGGCATGATCACCATCCCCAGCGTTGGCCCAGTACGCGTTGCCGGCCTACCCTTTGCCGCCCTCAAACAACATTTGTTTGAGCAGCTTTCCACGGCATATAAAGGCTTTGAAGTTGCCGTCGATGTCGGCGGCATGAAAGGCATTCAAGTCTTTGTCGTCGGCAATGCACGTGCCCCCGGAAGCTACACCGTCAATTCTGCCGGCACATTGATGAATGCCCTCTTCGCCTCGGGCGGCCCATCTACCAACGGCAGCATGCGAAAAATTCAATTAAAGCGTGGCGGCAGCATCGTCACGGAATTTGACCTCTACGATTTCCTTGTTTTCGGTAACATCAGCAAAGATGTCCGACTGGCACAGGGTGACATCCTCTACATTCCACCGGTTGGCCCACAAGTCGCTGTCGCTGGCAGCATCAAAAACCCGGCCATCTACGAACTACGCGGTAACGAAGCCTCAATCTCAGAACTAATCAAATATGCCGGCGGTCTTACCGCCACGGCCAGCCGCCAGAATCTGGTGGTTGAACGCATCGACAACCGCAACACCCGTCAGAAAATTGAAATCCCCCTGCACACCACTCATAGCCAACCTACGCCTCACCATAAGCCCAACCGTTATATCGGCCCCGCCACACACGGCGCCAATACCCAAATCCAGGACGGAGACATCCTTGTTGTCGGCCCGCTTAACCGCGACCTAGTGAGCGTTGTCGGTTTTGTCGAGCGCCCCATGCGCTTCGGCTGGCACGATGGTCTGCGTGTTAAAGATCTGATTCCAGATCGTAACTACCTCACCACACCAGCCTTCTGGCAGGAACGAATGAAGCTTAGTCGTGAAACTGATCTCGTCGATATCCGCCAACCCAACTCAGTGGCATGGAACTACGCCGTTGTTGAACGCTTGGAGCCTGACCTCACTAGTAATTTGATCCCGTTCAACCTCGGCAAGGCGATTGATGGCGACCCAGAGCAAAATATTCTGCTGCGCCAGGGAGATATCATCCGCATCTTTTCAAAAGGTGATCTGCGCGTACCCGCGGGTAATGAACGCCAGTTCATCCGCCTGGAAGGCGAGTTTGTGCAACCGGGCGTATACGCCGTGGAGCCTGGCGAAACACTACGCCAACTGGTGGCGCGAACCGGTGGCCTAAGCCGCAATGCCTATCTGTACGGGTCGGAATTCACCCGATCTTCTGTAAAGGCCATGCAGCAAAAGCAATTAGACGAATACGCCAAAAACTTCGAGCTAGAGATTAACCGCACCACCGGACAGCTCAATCAAATGATGGGGCTATCTAACGCAAACACCGCACAGAGTGATCTTGCGGCGGCCCAAGCACAAATTGCCGCGGCCAGCTCGTTACTCGCCAAAATCAAGAACGCTAAGGCCCAAGGACGCATCGTCTTTGAATTCGACAATGCCAACATCACCCTGGCGGATCTACCCGACGTCCCACTCGAAGATGGTGACCGCTTCTACATCCCACGCAGACCATCAACCGTGGGCGTATTTGGTGCGGTATTCGTACCGAGCAACTTCTTCTATAAAAACGGCAGCACCGTGGGTGACTATATGAAGCTGGCTGGCGGTTACACCCGCTCCAGTGATACCAGCTATGTCTACGTGCTACACGCCGATGGCACCATCCGTTCGGCATCACAAAGCTGGATCCTCGGCCTCTCTGGTGAACCCACGTACCCGGGCGACGCCATTGTCGTGCCAGACATTATCGTCCGTGGCCCCACCTTTACCCGCACCCTCATGGATTGGGCTCAAATCTTCTATCAATTTGGCCTGGCTGCTGCTGGCATTACCGTGCTGAAGAACCTATAACCATGAACGATCAAACACCAAATCCAAACCTGATCGACGAAGACGACGACAGCATCTCCTTACTGGATCTGCTCCTCGTACTTGCAGCTGGCCGAAGGACCATCTTCAAAATCACTGCCTGGTTTGCCGGCGGCAGCATCGTGCTCTCGCTGCTCATGAGCAACATTTACACCGGCAAAACATCGTTCATCCCACCCAACAACAGCCAACTATCTGCGCAATCGGCAGTTGCCGCACAAATGGGTGCCCTGATCGGTGGTGCCGGAGGTGGCCTTGCCGCTGCCCTTAAAAACCCAGCCGACCTTTGGGTGGCACTGCTGAAAAGTGACAGCGTTGAAACCTTTGTCATTCGTCAAAACAATCTCATGGAGGAGTTTAAGGCCAAAAATATGGCCATCGCCCTCAAAACGCTTGAAGGCGTCTCTCGTATTAATGCCGAAAAATCTGGTCTGGTTACCATTGAAGTTGATAACAAAAACCCAGAGCTTGCCGCCAAAATGGCCAACGGCTACGTAGCTGGGCTTATGGAGCTAAATAAACGTCTGGTTTTCTCACAAGCTGGGCAAAAACGTCTGTTCTTTGAACAACAGCTACAGGTCGCACGCGAAGGCCTGGCTAAAGCAGAAGTCATCGTTGCCGACAA
>CAYXWW010000306.1:2996-3221 GCA_964468905.1 uncultured Rhodoferax sp. | reverse complement strand
TTGCCGATGCCGATGCGGCGTGGGAATGTGTGAAGAGCTTCAAAACACCTGCCTGCGTGATCGTCAAACACGCCAACCCCTGCGGCGTGGCCGTCGGTGCCAACGCGCTGGAGTCGTACAGTAAGGCATTCCAGACCGACCCCACCAGCGCGTTTGGCGGCATCATCGCGCTGAATACCGAGTTGGACGAAGCCGCTGCCCAGCAAATCGCCAAACAGTTTGTTG
>CAYXWW010000306.1:0-2986 GCA_964468905.1 uncultured Rhodoferax sp. | reverse complement strand
TTGTTGAGGGGCTGATGGCCCCCAGCTTCACACCCGCTGCGCTGGAAGTGTTCAAGACAAAGGTGAACGTGCGCATCTTGCAGATTGATTTGCCCAAGGGCGGCACCACCGATTGGGAAAATGGCCGCAACGCCATGGACATGAAGCGCATCGGCTCCGGCATCCTGCTGCAAACCGCCGACAACCACGAGCTGACATTGGCAGACCTGAAGGTCGTCACTACCAAGCAGCCCACGGCTGCAGAGTTGCACGATATGTTGTTCGCGTGGAACGTGGCCAAGTTCGTCAAGAGCAACGCCATTGTGTTCTGCAAGGGCGGCATGACCATGGGTGTGGGCGCAGGCCAAATGAGTCGCCTGGACTCGGCCCGCATTGCCAGCATCAAGGCCGGTCACGCGAATCTGTCATTGGCGGGCACCGTGGTCGCCAGCGATGCATTTTTCCCCTTCCGCGATGGGCTGGACGTAGTGGTCGATGCAGGTGCCACATGCGTCATCCAACCGGGTGGCTCCATGCGTGACGATGAGGTGATCGCCGCTGCCAACGAGCGCGGTGTGGCAATGGTGTTCTCTGGGGTTCGCCACTTCAGGCACTAAGCCTTTTGGGCTGCTAGCCCTCGTGGAATGTGTGTAGATTGCTATTGTTTTTATAGTGTTTCGGTTGGCATGCTTGGCGTTGTGTGCCAGCGTGTGGGCGGGCCGCCAGACCGGGCATCCCTGCTCTGGCCCACCTCGCGGGCGGCTGCTTCTGGTTTGCTGGTGTTGCTGCGTCAACGCCGTGGTTGGCGCGCACGCTCTGTGGCAACCGCGAATCAGGGCCGACGCAGGGACACCCGGTCTGACGGCCTCAAGTAGACTGATCGGCATGCGATACATTGTTTATTTTGAAGACCCACCAGAAATGGCTGCGGTACGGGCGCAGTGGTCTACCGCGCACCTGGCGTTTCTCGATGCCAATAGCCCAGAAATTTTGATTGCTGGCGGCTTGCGCCACGACCATGGGGATGCGTTTCAAGGCGGTTTGTGGGTGCTGAATGTGGTGAATCGTGAACGTGCACAGATGTTGGTGGAGGCTGATCCTTACTTCATGCACGGCAACCGTAAATTCCGTATTCATGCGTGGGGCAAAGCGTTTGAAGATCGCGTAGTGGTGTTGTAGCCCAATTATTGTGGGAACGTTGTCTCAGCATGTGGAGGGATAATCACCCCATGCAAAATCACATCTCCTCCAGCCTGCAAGAGGCGTCTTCCGCACTGGCCGCTCTGTTGGCCAACCCTGCCGCACTGGCTACCGTAGAGCAAGCGGCGCGGTTGCTGATTGCCACGTTTGAGGCCAAGGGCCGCGTGTATTCCTGTGGCAATGGCGGCTCCATGTGCGATGCCATGCACTTTGCCGAAGAGCTGACAGGTCGCTACCGCAAAGACCGCAAGGCGCTGGGTGCCACCGCGATCAGTGATGCGGGCCACCTGACCTGTGTGGGCAATGATCACGGCTACGACAACGTGTTTGCCCGCTACATAGAAGGCCATGGCCGTCCGGGCGATTGCCTGGTGGCGCTCAGCACCAGCGGCACCAGCAAAAATATCATCCGCGCGGCAGAGGCCGCCAAGGCACTGGGCATGAAGGTCATCATCTTGAGTGGCAAACGCAGCGACAAGCTGGAGCCGCTCAGCGATGTCTACGTGTGCACCCCCGGCGGCACCTATGCCGATCGGGTCCAAGAGCTGCATATCAAGGTGTTGCACATCCTGATCGAGCTGATCGAACGGTATTTTTTCCCTGAAAACTACGCTGAATAGCGGCATAGGGCGCCGGCAAGCCAGTATCAGCACACCTGCGGGCGCAGTGGGTTAAGCAGTCGATTGACTTTTCCACCGGTCACGCCGTGGTGATAGCATGGCCGTTTCCAACCCGTTCAATCAAGAGAGGTGTAAACATGGCTGCTCCCGACATCGGTACGTGTGTTTCTGCTGGTATCAATGGTCTGAAGAAGGACCCCGTCACGCATATCGTGACAACTTTGTTGATCGGCATTGTGGGCGGCGTGACCGCTGGCGTGTTGTCTGGGCCGATGATGGTGGGCTATATGCGCATGATCAAGCGCGAGGACGAGGGCACCAAGGCCGAGATCGCCGATGTGTTCAAAGGGTTTGACGATTTAGTGCCCGCCCTGTTGGCGGTTCTGGTGTCCAGCATCATCGTCGGTATTGGCTTCATGCTCTGTTTTATTCCCGGTTTGCTGGTCATGGCCCTGGTGCCTACCTCTGCCTACTTGGTGGCTGTGGGCGAGAAGGATGGCATCAACGCCATCAAGCGGGCCTGGGATGCCATCAAGGCAAATCTGTTGGGTTCTGTTTTCTGCGCGCTGGTGTTGGGCATCGTGGGCTCCATCGGTGGCATTTTGTGCGGTATCGGCATGATCATCACCTTGCCCATCGCCTTCATCGGCATGTACCACATGGCCAAACAATTGACCGACGGTGGCGCAACGCCAGTCGCCATCACCCTTGGCTGACACAGCCAAGCTCACTCAGCCCGAACGCCAGTGGCGCTCGGTGTTGACGCTGGGCTGGCCGCTGGCTTTGTTGGGTGCGCCGCTCGTACTGTCTCTGGGCGACCTGCCCCTATGCGGTTTTCGTCACCTGACGGGTGTTCCCTGCCCACTGTGCGGCGGCACCCGCGCGTGTGCTGCGATGGCTGACGGTAATTTTTTGGCAGCCTGGCAGCTCAATCCTGGGCTCGTGGTGTTGCTGGCGCTGGCGGCAGCACACTCGGTGCAGCTGGGCGTAGAGGCCTGGACTGGGCGGCGGGTGCGCCGTTGGCGTATTGGGGCAGGTGCGTGGCGTGCTGGGCTAGCCGTGCTTCTGGTTGGCTGGGTGTTGCGTCTGTTGGGGGTTCTCTAGTAACTGCTTTTCTAATGCTTGTTCTGATGGCGGATTCAAGTACAAAGCGCAACGGAATGCAGTGTAAGTGGTCTCACTGGTAG
>CAYXWW010000305.1:0-3241 GCA_964468905.1 uncultured Rhodoferax sp. | reverse complement strand
GTCAGCAACTCCCAGGCCCACTTGAGCGACTCGCGCTTGAAGTAGTCGCCAAACGACCAGTTGCCCAGCATCTCGAAGAAGGTGTGGTGGCGTGCGGTGTAGCCCACGTTCTCCAGGTCGTTGTGCTTGCCGCCAGCGCGCAAACAGGCCTGCACGGACGCAGCCCGCACGTAGGAGCGCTTGTCGCTGCCCAAAAACACGTCCTTGAACTGCACCATGCCGGAGTTGGTAAACATCAGCGTAGGGTCGTTGCCGGGTACCAGCGGGCTGCTGGCAACCACGGTGTGGCCCTTGGAGGCGAAGAAGTCGAGGAAAGACTTGCGGATTTCGGCGACGTTCATTACAGCTTGGGTCATGGCGAGGGCTCGTAAAAGCAAAAGGGAAATCGAAAGCTTTCTATTATCGCCGCGAGTTGTGGTGCATCCAATAAGCCATACTTACGCATTACTTTTTTTCAACGACACACCATGTCCGAAGAATTCAAAATGCAATACAACCAGGCGGCCATCACGTCGTTCTGGAACAAGCTCCCTTTTATCTTTGGCTTTCCCTTGCGCACCGGGCCACTGATATTTATGGTCTGTGTGGTAGCTGCCAGCGGGCTGGCCCAATGGGTATTGGGCGACTTTGGCCTGATCTTTAAGGGCACGCTGGTGTATTTGGGTTTGCGCTATGGATTCAATGTGCTGGAGCTGTTTGCCAAAGGCCGATTCGAAGGGCATTCGGTGGATCACCGCCTGTGGGGGCCCGAAAAGCGCCCCGCCAAACTGGGCCTGGTCCTGGTGATTTTTATAACCGCATCGGTCACTTTGGGCAACTATTTGCTGGACAAGCGACTGGCACAGAGCACGGCAGCGCAAGATGCAGTGATTGCACAGTACAACGCCGCGCATGCAAAAGAAATAGAAGCGCGAAGAGCCGCGCTGCAGGAATACGAACGCCAATTGGCCTTAGCCGAGGCGGCCCACAAGCGCTTCCAAGCTGCACAGGCCGAGAATGCCAGCAATGAGCCAGACGAAGAACCCAGCGAGCCAGAGCAGGACCCAGCGGCCTTCCATTTCGATATCGGCGAACGGCCAGACAGTGGCCCGAGCCGGGAGGAGATTCTGCAAGCAAACGCCCCCCAATTCGGCGACTCCTTGTGGTTTTCCTTGATGCCACGGTGGTACTGGCTGGCCATTTTGCTGGCAAGTCTGATATTGCCTTCCGCCGCCATTGTGATTGCGATGGAAGACAAGTTTTTCAAATCCCTGAACCCCGGACTGGTCGCTTATTTTGTCCAATCGATGGGTGGCGCGTATTTTGTCCTGTGGGCTTTCTTTTTGGCTATTGTCGGAACCCGGCAAGCCGTCTTGACAGCCGGCTCGTCATTGCCTTCTGGTTTGGCCTTTCCCATTGAAATGGCGCTGGCTACCTATTTGGGGCTTGTACTGTTTGCACTCATGGGCTACATGCTGTACCAGTTCCACCAGGAGTTGCATCTGGAGGTGGATGTTGACTTTGACGACCACCGGCAAGCCGGCGGCGCAGAGGCCATTGCCCAGGCGGGCTCTGCCCGAGCCGCCTTGCAAGCTGCCACACCCGACCCCCTGGAGCGCAAACTACAGGTCTTGCTGAAGGCGGGCGACTACAAGGAAGCCATTGCCGAAGTTAAAGACCAGATGCGGCACGCCAAGTTTGACCCGGCCTTGAACACCCGCCTGCATGCCTTGTATGCTGAAGCGGGCGACCCTGCCGCCACGCTGGCGCACGGCCAGCAGTGGTTGACTGCGCTGTCACGGGCGCAGCAAAGCAAACAAGCGGTGGATGCCTTGCGCAAGCTCATCACGATCAATCCGGATTTTGTGGTGGAAGATGGCGATGTCATCCTGCCAACTGCCCACGCTGCGTTGGCACTGCGGGACCCAAAGCTGGCCTTCAAACTGCTCAAGGGATTTGACAAACGCTTTGCACAACACAAGGACATGCCCGAGGTATTTTTCCTGGGGGCCAAAATGATGAGCGAACACATGCAACAGCATGACAAGGCGGCCAGCGTGATTCGTTCCCTGTTAAAAAAATACCCCGGCGCTGCAATTGCGGCCGAAGCAAAAACCTATCTTGGTGTGCTGGAATCCATGGCACCGTCACCCACAAAAAACAACACCCGGTAACGCACCATGCAAGCATCCCCCTTGGCCGCACTCAACGACAGCACACTGCTGCAAACCAATGCATTGATCAATGGCCAATGGATTCCCGGCACTAGCCGCTTTGACGTGCTGGACCCCGCCACCCGCTACAAGCTAGCGGATGTATCCAACCTGTGTGCCATCGACGCCGAGGCAGCCATAGCTGCTGCCAACACCGCCTGGCCCGCATGGCGCAGCAAAACCGCCAACGAGCGATCCACCATTCTGCGCAAGTGGTTTGACCTGCTGATCGCCAACCAGGATGATCTGGCCCGCATCATGACCGCCGAGCAAGGCAAACCGTTTGCCGAGGCCAAAGGCGAAGTGGCCTACGGCGCCAGCTTTGTGGAGTGGTTTGCCGAGGAAGCCAAGCGCGTGAATGGCGAGACCCTGCCCCAGTTTGACAACAACCGCCGCCTGATGGTGCTCAAGCAGCCGATTGGCGTGTGCGCGGCCATTACGCCATGGAATTTTCCGCTGGCCATGATCACCCGCAAGGTGGCGCCGGCGCTGGCCGCGGGATGCACCGTCATCGTCAAACCGGCAGAGCTGACGCCACTAACCGCGCTAGCAGCGGCCGAGCTGGCGCAGCGTGCGGGCATTCCCCCCGGTGTACTCAACATGCTGTGTGCCGACACCGCAAACTCCATTGCCATCGGCAAAGTGCTGTGTGCCAGCGATGTCGTGCGCCACATCAGCTTTACCGGGTCCACGGAAGTCGGGCGCATCTTGATGGCGCAGAGTGCGCCTACGGTCAAGAAGTTGTCCCTGGAATTGGGGGGCAATGCGCCCTTTATCGTGTTTGATGATGCGGACATCGACAGCGCCGTGGAAGGTGCCTTTGCCAGCAAATACCGCAACGCTGGCCAGACTTGCATCTGCACCAACCGCTTTTACGTGCAGGCTGGTGTGTACGACCGGTTCATTGAAACGTTCGCCGCCAAGATCCGCACGGCCACCGTAGGCAATGGCTTCGATGCAGGTGTCACCCAAGGCCCACTCATTGAAGAAGCGGCACTGGAGAAAGTGCAACGCCATGTGGACGATGCTGTGACCAAAGGGGGCCGCAT
>CAYXWW010000304.1:0-3289 GCA_964468905.1 uncultured Rhodoferax sp. | reverse complement strand
TGGACGAAGGCCCCATCATCGAGCAAGACGTGGCCCGCGTAGACCACAGCAAAACCGTGGAAGACCTCACCACCCAGGGCCGCGATACCGAGAGCCAAGTGCTGGCCCGCGCGGTCAAGTGGCACAGTGAGCACCGGGTGCTGCTCAACGGCCACAAGACCGTCATATTTAAGTAGCCATTTTTTCGCCCATGCGGATCGCACCTGTAGGTGCCCACGCTGGGTTGAATTGCATGGGGCCTTTGGGGAATAACATCACCACGGTCGAGCCCAACAAGAATCGCCCCATCTCCGCACCTTGCTGCAGGCTCACCGCATCACCGGTGTAGCTGCGCTCCCACAGCGTGCCAGGGCGCGGCGGGTTCACCATGCCGTGCCAAACGGTGGCCATGCTACCCACAATGGTGGCACCAACCAGCGTCAGCACAAATGGGCCGTGCGCCGAATCAAACACACAGACCACCCGTTCGTTGCGGGCAAACAAGCCAGGCACACCCCGTGCTGTGGTTGGGTTCACCGAGAAGAGATCGCCCGGCACATAGATCATGCGGCGCAGCACGCCATCACACGGCATGTGGATGCGGTGGTAGTCCTTGGGGCTGAGATACAGCGTAGCAAAATAGCCGTCCTCAAACTGCGCCGCCAAGGCGGCATCACCACCCACCAGCGCCGTCGTGGAATAGCTGTGGCCCTTGGCCTGAAAAATCTGGTCTTTCTCGATGCGGCCAAACTGGCTGATGGCACCGTCCACCGGGCACACCCAGGGAGACTGTGCCAGTGGGCGGGCACCATTTTGCAAAGCCCGGGTGAAGAATTCGTTAAACGTGGCGTAGCTGGCGATATCGGGGTTGGCCGCCTCGGCCATGTTGACCTGGTAGCGCTTGACGAACCAGCGAATCACAGACGTCGTGAGGCCGCCAGCGCGGGCGTGGGCCAGTTTGCCTGCCAATGCGGTGATCGCCTGTTTGGGGATCAGGTACTGCGGTAGTACGGCGAGGGTTTCGGACACGGCAGTTCCTTCAGGGTTAAAGAGACCAATGGTGTGGGTCGGTGGCGCACAAAGCGCGGTGCGGGCGGATTATAGAGAGGCACTTACCACCTGGTCGACGCTATTTGCCTCCCAATAGCCAACACTGATAGACTTTGACCCATGAAATCCGCACTGAACACCGTTGAGCACCTAGGGAAGTTTGAGCGCCTTCAACTGGTTGAGGACCTGTGGGATGAGTTTGCCAGCGAGTCCGCCTCAGAAAGCCGACCCGATGTTTTGAGTGAACTGGAGAGACGTGCTGTTTGGCGAGACAACAACCCGCATCAAGGCAAAAGCCTCATGCAGATCGCACAGTCACTGGGCGTGAAGTTGTGACATGGGCGGTCGTATTCGAGCCACCCGCACAGGCCGAAATTGCCGAGGCATTTGCGTGGTATGAAGAAAGGTCGTACGGATTAGGCGGGGATTTTTTACGCGTCATTGCGGCGGCCGCCGAGCAAATCTCTCGCAATCCGGAAGCATTTCCGCCCACACTGAATCGTTTCAGGCGCATCTTGCTTCGCAGGTTTCCTTATGCATTGCATTTCGAATTGCTCGACGGCAACATCGTGTCGGTTCTTGCATGTTTGCATCACCGCCGCAGTCCAGCGCGTTGGCCGGGGAATTAAATGTCTGCCGCCCGCATACCCCCCATCCAGTGCCTGCTAACCTTTGAAGCACTGGCGCGCCTGCGCAGCGTGACGCAGGCCGCCGAAGAGCAGTGCGTCACCCCCAGCGCCGTGAGCCACCGCGTGCGGCAGCTGGAAGAAATCATCGGCACCAAGCTCTTTGGCCGGGCGGACTTTTCGCTCACCACCGAGGGCAGCGAATACCTGGCCCATGTGCGCGAGGGGCTGGCCAACTTGCAAAAGTTCCCCAGTTCGGCCGCAGCGCCCGGTAAGCGCAAACTGCGCCTGGCGGTGACGCCCACGTTCTCGCGCTCCATCCTGATTCCACGCCTGCGCCTGTTCACCGACGCCTACCCCGAGATCGACCTGACACTGCAAGTGTCCATACCGCTATTGGATGTAGTGGCCGAAGACGCGGACCTGATGGTACGCTTTGGCCCTGGCCGGTATGCCGACATGGAGCACCTCTGCCTGATGAAGGACGACGTGACACCGCTGGCATCGCCCGCCTTTGTGCGCGAGCATGGGCCATTTGACGTGGCGCAGGATCTGGAGGGCGTTCCGCTCTTGCGCAGCCCGCTGGAGCCCTGGCGCACCTGGTTTGCAGCACGTGGACTGGACTGGCCTGAGCCCATAGATGGCTCCCAATTCAACGACATAGGCCTGATGTGCGACGGGGCTGCCGCTGGTATGGGTGTGGCACTGGTGCGCCTGAAGCTGGGCGCACCGTGGCTAGAAAATGGCTCACTGGTGCGCCTGGGCAGCAGTGCCGACTTTTGCACCAATGTACCCAGCCCGCACGCCCACTACCTGTGCTGGCGCACGGGCATGCTGGATCGCTGGGAGTGCGCGGCGTTTGCCGAGTGGCTGAAGAAGGCGGTGGTGTGAAATTCACACCCTTGGTTCAAAATCTTCACGCACGAGGCTGGCCGTTTGCCGTACAGTGATCCGCATGAATGCACCCGTTCCGCTTGACCCGAAAACTCCGCTACAAAAACAGGAGCTGCTTACGCAGGTTCTACGAGGGCTAGAGACCCATTTGCCATCAAGCTCTCTGCTGTGGCATCGCGAAGACACCACGCCCTATGAGTGCGACGGCCTCACCGCCTACCGCCAGCGCCCACTGCTGGTGGCCCTGCCAGAGACTGAGGCGCAGGTGGCAGGCGTGCTGAAAACCTGCTTCGCGCTCGGCGTGCCGGTGGTGGCGCGTGGCGCGGGCACCGGCCTTTCTGGCGGGGCCATGCCGCACGCCATGGGTGTCACACTTTCCCTTGCCCGTTTAAACAAAATTATCAAGGTGGATAAACGCAGCCGTACGGCCATCGTGCAGTGCGGCGTGCGCAACCTGGCCATCAGCGAGGCAGCGGCACCGCTGGGCTTGTACTACGCGCCCGACCCCAGCAGCCAGATCGCCTGCACGATTGGCGGCAATGTGGCAGAGAACTCGGGCGGCGTGCACTGCCTGAAGTACGGGCTGACACTGCACAACGTGCTCAAGGTCAAGGGCTACACCATCGAAGGCGAGCCCATCACCTTTGGCAGCGACGCCCTAGACACACCGGGCTACGACTTGCTGAGCCTGGTCGTGGGCAGCGAAGGCATGTTGGCCGCCATCACCGAGGTCACGGTCA
>CAYXWW010000303.1:2431-3354 GCA_964468905.1 uncultured Rhodoferax sp. | reverse complement strand
CCAGGGGCGCACCGCGTACATGGTGGCCTGCGGGCCGCGCAGGTAGGGCTCAAAACCGGGCAACGTGTTGGTGTGGGCCAAGTGGGCCGTGTCTTCAGCGGTGTAGAGTGGCTTGACGGCAATGCCGTCGGGCGTCATCCAGTTCAGCGCATCCACGTTGCCGCCGGGTGCGGACTTGGCTGCAGCGCGCGCCCAGTCGCTGAGCGTGGCGGATTTGAATTCAGGTTGCTTGTCGGTCATGGCAGGGTCCGGTTGGCCCCAATATGACCGGCTTTTGGCAAACGGTCTAGGGCATCAGCATGGATTGAGTTTACATTATTTATAATTATTGATTCAAAATATTGATTTAAACTTACACCCTGTTCCCCAGCCCGACGCTTCACCACCCACCCGATGCAACCCATGGCCACCCCAACGCCCGACACGCGAGATAAGCACAACGGCAAGTCCCTCTCGCCCAAAGCTCTTTATGTAGAAGTGGCCGAGCTGCTGCGCCAGCGCATCTTTAAACGCGAGCTGGAACCGGGCAGCTGGATTGACGAGTTGCGCATTGCCGACGAATACGGCATCAGCCGCACGCCACTGCGCGAGGCGCTCAAGGTGCTGGCCGCCGAAGGCCTGGTCACCATGAAAGTGCGCCGCGGTGCCTATGTGACCGAAGTGTCTAAAACCGACCTGGCCGATGTGTACCACCTGCTGAGCCTGCTGGAGAGCGACGCCGCAGGCATGGTGGCCACCAAAGCTACTGACGCCGAACTAGCCGAGCTACAACAACTGCACGCAACCCTGGAGGCAGCCGCCAACCCACAAGCCAGCGGCACGGCCGACACCGAAGCCTTCTTCGCCATCAACGAACGTTTTCACATGCGCCTGCTGGCCATTGCCAACAACCGCTGGCGCGACCAAATGGTGGCCGACCTGCG
>CAYXWW010000303.1:0-2421 GCA_964468905.1 uncultured Rhodoferax sp. | reverse complement strand
AAGGTGATGAAGCTGAACCGGCACAACTCGCTGTTGAAAACTGGGCGCATTGCCGAGTCATTGGCCGAACACCGGGCAATCATGGCAGCGCTGGTGGCACGGGATGCTGCGCTGACGGCGCAGCGGGTGCGGGAGCATTTTGCCAATGGGTTGGAGGCGGCGGAGTAGGTTGAGTTAAATGCGAGCAGTGACCGCGCGAACTTATTCGGATTGGTTATTTGACGAGGAGATTTAGTGCATAGGGTCATTTGCGGGTGATCGATCAAATCAATAGCAGATGCCAGAACCCAACTGAGAGGAAGTCCTTCACAGAATCCGATCGCCCCGATTACTTGCCTACGCCGTCAACCTGATCATCAGAAATATTTGGTACCTGCGCCGAAAGGCGACGCTCGTAACGGACGATCATTCGCGTGATATCAGGATCGCCTAGCCGAACTTCTGCTTTCCTCAGATGGTCCATAGCAGCATCGTAAGTGGATGGGTCACCCGTAAATTTAAATACTTCGATGCCCACTTCGCAATATGCCCCTAGCACGGCCTTGTTGCCGCCATATTGATTTACTGCCGACACAGCTAACTCTTCAGCAAGTGCCAATATTGCAATACGGTCCTCACCCAGCAGGCCAGGTGTCAAGGTTGCTCGAGCGATCATTAGGAGGATGCGATAGCGAACAACAGGTCCGTCCCTCCTAAAGTCTTTTTCAAAAATACGAATTTCGGACTCAGCCTTTTCAAACTCACCGAGATCAATTAAGTTCCGGATTAAGCGATGTCGTGGTACTCGCTCCCCCGGTGCAATTGACATCATCTTCCGTAGAAGGTTGTTTTGTACAGTCTTATCTGGAATTACTGACAAACCAGATTCAATATTGCAAAGCTCTCGAATCGTTCGAATTTCAATGTCGTAAGTGGGTGATATCTGGTCAATAACCTTGATAAATAGATCGACGATTGACGACACATCTGAGAACTTGTACTTTGCAACAATACTGGCGATAACAGGGTGTCGGACGCGCCAGCCATACACACCCTCCCTTTCTGAAATCGTGTACTCACTAATGATCTCCGTCAGTCTATCTAGTGCTCCAGCGACTCCGTTGGCTTGTAAGCCGAGAAGGCGCATTACAAGTTGGCGGTGGACTCGTATTCCAGAGTGCTCCATCGCAGCAACATAGCGATAGATGTCTTGTTCGGCAAGTTCCAGACCAGCGTACTCCCGCAAAATAATGTCGTCGAACTTCTCTGATGCAAATATATTTTTGAGGCAAACAAACATGTCTGCCTCACATCGATCGACCAGTCTTCGTCGCTGTTCCTGGCGTGAGAACCCACCGAAGCCAGCCTCTACCAACGATCGCATTGCTGGCACAGTCTCAACAAGGCTAAGGAGACGGTCAATTTCCTGTCCGTTCAATTGCGATAGTGAAAGTTCCGGCCCAGAGAGATATATCGTTGGTGTCTTAATCCTGGGGCCCCAATGGTTGCGCGTGGAGATTAAGACTAAGCGCAAACTCAAGCGATTGGCCGCAGACAATCTATCGACAAGATCGTTAATTGCGTGTAATTGCGAATGGGCTTCATCAACCATGAGCACACCTACTGCACCCTTACTTTCAAGTCTCTCCGATACTTTTAGCCAATCCTCTGAATTGAGCGCGTGATCTGACTTGTGTTCCCAAGCTGCCAACCCCGATGCCTGAAATCGACGCATTGTCTGCCTCGCAGCAGTTGTCTTCCCCACCCCGCTTGCGCCAAGCAAAACGACACAAAGTTTTTGATCTCTTTGGATGCGATTGAAGATCTCATTCGCAACATTTCGTTCAAATGTGAAGCCGACAACGATGTCGGAATAGCGAGCGGGCCAGCCATTAAAAATGGCGCTGACGTCTGCCTGTCCCGTATTCAACTCCTCGCTTACGGTCCAAGTTACTGGTCGAAGTGCGGGGGTGAATTCAAGAAGATCCCCCGAGTCGCGATGTGCTGTTACGTGTTGAGGACTCTTGCGAGCCAAGTGGAGGAAGAAATCGTCCAACCCGCCGAAAGCTACTCTTAACCCTCGAGCTTCGAAAAGCGACGCGCGATTTTGATCCTGCGTGTATAGCAATAGGGCGATTCGCCCCCCGCCCATAGCCTTTTGGTTTATTGCAATTGCCTTTTGGACAACCTCTCTTAGATCTGGATCCGCTAACGACTGACCAACAATAACCACATGTGTCCCTGCTGTTAGATCCCCCGCCAACCTGAGATAGAGCGCTTCCCGGTAGTCTTGAGTCTGGTCATAGTCTAGGTCGGTGAGAATCAGGCGCGAAGCATTTCCGTCCACTACGTCTTTATTCAAAGTTCCGTGAATTTTGAACAACTTAGTGTATGCGTTCGGCCATCCCCTATTGACCACTGACGGCAATCGTGGCTGACAGT
>CAYXWW010000302.1:2123-3385 GCA_964468905.1 uncultured Rhodoferax sp. | reverse complement strand
ATGTTGCCCTACACCGACCAGCACAAAGTCTAAGGAGTCCAACCATGCAAATCATTCTGCTCGACAAGGTCGTGAACCTGGGTAACCTAGGCGATATCGTCAAGGTTAAAGACGGCTACGCACGCAATTTCTTGATCCCTTCGGGCCGCGCACGCCGCGCTACCGAAGCTGCCAAGGCTGCTTTTGAAGCCAAGCGCGCTGAGCTGGAAAAAGCTGCTGCCGCCAAGCTGGCTGAGTCGCAAGCTTTGGGCGAAAAGCTGGGTGGCACAACCATCAAGCTGACCCAAAAAGCGGGTGTGGATGGCCGTTTGTTTGGCTCTGTGACCAATTCTGACATCGCTGAAGAGCTGGTCAAGAATGGCTACAAGGTTGTCAAATCGCAAATCCGTATGCCATTGGGCCCAATCAAGACGGTTAGCGAAACCACCGTTGCTGTGGCTTTGCACACGGACGTGGTCGTTGAGATCAACGTGTCGGTCTACGGCGAAACTGCTTAAACAGTTCACGCTAGACGGGTTCACCCACCACCGCGCCGTGGCCTGACGAAGGCCATTGGTACCGGTAAAGCAAAAGCCGCCAGGGTTTGCCCCTTGCGGCTTTTGTTTTTTGGCGGACGAACTTATTCCGTGCTATCCACCACTTTTCCACAGCTTCTTCCCAGCCATTGCCATTGCCGTTGTTAGGCCAAGCGCTTAGCATCGTAGGCTTCAAGGAATACCAATGTCCACTGTCCTTTCCCCCGTAGACGAATACGGTCAAGACCGCCAAATTGCTCAGTTGCGTGTCCCGCCGCACTCCATAGAAGGAGAGTCCAGCGTATTGGGCGGCTTGTTGCTGGACAACGGCGCGTGGGATCGGGTTGGCGACATCTTGATGGACAGTGATTTCTACCGCTACGAGCATCGTTTGATCTATGCTGCTATCGGTGCGCTGGTGAATGCCTCCAAGCCAGCCGATGTGATTACCGTGTTTGAGCACATGCAAAGCCAGGGTAGGGCGGAGGAAATCGGCGGGCTGGCCTATCTAAACTCATTGGCCCAATATGTGCCGAGTGCCAGCAATATTCGCCGCTATGCCGAGATCGTGCGCGACCGCTCGCTCTTGCGCAAGCTGGTGACCGCCAGTGATGAAATCGCCACCAATGCCTTCAACACGCAGGGCAGAGCGGTGGCCCAAATCTTGGACGAAGCCGAGCAAAAAATCTTCAACATCGGTGAAGAAGGCTCACGCATGAAGAAGGGCTTTAAAGCCATGGCGCGACT
>CAYXWW010000302.1:784-2113 GCA_964468905.1 uncultured Rhodoferax sp. | reverse complement strand
GGCCATGGAATCGTTGGTTGTCAAGTTGCTCGACCGTGTGCAGGAGATGGCCGACAACCCGAATGACGTAACAGGTGTTCGCACCGGGTTTTATGACCTGGATCGGCAAACCGCGGGTCTGCAAGCGGGGGATCTGATCGTGCTGGCTGCGCGACCTTCCATGGGAAAAACTGCGCTGGCGATCAATATTGCAGAAAACGTTGCCTTAAATGAAGGCCTGCCAGTGGCGGTGTTTTCTATGGAAATGGGTGCCGCACAGTTGGCGGTGCGTATTGTGGGATCGATCGGGCGCATTGACCAAGGGCACTTGCGAACCGGCAAGCTAACCGACGACGAATGGCCGCGTTTGTCTGAGGCTATAGAAAAGCTGCGCACGATTTCTTTGCACATTGATGAGAGCCCTGGCCTGACCTCCAGTGAGGTGCGCGCCAATGCGCGGCGCTTGTCACGCCAATACGGTCAACTGGGATTGATCGTGGTGGACTACTTGCAGCTGATGAGTGGTACCAGTGGTGATGGCGAAAACCGCGCCACAGAGTTGGGCGAAATCTCGCGCGGTTTGAAGATGCTAGCCCGTGAGTTGCACTGCCCGGTCATTGCTTTGTCGCAGCTCAACCGAAGTGTCGAGCAGCGCCCAGACAAGCGTCCCATGATGAGTGACTTGCGCGAATCTGGCGCTATTGAGCAGGATGCTGACATCATCATGTTTATCTACCGAGACGAGTACTACACCAAAGACGCCTGCAAGGAACCCGGTGTGGCGGAAGTGATCATCGCCAAGCAGCGCAACGGCCCTACAGGGACCGTCAAGCTGGCTTTCCTGAAGAACATTACCAAGTTTGAGAGCTTGGCTTCGGGTGGGGGCGGGGATTACTGAGGTCGACTTGCACGTTTTCTGACGTTGCAGGTGTTCTCTGCGGCCGCAGTTGGGCGTGGGGTCGCAGCAGGACTGAGGTGCGTGGCGCCGCTCATGTCCCCCGACCGCGGGCTTGCGCCCGTGGTCTCCTCCTTGACTTCGCTTTGCCACGCACCCCAGCCCTGCTGCTCAGAGGCTGTGCAAAGAAAAAGGGCTAGTGGCAAAATTGCCTTCTAGCCCTCGTCAAATGCGCTTAAATAGCTACTAAAACTATAGCACTTCGCTCGCAAAGTCTGCTAAACGCGAGCGCTCACCACGCGCCAGTGTGATGTGTCCGCCGTGCGGCCACCCTTTGAACTTATCCACGGCAAAGGTCAGGCCAGACGAGCCTTCGGTCAGGTAGGGCGTGTCAATCTGAGCCAAATTTCCCATGCAGATGATCTTGGTGCCGGGGCCCGCGCGGGTGATCAGCG
>CAYXWW010000302.1:0-774 GCA_964468905.1 uncultured Rhodoferax sp. | reverse complement strand
TCAGCGTTTTCATTTGTTTGGGCGTGAGGTTTTGTGCTTCGTCGATGATGACGTACTTGTTCATGAACGTGCGGCCGCGCATGAAGTTCATACTTTTGATTTTGATGCGGCTGCGGATCAACTCGTTGGTTGCAGCACGGCCCCATTCACCTGCGCTCGTTTCCGTTTTGCCCAATGCTTCCAGGTTGTCGTCGAGCGCGCCCATCCAGGGGCCCATTTTTTCTTCTTCAGTGCCTGGCAGGAATCCAATGTCTTCGCCCACACTCACGGTGGCGCGTGTCACAATGATTTCGGTGTAACGGCGGTCGTCCAGTACCTGGGTCAGGCCGGCGGCCAATGCCATGAGGGTTTTACCTGTACCCGCGGTTCCGGTCAGCGTGACGAAGTCCACCTCGGGATCCATGAGCAGGTTCATCGCAAAATTTTGTTCCCGGTTGCGGGTTGTAACGCCCCAGACCGCATTCTTGAGGTGATTGAAGTCCCGCAGGGTTTTCAGTACCGCTGTAGTACCGCGAATCTCGGTGACCCGTGCATACAGGCTAGGTTCGCCTGGTGACTCAAAGTAGACAAACTGGTTGATCATCATGCTGGGAACCACAGGGCCGTTGACCTTGTAGAAGGTGTGCTGTCCCTGCTGCCAGCTTTCTACTTTTTGACCATGGGTGGCCCAAAAGTCTGTGGGGAGCGCCATGGCGCCCGAGTACAGCAGGTCACCGTCTTCCAGCGTTTTGTCGTTCTGGTAGTCGTCTGTGGCCAAGCCCAAGGCACGGGCCT
>CAYXWW010000301.1:0-3437 GCA_964468905.1 uncultured Rhodoferax sp. | reverse complement strand
ACGTGGTTCGTACAAGGGTGATGGCACTATAACATCAACGTCAACCACCTATGCAGTTGGAGTGGTTCATAACTTCTAATTTCACATCGACTTAATGTCGATTGATTTAGAAACGCAATACTTAAAAGCCACTCTTAGGAGTGGCTTTTTTTCAACATAAATCTTTTTCAAATTCAATGTGAGAACGCGAAGTATGGGATCCATTATACGAACACCTATATTAGCTTTGATATTAATTCTATTATCATCATGGTGTTACGCCAAAGATGAATCTTGCCCTTTCAACCTTCAGCTAAAAGACAAGAATGGCAATAAATCTTGCCTATCTAATTATCCAGTATCAAAAACAATCATTGCAGAAAAAAATTCAACAATCGCTGAACTTGCGAAACAATATTCTTGTTATTCGCTAGCAGTCTCAACCAACGAAGGTTGCTCATCAGTGGGGTTTTCGGTCAAATTTCCCACTCACTGCGACCAGTCAATAGCTGAAAATTTACGCGATGAAGATGCTTATGCGAATTGCAGAAAATCAGGCTGCGAATGCAGAATAGTTGTTACCAATGGCCGTATTATTCACGAAAACTCACTTTCTCTATCACAAACGATTATTGCAACAAACAATCAGAATGAAGTTAAAAAAAATCCCAATATTGAAAATAAATCTGTAGTCAATGGCGATAATTCATCGGTCAAAAAAGATACGGCACGAGCAATAAAAATAGAACAATCTGCAAATACAAATAAAGAATCTCCTCAAGACAAAGTTGAAACTAAATCTTCTTTACTTACAGCCATCAACAAGGACACTGAGATAACCAGCAAGACGTTATTTATATCTGCTACGGCCACAAACCCTGATGAGGATGGCGTCTTTAATATCGAGATTCAACTCGACCCCAAGACGGCATCACTAAAAATTAACGACCAATCAATTCCATTGAAGTCTAATGGGCATTACAGCATACCGAATTTCGCTCGCGTTGGACAAAATAACGTATTCAAAATTATTGCAGAAGATGCAAAAGGGAGAGCAGAAATAAAATTGATTTCAGTAAATAGAAAAGCCATTGAATCTAAAAAATTGGTAGAAAATCTCAACCCAACAAAAATAAAAAAACAAACGAGCAATGATGCTGTTGCCATCATCATAGGTATTGCAACTTATAAATCATTACCTCAAGCAGAATTTGCTAATGAAGATGCACAATTATTTTATGATTACACAATGCGTGCTCTTGGCGTAAAACCTGAAAATATTAAATTATTAGTTGATGCAGATGCAGAGCAAACTGAAATTTACCGTACTTTTAAATCATGGCTGCCATCAAGAGTAAAAGCTTCAACTGATATCTATGTTTTTTACAGTGGGCATGGACTTCCCTCGGAGGATGGTAAGCAGCTTTATTTATTACCCACCCGAGCTGAACGTGATTTTCTAAATGAGACAGCAGTATCTCAAGAAAAAATAATTGCCTTAATTAAAGCTACCAATCCTAAATCTGTGACTTTCTTTTTGGACAGTTGCTATAGTGGACTGACGAGAACAGGAGATGCTTTACTTGCCAGTGCTAGACCAATCTCACTTAAAGCAAATGAATCTGTATTTCCATCGAACTTCACAGTAATCACAGCAAGCCAGTCAGACCAAATATCTAGCTCAAGCCCAGAACTTAAACATGGCATATTTAGTTATTACCTAATGCGTGGCATGGAAGGTGATGCAGATATGAATAAGGATGGGAAAATTACCGCTGGTGAAATGCATGAATATTTAGCTATGCAAGTACCCAAACAAGCAGAGATGTTGAATAGGACACAACTGCCACAAATTACTGGGGATAAGAATAGAGTTTTGATAAACAGATAAATAGTTATGGCTGAAATAAACACAGCCAAATTCAAAAAAATTGAAGTTATGTATCGTTAACTTATTTTGATATAAATTTTTATTGTAATAATAATCACTCCTTTGGCCCATACTGCATTTCACCGTTACCAAACGGCCAGTTTTCTTTTGTGACTTCCACCAAACTAATAAAGATATCTTCTTTACGTACCTTCAAATCCGCATGTAAATCATTAGCAATGCGTTGATAGAATTTTTTCTTTAACTCAACGGTACGACCTACGTTTAAGTTGATTTGTATGAAAACTATGCCTTGCGAGTATTCAACTCCCAAATAGCTTTTAGGAATATTAATTTCATCCGCTTGATGTGTTGTGATGATTTGAAATTTATCGTCAGCAGGGACGGAAATTTCTTCTATCATGGCGCAATACACGATTTCTCCGACTGCACGACCGAATCCTTCCGGATGTCCTTGGGCGTGATCAATTCCGACTCGTGGAATCTGGGATGTTATTTCTTTTTAGTTGTTAAAAGTAAAGATGCAGATTTTCTATAAATCGAACCATCATGAGGAACTTCCTTTAAAGAATATTCCTTAATTCGGTGAAAATCGTATGACTTCCTATCTCAATCAACTTTGATAAAACATTTATGTTTTAAATGACAAGGCATAGTATCGCTTGACGAACCTATCGACAGACGATAGTATGTTCCATGACTATAGCTTCTTTCAATTGTCGTGACACCGAATTACTCTTTGAAGGCAAGCGAGTTGCTCGATTCAGAAATATTGAAACAGTCGCATTAAGAAAACTCGCCATACTCAACCGAGTTATTCGCGTCGAAGAGCTAAGGATTCCACCAAACAACCGACTTGAAACACTTAAGGGAAATCGTAAGGGACAGTGGAGTATTCGAATTAATGATCAATGGCGGCTTTGCTTTCGGTTTATCAATGGCAGAGCCTTAGATGTAGAAATTGTTGACTATCACTAGTAAGGATTACGTTATGCGCAAAGTTCCTTATCCTAAACCTGGCGAGATTCTGCTTGAAGAATTTTTACAACCTATGAATATTTCTGCCTATCGACTCGCTAAAGAGATAGGTGTGCCGCAAATGCGTATTAGTGAAATCATTGCTGGCAAACGATCTATCACTGTTGATACTGGCTTACGACTTTCACGTTATTTCGGTCTCAATGATGGCTTCTGGACAGGCCTTCAGTTAGATCATGATGCTGCAGTGACAAAAGATGCTCTGTCTGATGTGTTGGCTGCGATTCAACCACTGGAGGCAGGAACTGCCATCTGATTTTTTAAGCCGGCAACCTTGAGGCGCCGGCGATGTTGATGATTAGTTTGCAAACTCTGGAATCAAACTAAATCGTCATAAAAATGTGCGCAGACTTTTATTACTTCGGCTCATACTGCATTTCGCCATTTCCAAACGACCAATTTTCTTTTGCAACTTCTACCAAACTAATAAAGACATCTTCTTTACGCACTTTCAACTCTGCATGTAAATCATTGGCAATACGTTGGTAGAATTTTTTCTTTAACTCAACGGTACGACCTGCGTTTAAGG
>CAYXWW010000300.1:216-3450 GCA_964468905.1 uncultured Rhodoferax sp. | reverse complement strand
TACAGCTCGGCGCCCACGTCTTCGCCCTTCACGTAAATCTGGATGCGCCCACCGCTGGGGCCAAAGGATGCGTCTTGCAGGGTGCAAAAACTGGCCTTGCCCATGACGCGCTTGAGCATCATGCGCCCAGCCACTTTGGCGGTGACGTTCATGGATGCCAGGATTTCTGTGGAATGCGAGTCGTACTCGGCAAACAGCGCTTCAGCCTTGTGCGTGGGCTTGAAGTCATTGGGGAACGCCACGCCATGGCCATCGGCCTGCCGCTGGCGGATGGCCTTGAGCTTTTCGCGGCGCTCCAAGATCAGCTGGTTTTCGTCCTGGGGTGCGGACGCTGCTGGAGCAGAGGCAGAAGTTGGGGAGTGAGGATCGGACATAGGGGGGTGCGCAGAGTGAAATCGGGTGAGGCCACGGCCAATGGCCTGAGCCCTCTATTCTAATGTTGGCAGCAATAAGGAACCGCGCCGGTATGTGGCCTATAAGATCCGTCAGAATCAGTGCGTGGCGTCCAACAGGGCGCGGATCGATGCCACGTGTTTGCCAGATGTCGGTGCCCAGTCGGCGACCGTACGCCCTGCGGGGTCGCGCAGAAGTGGGTTGGCGCCGCTCTTGAGGAGGGCTTCTACAAGGGCCGGAATGGCGTGGCGCAAGGCCATGTGCAAGGGGCGCTGGCCTGTGTCGTCCGCTGCATTCGGATTGGCACCTGCGCTCAGCAATCGCTCAATGACTGGACCGTGGCGGCGTGCCGACGGCTTATACAAGGCCATGTGCAGGGCTGTGAGCCCTTTCTCTGTACTGTGCGTGACTTTTGCACCGCGCGCAAGCAACAGCTCCACTATCTCAAGTTCGCCAGCGCGGGCGGCCTGCATCAGTGCCGTGGCGTGGCCGTCAAACAGGGTCCAGTCTGGGGCAAGGCCGGCATCCAACATGGCTTGCACCAGAGTCAGTTTGCCCGATGCAGCGACCGATGGAAAATCCTGGGTGACATATTGTGAGCGGGCCATGCCATTTTCGAAGTGCCATATTTCTTCAGGCTCAGGGGCTTGCGGCTGGCGAAGGGCTTCGTATCGGGCTTGGGCGGCCTCTTGTGATTTTTTGGTGCTGCCGCGCCAAAGGGAGGGCTTCGTCGGGTGGGATGCTGGTTTTTCCAGGTAGGCCGCAAGCCTTTTATGGCCTGCGTCGGCGGCGGCCCCGGCAGGCAATACGCCATCGTGGTCGGGTTGAAGGTGATCGGCGCCCGCTTCGATGAGGACCTGCGTGATGTCCGCAAAGCCCCGCGCGGCTGCATGCCACAGTGCGCTGGCACCGTTTTCATCTGCCGCATTGACTTGCGCACCGGCACACAAGAGCAGTGACAGGATGTCTGCAAAACCATACTGGGCAGCGGACACCAATGGTGGCGCATACGCGCCAACATCCGGCCTAGCTCCGGCGGCTAGCAAACTGCGCACTGCGGCTTCGTTGCCGCGCTCGCTTGCATAAGCGAGGGGTGATGCCTGGTATTGCTCCAGATCCGTTTCGTCGATGTCCGCGCCTGCCGCGATCAAGGCTTCGAGTGCAGGAAGATCGGCGCATTCAATGGCCAGAAAGAGATTGTCGGCACGCATTGTGTTGGTAAGTCGTTGTACGAACCGATAGCATAAAGGCTTGGGCTTTCTGCGTGCAAAACTGGCTTGCCGAGGTCTTTCCATCTAAACCCTTTGTTGGTCCTTCCGATGCGGTGCGGCTATGATGCAAACGCACATTTCATTGGACACCATGCTCTACCAAATTACCTCGTTATTGTTGGAAGTTGCTGCCGGATTGGTTGCTGGAACCTGCCTGCTGCGCCTGTACATGCAATACCAGCGCATCCCGATGTCGGCGCGTTCGGGCAACCCGCTGGCCCGGTTCATTTTTGCCTTGACCGATTGGCTGGTGCTGCCCTTGCGCCGGGTCATACCCGCGGTAGGTCGCTGGGATATGGCCAGTCTGGTAGGTGCCTACTTGATACAACTGGCGCAATTTCTGATTTTGTGGCTGTTGATCGGCATGTCCACCAGCGTGGTGTCCGTCGCCGTGCTGGGTGTATTTGGCTTGGTGCGCGTGGCAATTTCGGGCATGACCGGTCTGGTCATCATCTACGCCATCTTGTCATGGGTTCAAACCCAGTCGGTTGGCGCGGATTTTCTGGAGCGGCTCGTCATGCCAGTCTTGGCGCCCATACGCCGCGTGCTGCCGCTGGTCGGAGGCATTGATCTGTCGCCACTGGTGTTGCTGCTGATCCTGCAAGTAGCCGGCATTGTGCTGGGCAATGTGCAGGTCGCCGTTTTGGTCGCGCTGTAGGTGATGCCGCTTCGGCAGCCTTGTGCTTTGGCGCACAGACCTGTAGTGCGGGAGACTCAACAATGGGCTTCATCTAAAAGAGACGTCCATGCCAGATACCCGTAAAAGCAAAAAGCCAGGGCCTACCAGCCCTCTATTGGGTCTGTTGGGCTGGCTGGCGCTGTGCTTCATGGCGGCTGCGTTGGGTGGTCTTGCCTCTGCCAATGCGGGTAATTTTTATAGCCAACTGGTACGCCCCGTGTGGGCACCGCCCGCCTGGCTTTTTGGCCCTGTGTGGACGCTGTTGTACGCCATGATGGCCGTTGCCGCGTGGATGGTGTGGGAGGCACAGGGTTGGCGCAAGGCCAGAACCGCGTTGACCTTGTTTGTGGTGCAACTTGCGGCAAATGCCTTGTGGACGTGGCTTTTCTTTGTTTGGCACCTGGGTGCGGCTGCCTTTGTGGAAATCGTGCTGTTGTGGCTGTTGATTGCAGCTACTGCGCTGATGTTCTGGCGCGTGCACAAATTTGCAGCTGTGTTATTGGTGCCTTACCTTGCCTGGGTAGGTTTCGCATCTGCGCTGAGTTTTGCGATGTGGCAGGGCAATCCACAGACCTTGTAGATGCGCCTGCCGGTTAGCAGCAAGCGTCTGGCGTTAGTTGACCGCGTCGGCCGGTTGCCGCTGCAGCATGGCCAACGCATTTGCAACCGTTGAGCGCAATTCGCGGCGATCGCAAATCAAATCTACAGCACCCTTGGTTTGCAGGAACTCCGAGCGCTGGAAGCCTTCGGGCAACGTCACCCGCACGGTGGACTCAATCACGCGCGGGCCGGCAAAGCCAATCAGTGCCTTGGGCTCGGCAATCACGATGTCGCCCAGGAACGCAAAACCGGCACTCACACCACCCATGGTTGGGTCGGTCAGCACGCTGA
>CAYXWW010000300.1:0-206 GCA_964468905.1 uncultured Rhodoferax sp. | reverse complement strand
CCAGACGGGTCAGCGCAGCGTTGGTTTTAGCCATTTGCATGAGCGAGAGCAAGCCCTCTTGCATGCGTGCTCCACCCGTGGCCGTAAAGCACAGGAAGGGTACTTTTTGCTCAATGGCTGTCTCCACACCACGCACAAAGCGCTCACCCACCACAGAGCCCATGCTGCCGCCCATGAAGTCAAATTCAAAGCAAGCGGCCACCACG
>CAYXWW010000299.1:0-3471 GCA_964468905.1 uncultured Rhodoferax sp. | reverse complement strand
GACCACATGCACGATGCGAAAGCGCCGGCTAATGATGAAGGCCCTGCGAAATAGCCCTTTCACCTGCTCGGGCGTCGCATTGGTTGCCACATCGAAGTCTTTAGGACGCAAGCCCACCAACAAGTCGCGCACCGCGCCCCCAACCACGTAGGCTTCAAATCCCGCATTGTGCAGGGTGCGCACGACATTGATCGCGCGTTCGTCCACGAGATTCGGGTCAATGCCATGCACCTCAACGGGCACGTCCACGCGTTTGCCAAATTTTGGCTTTTTGCCTTGGAGGGCAACAGGCGATTTACCCAATAACTTGTCAATAAATTTTTTGATCATTTTTTCTCTTGCGAGACAGTCTGCTTCCACGCTGTGGCAAGCTCTGCCTTTTTCTAGCTAAACAGGTCAAGTATGCGCCATCCGCGTGTCAGAGCCAGCGCGCGCAAACGTTCATCGGGGTTGGTGGCGACGGGTGCGTTGGCGCGCTCCAGCAATGGCAGGTCATTCATCGAATCCGAATAGAAGGTAATGTGCACGTCGCTCCACGCCAAGCCACGCGCACTGAGCCATTGTTCAACACGCGTTACCTTGCCCTCCCTAAACGACGGCACCCCACGAATGCCGCCGGTATACCAACCATTTCCACCGTGTGATTCATCACGCTCCAATTCAACCGCAACCAGTTCATCGACTCCAAAGGCAGTGGCAATGGGGCGGGTCACAAATTCATTGGTGGCAGTGACAATCACGACCGCATCGCCCGCCCGCTGGTGTTTGCGCACCAGCTCCAGCGCCGAATTCTTCATGACCTTCAGCACCACATCCCTCATGAAATCTGCATGAGCAGCTATTGATTCTATAGCACCTTGTTTGCAAATTGCTTGCGTGGCGAAGCGCACATACGCGTGCACGTCCAGGGTTCCCGCTTGGTATTGGGCATAAAACGCATCGTTGTCGCGCTTGAAAGCCACCGGGTCGACCCAACCGCGCGCAATTGTGAACTCGCCCCAGGCGTAATCGGAGTCGATGGGCAACAACGTATGGTCCAGGTCAAACAAGGCTATCTTGGCGCGCCCGTCATCTTTAGACGGCGCCACGGTAGGAACTTCAGTCAGGTTCTTCTCTGTCATCAATTGTTTTCCATCATCGATTTAATCAGCGGGATGGTGATTGCCCGTTTGGTTTGCAAAGCGTAGCCATCCATCAGGTCCAGGAGTTCCATCAGGCTTCCCAAGTCGCGGCTGAACCGCGTCAACATGAAGTCCATGACCTCGTCACCCAAAAAGACTCCCCGTGCATCGGCAGCCTGCCGCAACACGGCCCTGCGTTCGGGCTCACTCAGCGGCATCAAGCTAAAGATATGCCCCCAGCCCAGGCGCGTGCGCAGGTCATCGCGCAACTTGAGTTCGCCGGGTGCCATTTCACCGGCGGCCAGCACCGGGCGCTGAAAGGTCTGGGCATGGACAAACCAATTGAAAGCAGCATGCTGCTGCGTGGCGGTATACAAATGCACATCGTCTAGCACCACGGCCGCCCACGACTCTTTGAATTCAGGGGCCTCGTGCACCGTGGCGTCCATCCACCCCACGCGTGCACCCTGCTCGCGCAATGCCTCACGCGCGGCTTTGAGCAAATGGCTTTTTCCACTGCCAGTCGGACCCCAAAAATAGGTTGGCACGGGAGAGCGGTGCGTGCCTGGAGCACTGGCATGTGACTTGGCACCAATCCACATCTCCATGTGGCGTAGTGCAGCCTCATTGGGTCCGGCGCAAAAATTTGCAATCGTGGGGCCAGCTGACAAGCCAATATCAAGCGCGATTTGTTTCATGCCTGGGCTAGGTGCCGCCGTAGAGGTGGCTGGCCAAGTAGCCCGCGCGAATGCGCCGCACTGCAACCAGCAATACCGCACTGGCTGGCAATGCAACCAACACACCCACAAACCCAAACAGCTGGCCAAAGGCCAACAATGCAAATATGACCGCCAAGGGATGCAGGCCGATACGCTCGCCAACCAGACGCGGAGTCAAGACAAAGCTTTCCACCACTTGTCCCAAACCATAGACCGTGGCGACCATCACAACGGTGTAGCCCAGCCCGGGGTTGGCTGAAAACTGCAACAGGCCCGCCAGCGATGCCAGCACCATGCCCACACCAAACCCAAGATACGGAACAAAAATAGCCATGCCGGTAAAAATGCCAATGGGTAGTGCCAAGTCCAGCCCAAACAACGCCAGGCCCACGCTATAAAACACCGCCAACATGAGCATCACCAGCAGTTGGCCCCGCAGGTACTGCCCCAATACGGCATCCGCTTCGGCAACAAAGTCATCCGTCGATTGACGAAACCGAAACGGGATCAACTCGCGCACCAGTCCAACCAGTCGACTCCAATCCATCAAGAGATAGAAAAGCGCAACGGGAATCAGTATTGCATTGCCAATCAAGGAGAACGCAACGCTTCCACCCAACTTCAGCGACGCCAGAACCGAGCCCACTACGTCTTCCATATTGCCACTCAGGTGCGTGAACGCAAAGGCCTTGATGCTTGCAACATTGAAGGTCGATTGAATCCCCCACTGCGCCAACCACGGCTTGACGGCCTCATTGAGGCGCTCCAGCAAAAATGGCAGTTGTTCACGGATGAGTGGCAGTTCTTTTGCCAGGATCGGCACCATGAGCAGCAACATAGCCAAAATCACAACGAGAAACAGAAACTCCACCACCAACACCGCCAAAACCCGTGGCACGCGACCACGCAGACGCAGATCAAGCCAATCGACCAGCGGCGTCAACGCATAGGCCAGCACGCCCGCAACCACAAACGGTGCCAACACAGGGGCCAACAGCCACATTGCAGCGGCCAGGAGGGCTGCGATCAGGGTCCAGGCTATAAAAGTTTTTTGGGTGGGGGTAAATTGCATACAGAAACCAAAGGGCAAACCCTTAAAATCTAGCCAAATTCTATCGGCCTTTAGCATTCGGGCCCCATTCTGGCCGCCATCGCACCCCCATTCACATGACTCAATCAAGCTCCCCTACCCCTCTGTCCTACAAAGATGCCGGTGTTGATATCGTTGCTGGCGATGCCCTTGTCGAGCGCATCAAGCCACTGGCCAAGAAAACCATGCGCGAGGGCGTGCTGGCGGGAATCGGTGGTTTTGGTGCCCTGTTTGAAGTGCCCAAGCGCTACAAAGAACCCGTACTGGTCAGCGGAACCGACGGCGTGCGCACCAAGCTCAAGCTCGCGTTTGAGTGGAATATGCACGACACCGTGGGCATTGACCTGGTCGCCATGAGTGTCAATGACGTGCTGGTGCAAGGTGCTGAACCCTTGTTCTTTTTGGATTACTTTGCCTGCGGCAAACTCGATGTAGACACCGCAGCTGCGGTGGTGGGTGGCATTGCGAAAGGTTGTGAGCTTTCGGGCTGCGCCTTGATCGGTGGGGAGACTGCCGAGATGCCCGGCATGTACCCCGCGGG
>CAYXWW010000298.1:0-3476 GCA_964468905.1 uncultured Rhodoferax sp. | reverse complement strand
CGGCATGTCCTCCACGCCCGGCTGGAACAGACACAGGGCGTCGCGCAGCTCGGCGGCCGTAGGGCCGATGGGCACATGGATGTCGCCGCCCGTGGTGAGCCTGTGGACGGCCAGTGCGTTGATGACCCGCAGTGCCATGGCTTTGTAGGTCGGGCGCGTGAAGGCCTGCTGCACGCGGGACTCCAGCACCTCGGAGACGCGCATGACTTCCTTGATGTTCGGGTCAGCGCGCAGGACCGAGTTGGCCTTGATGGTGTTCCAGAAGCTCTCGTAGCTGATGAACAGCGGCTTGTCTGCGGGTACTTCCTGGTCGAGGATGGCCAGCATGGCGGTCTCAATGGTCTTGAGGGCGCCGCGCTTCTCGGTGAAGTGGATCTGCTCGAAGGTCTTCAGGTAGTCCGGGTGAACCGGGAACAACCGCACGTATTCGTCCATGCGCTCGTTCATGGAGCCGTAGAACTTGGCGAACGGCGTCAGGTACTCGCGGATCTTGTTCTGCTGGTCAGCCGTTTTCTTGAGCAGGCGCGCGGAGACGACGAAGCTGACGTCCTGGCGGTCGATCAGAATCTGGGTGAAGCGCTCGTTGACGCGGCGCATGCTGTCGGCCACATGCTGGAAGCGCACGCTGTCGAAGATGGCTTCCTGCACACCGGCCACGAAGCGGAACTTCAGGTGCTTGGTGACTTCGCCGATCTGGCGCAGGATGGCCAGGTCCTGCACCAGCTCGTGGTCGCGACGGGACTGTAGGTATTCCAGGAACTCGTCGACAACCAGCAGCACACCCTGGTCCGGGAATTTTTCCGCGAACGCGGCCATCATCTCCTCAAAGGAGTCTTTGTTGTTGAGCTCCTTGTCGGCCGTCGGGAAGGTGTAGTCGACGCCGAGCTTTTCGAGGAAGCGCTCAAGCTGCAGGGTGATGATCTGGCGCAGCGGCATCTGCAAGCCGCCCACCTCGATACGCAGCACCTTGAAGCGGCCGGCGATGGGGGTAACCGCCTCGGCAACCTTTGGGTGGCGGATCATCGGCGCGTAGGCGGCGTCTTCAGCCACCAACGACAGCACCGACATCAAGTGCGACTTACCGGTACCATAGTTGCCGACGATCAGCACGCCCTTGTGATCGACCGAGTCGTCGAAACTGAGCTGAGGAACCATGAGCTTGGAGATCCGCTCGGCCATGTCGTCGGAGATGACGTAGGTCGCGACGAGCTTCTTGGCCTCGTCCGGACGCCCGGCATCGAGCAGCTGAATGACTGACTCGATCTGCTCGAATTGGATTAGATCTCCAAATTTCATGTTTTACCCTCTCAAATTTCAAGTACAACCGCACCGTCGCGGCTGTAGTCACGATGTTCTGGATGGCTCATGTCGGCGTACACCAAGCGGTCACCGCGCAGCTCACCAGGCCAGACGGCTACGACGCGCCTGGAATGCGCGAGCTTACGCAAAGTATCTAATGGATCAATTTGCAAAGATGGCTCAAAGAGAAATTCAATGTTCTCAAGCAACAAGAGATCTTGTGATGAAGCATTAAAAGCAATCTCTTTTAAGATTTCACTCACCATTAAAGCCCTGTTATTACGAGGAATTGCCGCAAGTTTTCCAGACAACTCAAGACTTAGATTAATAGCGCTGACCTCCAGTTTTGCACCAAGCAGGTGCAAAATCGAACTTACCTGAGTGTCAAGAGAACCCACAAGCAGAAGTAACTTAGCATTGAGATCGCTAAGACTAGTTACCTGTTGCTCGAGCTTTTGTATTTCGCTGGATGTCACCATACCCCCTTGTTTTTATTAACATCCATTATTAAGCTCGGATTTTTAGCATTTTAACGTCCAAATCCCTCAATAACACTATGAAATAAGGTTTCAAGCATCAGTAAGATGCTAGCTTAGATTGCCACTGGTATCGGCGATGTAATTTCCTGCATTCCCATTTCTTTAGGCTCTTGTCTGATACAGACAATTTGTTAAACCAACTGATTTAGCGACATGATCTCTTAGTGATTGTGGATTCAAAACTTCGACCTCAGCGCCCTCTTTGAGGATTTCCCTGAGTAATTCGGTATCCATTCGGTAGGGGATTTCAAGTTTGTAGCTTCCATCTGGCAAAAACTGGCCAACCTGCTGAGGATGCCAGACTTCACGAGCAACCCACTGAGCTCGGAACGGGCTGAACTTCAGAACAGCCACTTTGTCTGGTTTCCCGTTGAAGATGCCGTAGCTGTCCTCAAAGAAAGCTTTTAGGGTTAGTTCATCAACAGAGACCGCTGGTTTGTCGCTAGTTGCTGCGGTTTCGATGGCATCAAGCGCGAAGCTGCGCAGATCGTCCCGCAGGTGGCAAAAGGCATCGAGATACCAATTGTCGCGATAGTAGACTAGGCGCTGGGGCGAGACGTCCCGTTCGGTGATTGTGGTGGTACGCCTCCCCATGTGGCGAATGTTGAGGCGTTTACGGTTGATAAGCGCATCCACCAGCACCTGAAACAGCTCAGCATCCACACGACGCTGTGCCACGGTTAGCAACCGAATACGTTTTGTGGCTTCTTTTGCGCTACCCGTACCGTCTTCCAGTAGTTGGCTCAATCTATCTTTTAGGGGGGCAATGCGTGGTGCCAGTAGACCAGGTGGCTCAAGTTGATCGATTAACCCCATCATTGCGAGCAAGGCATATATTTCCCGCTCAGAGAACCAAACTCCGGGGAGCTCCTGATGCTCGGCATTACCTGCGCCATCAATCCGGTAGACCTGTAGCTTCGGATTCCAAACAATGGGCACACCAAGGCGGTCTCGAAGGTAATCCAGATCACGGCACAGCGTGGAGCGAGAGACGTCTAGAGTACCCTGCAGTTCTCGCATAGTCACACCCCGGGGTCGCTTAAGCAGCGCCTGGATCTTATAGAAGCGTTCTGTGCGGTCCATGGAGCCCCCGGAAATCCCTTAATTTTTTATGGTTTTCTGATTATGCACAGTTGAGTGTGTCATCTGATGATACATCGGGGCGCGCAAACTGACTTCGTATTCAGTCAGGAGTCATAAAAATGAGCAAATATTGGTTGTTAGGGGTGCCATTGGTGGGTATAAGTGTCACCGCTTGCCAGCCAGCAAGCTGGCATTTAGAGGATGTGCGGTCACCAGATTCAGAAAAGACCCTCTCCGTCGGTAAGGTCCAGCGGGAGATCAAAGTCGGAATGACCGGCGGCCAGGTAGCTGAAATCCTAGGTTCACCGAATATCGTCAGTACCGACGAGAACCGTCAGGAAGTCTGGATCTACGACAAGGTATCAACAGAACAGGCCTACTCACAAAGTGAAGGTGGCGCGACGCTGATTCTCATTGGTGGCGGCAACAAAGCAGGCGCCCGTTCGACTAATCAGCGCACCCTGACAATCATCATCAAGTTCGACAAGGGTGGCAAAGTCCGTGACTTTGCCTACCATCGGTCCAGTTTTTAAGGAGCAGCCATGAATCGATTAT
>CAYXWW010000297.1:0-3483 GCA_964468905.1 uncultured Rhodoferax sp. | reverse complement strand
CAGCACTAACTTGCTGGGGAGCCATGCGGTTGCCACGCACCTCGACCCAGGCGTCGCCGTTGTCCGCAGCAGCAATTTTGTAGGGCATCAGGTCGATGTCCTTTTGCACTTCTTTTTCCGAGAATTTGCGGCCGATCAGGCGCTTGACGGCGTACAGCGTGTTCTTGGGATTGGTGACCGACTGGCGTTTGGCGGATGCGCCAACCAGTACTTCACCGTCTTCCTGGTAGGCGATGATGGATGGCGTGGTGCGTGCGCCTTCGGCATTTTCAATAACCTTGGCGGTGTTGCCTTCCATGATGGCGACACAGCTGTTGGTGGTGCCCAAGTCGATACCAATAATTCTTCCCATGATGTACTCCTAAGATCAATTGCAGACAGCGTAATAGGTTAGTGCTGCAAGTTGTTTGATTAAAAATTCAGATGCTGCTCACTTGAAGGCTTTTTTAAGAATTTCAAGTGATACGTGTAAGGCGGGTTATTTCGGTGCCGAAACCGTGACCAAGGCGGGGCGCAATACGCGGTCGGCAATGGAGTAGCCCTTTTGCAGCAGGCCCACCACCGTGTTGGCTTCCTGCTCAGATGGCACCACGCTGATGGCTTGGTGTTGGTGCGGATCAAATTTGGTGCCGGCGGCTGGCGCAATGGCCATAACTTTGTTGCGCTCCAGGGCGGCGATCAGTTGGCGCAAAGTGGCCTGCGCACCTTCGCGGATCTGTTCGACCGTGCCATCCTTGATGGTCAAACCCGCTTCCAGGCTATCGGCTACGGGAAGTAGGCTCTCCGCAAAGCTTTCGACTGCGAACTTGCGGGCCTTGGAGATCTCGTCTTCGGCACGGCGACGGGCGTTTTCGGCGTCAGCCTTGGCGCGCAGGTATTGGTCGGCCAACTCGCCACTTTTGGCTTGCAGCGCGGCGAGTTCAGCTTGCACTTGCGCCAAGGCCTCTTCTGCCGGGTTGAAATCAGGGTTGAATTCCGTCGCATTTTGCGCAGCAACCATGGCTTCGGTGCTCTGGAAGTTTGCCTCTGCGGCCGCTGGATGGGGGGTAGATGACGGTTCTGACATGCAAAAAAATGGAGATGTTGCTAGGGTTACCAAAATGGCATGCCTAGTTGTGGGGGCTTAGCCAGAAAATTCAAGGGCGGTTTGGCGCGAAGGGGCCAAAAAAGGCCCATTTCTTCGCCGTGGCCGCCAAGGCGGGCTTTCACTCAGTCTGAAGTGCCCAATAGTTCGACGTCAAACTTGAGTGTGGCGTTTGGCGGGATTACGCCGCCAGCACCTCGTGCACCATAGCCCAGGTCCGAAGGAATGATCAACGTGCGGGCACCACCAACTTTCATACCTGCCACGCCTTCATCCCAACCGCGGATCACCATGCCAGCGCCCAGATGGAACACGAATGGGTCGTTACGGTCCTTGCTGGAATCGAACTTGGCACCTTGGACGCCGTTGTTGTACAGCCAGCCGGTGTAATGCACGGTGACGCTGTGGCCCTTGGTAGCAACTGCGCCGCTTCCTTCTGTGGTGTCCAGATATTGCAGGCCGGTAGCGGTGGTGATCATGGGTGAATCCTTTGGTGAAAAGCCCTAAATTATGCCGCAGACAAAAAAAAGACAGGCAGAGCCTGTCGTCTTTTGTCGGGCCGGGGGCCGTCTGCAATCAGCCTTAGTTCGCTTTTTTGGCCTGGCTGGTTGCCCATTTTCCGGCAAAGGCTTGCAAATCTCCCAAGCGCTTGAGCAAATCGGCCCCGAGGTGGGTGACGCTGTAGCCGTCGCTCCCGTGGGTCATCAAGCCTGCCTCGCGCAGCTCCTTGATACGGGTGTTCAGGGTATTGGGTGTAATGCCGCCTACGCTGTCTTGCAACAGGCGAAATGTCTGCGCATGGCCGTCACGCAGGGCCCACAGTACACGAACGGCATAGCGTGACTCCAACAGGCTCAACAACTGCCCGATGGCGAGCGTTTCTTTAGCACTCATTAACTTACCTCTCGTCGATACGTATTTTTATAAAGTCCAATGGTCCGGTAGATTTACCGCGGCCGCAATTAGGTGTTTTGCCGATCAAATTAGGTGAAACTATATCGCAGTTTTCCAACTGCTACAAGTTTCATAGCTGTAAGGCGGGTGCACAGTGCATTTGGCAGATTGCTTGTCAGGGGCTGGAGGAGGTGCTAA
Organism: uncultured Rhodoferax sp.; assembly: GCA_964468905.1. Taxonomy (GTDB): domain Bacteria; phylum Pseudomonadota; class Gammaproteobacteria; order Burkholderiales; family Burkholderiaceae_C; genus Allorhodoferax. The sequence continues at coordinate 1,307 of CAYXWW010000297.1, read as the reverse complement.
GGTTAGACTAGGACAGCACTGTTGATGTCGTGTTTTGGAGATTTTCATGGTCTTTAATTTTGAACAGGTTCACAACTACTACGAGCGCCTGGTATTTGAAGAGGTAGCCCGGCGTGCGGACGATTTCCCGGCGTTTACGCCGGATATGTTGGGTGATGTGGCCTGCGTGGCACTCAACCGCCTGCCCGCACGGTATGTGCGCCATGATGTGGACTTGATGTTTTACCTGACCGAGCACGAACGCCATGCGATTGAGGTGTCGCTCGAAGATGCGTTGCAATACGCCTTTGGCTTTGTGATGGACCGCGCCACCAAATCACCCAATTAAAGGCTTGCGGTCAATTTGGCCAGCAGGTCTGGCGTAACGGTGGGCATAACGCCAAACCAGGCGTTAAAAGCCGCTGTGGCTTGGTGCACGAGCATTCCCAAGCCGTTGACCGTTGGATTGCCACGTTGGCGGGCTTCTGCCAACAGGGGTGTCTCCAGCGGTACGTAAACGATGTCTGACACCAGCGCCTGGGGGTGGAGCTTGGCCAGCGACAAGTCCAATGGCGGTTGACCATGCATGCCCTGGTTGGTGGTATTGACCAGCAAACCCAGGTCAGCCAGTGTTTCGTGCCGGTCTTCCCACGCCACGGCGCGCACCGGGCCACCAAACTCTTGGGCCATGTCGTGTGCCTTGGCACTGCTGCGATTGACCAGCCGAATATCCACGGCACCGCCGTCAATGAGACCCGCCAGAACCGCACGCGCAGCACCACCGGCACCCAGCACCGTGATGGGGCCCGCGCTGGCCTTCCATTGCGGATGTTCTTCCAGCAGGCTTTGCGTAAAGCCAAATGCATCGGTATTGCGCCCGGTCAACGAGCCATCGCTCTCCACCACCACGGTGTTCACTGCGCCAATGCGTTGTGCCAACGGTTCTACGCGGTCCACGATCGCCATGGCTGCCACCTTGTGTGGGATGGTCAGATTGCAGCCGGCAAATCCGAGTACGGGTAGCGCGCGCAATGCCGTGGCCAATTGCTCGGGTTGAACTGGCAGCATCACGTAGGCGCCCTGCAGGTTGTGCTGGGCAATCCAGTGGTTGTGGATGGCGGGTGAGCGCGAATGCGCTACCGGCCATCCCATGATGCCGGCCAGCTTGTAGGTCACAACGTGTCGGTGAAGCTACGCAGTTTGTCGGAGCGGCTGGGGTGTTTGAGCTTGCGCAGCGCCTTGGCCTCAATTTGGCGAATACGCTCACGGGTCACATCAAACTGTTTGCCGACCTCTTCCAGGGTGTGGTCGCTGGTCATTTCAATACC
>CAYXWW010000296.1:930-3519 GCA_964468905.1 uncultured Rhodoferax sp. | reverse complement strand
AGGTTCTGGAAGGCGTTGGCCTGGTTGGTGATGTGCCAGGCATGGCGAATGGGCGCGGTGTAACCGGCAGTGCGGATGATGATCTCGGCCCCTTTGTAGGCCGCTTCACGTGCCATCTCGGGGAACATGCCGTCGTGGCAAATGATGAGCGACAGGGTGCTGCCATTGGGGCCTTTGCACACCGGCACACCCAGGTTGCCTGGCTCCCACGGCTCCACCGGTACCCAGGGGTGCAGCTTGCGGTAGTACAGCGCGATGCTGCCTTGGTCATCAATGATGAGGCCGCTGTTGTAGGGGTTGCCGCCGGGGTTGTACTCCATGATGGAGAAGCAGCCCCAGATATGGTTGTCCACACACGCGGCTTTGAAGGCAGCTACCTCAGGCCCATCCAGCGTGCACATGATGGCCGGGTTGGTGTCCATAGACAGGCCATGCAGCGAATACTCGGGAAACACCACCAGGTCCATGGTGCCCTGGTTGCGCCGGGCCTTGGCCACCATGTCGCAAATGCGCTGGGTTTGTGCCGCCAAGTCTACGGGCGTTTTGACTACGGGCAATTGCAGTTGCACCAACCCCATGACCACGCCATGTTTGGATTTGTTCAAGCCACCTAAGCCGCTCATGTGTCTTGCTCCATAAAAGTGCCGATCATCGAAGCCACCCTTTAGCGTGTGGCAGTCAACTCACCCGGGCTGCCCTGCGCCACGGTGCCGGGCTTGCAGGTAAACACCAGAATCAATAGCGTGAGCGCATAGGGCAAAGTGTTGAACAGGTGGTAGCCCCAACCAATACCCGCCGATTGCAATGCGGGCCCCAGCGCCCCTGCGCCGCCAAACAGTGCCGCAGCACCGATGCAGCGCAACGGGCTCCAGCGTGCAAAGATCACCAGCGCCACGGCGATGAGACCCTGGCCGCTGGAGATGCCTTCATTCCAGCTACCGGGATAGAACAGCGTGAGCGATGCACCGCCCAGACCTGCCACCATGCCGCCCAAAGTGGTAGCCACAATGCGAATACCCACCACCGAATAACCCAGCGCCCGCGCAGCGTGGGCCGAATCACCCGCCATGCGCACCAGCAAGCCGTAGCGGGTGCGCTTGAAGGCCCAGTACAAAATGCCCGCAATCAGCAAGCCCAAGGGCAGCAGCATGTTGACGGCCAGTGCCGAGCGCAACACGGGGGAATCGCTCCACCAACCCAATTCAATTGCCGGTATTTGCGGTGCCTGAGGTTGTATCAATGGCTTGCCCCAGTAAAAGGCCAAGCCGGTACCGAGCAGCATCAGCGCAATGCCAGTGGCTACATCATTGACCCGCGCCAAGGAACACAAAGCGCCGTGCAGTGCAGCCAGTAGCCCCCCGGCCACCGCACCCGCCAACACACCCATCCATGGCGACCCACTGAGGTAGGCCGCGCCAAACGCGGTCATGGCTGAGAGCACCAGCACGCCCTCCAGCCCCAGATTGATGCGGCCTGATTTTTCAGTGAGGCACTCGCCCAGACTGACAAACAAGAAAGGGGTACCTACACGCAGCACGCCGCCCAAAATACCGGCGAACAGAGCAAGCCATTGGTCAGCGGTCATGGCGTGTTCCCTCCGACGACTACGTTGTTGGGCCCGGTCTCTGGTGGACGCTGCGGCAGGCGCAGCACGGTCTTCCAGTCAACATCGCGCAAGGCCTCGCTGGCCAGAATCAATACGAACGCGATGCCCTGCAACACCAGGACCGACGCATCCGGCAGGCCCAGACGCCGCTGCAACATACTGCCAGCAGCACCAAAGCCACCAAACAGAATTGCCACGGGAATGATGGCCAGCGGATGGTGCCGCGCGATGAAGGACACCAGAATGCCGGTGTAGCCGTAAAACGCAATCAATGAGACATTGGCATTGGTGTGCACCGCCGCCACTTCAACTGCCCCTGCCAGCCCGGCACACGCGCCACCAATGGCACAGGCCGTGATGATCAAACGCGAGGCGGGAAGCCCTACCAACTGCGCCGCGCGCGGGTTGCCACCGACCACCCGCACGGAAAATCCTGATGCCGTCCAGCGCATCCAAATGGCCAAGCCCACACAAGCCGCAACACCCAACACCAATCCCCAATGGACATCAGAACCGCCAATGCCGCCAATGGCCAGACTCTCAGGCAGGCTGTGGGTGGAGGGCTTGTTCAAGCTGGCCGGATCGCGCAGCGGGCCTTCCACCAAGTGTTTGAAGATGCCAATAGCGATGTACGCCAGCAGCAAGCTGCTAATGGTTTCATTGATGCCGCGGTACTGGCGCAGCCACCCAGCCAAGCCCCGGCAGACGCTGCCAATCGTTTGAATGATCAATTAAAAGCTATGGGGCTTAACATCTCGGTTGAACATGGAGCCAAGGCTTTGGTGACTGCTTCAACATTGACTTCTGTTGACACTGTGATGGCGGCAATTGTTGGAGCAGCAGGATTGCTACCAACCATTGAAGCGGCTAAATTAGGTAAACGGATTTTATTGGCTAATAAAGAAGCTTTGGTGATGGCAGGTGATCTATTTATGTCGGCAGTTGCCAGCAGTGGTGCTGAGCTCTTGCCTATAGACAGTGAG
>CAYXWW010000296.1:0-920 GCA_964468905.1 uncultured Rhodoferax sp. | reverse complement strand
CTGCTAATGGTTTCATTGATGCCGCGGTACTGGCGCAGCCACCCAGCCAAGCCCACCCACAGCGCACCCATCAATGCACCCGCCGCACACACCATAGCCGAGCCGACGACGCCACTGGGCAAGGGCAGGCTGTGGGCGGCCGCAGCCCCCGCCAGCCCGCCCAGCACCAGTGCCCCCTCACCCCCAATTACCACCAGCCCGGCGCGCGCCGGTACCGCCACGCACAGCGCCGTCAGCATCAATGGTGCCGCGCGTTGCAACGTGTTCTGCCACGAAAACCAATCCCCAAACGCGCCCCTGAACAGCAGCACCCATACGTCCACCGGGTTGACCCCGGCAAAGCTAACGAAGACACCAAACACACCCAGCGCCGCCACGATGGCAGCAATGGGCAGGCCGATGTCGTTGAGGGTGTCGCGGTTCATATGGAGAGCAATCAGATACTGCCGATGACGCCTTCAACCAGGTAGTTCATGCCTTCGAGTTCGATGGCAGTCTGCTTGAAGCTCTTGCCGGCGGCAATGACCACGTTGCCCTTGTTGTCCTTTAGCGGGCCCTTGAAGATGTCGAAGCTGCCGGTCATCATCTTGGCCTTGATGGCATCTGCGTCTTTCTTGGCCGCGTCAGTCACCATGGAGCCGTAGGGCGACATCTTGACGTAGCCGTCTTTCAAACCACCGCGCAGGAAGTTGGGGTGCGGCTTGCCGGTTTGTGCGGCTTCGATGATGGTTTTGTATGCGGTGGTCCAGTTCCACTCGGCACCGGTCAGGTAGGCGCTGGGGGCCAGCTTGGCTTGGCTTGCGTGGTAGCCGCAAACCATCTTGCCGCGCTTGGCCGCGGTTTCGACGATGACCTTGGGGCCGTCTACGTGCATGGTGAATACATCCACGCCTTGGTCGGCCAGGCTGTTGGTCGCCTCG
>CAYXWW010000295.1:0-3529 GCA_964468905.1 uncultured Rhodoferax sp. | reverse complement strand
CTTCGTCGCACACCCGGAAGAACTGCTGGTCGTCGGTGTTGGCGGTTGCGTTGGGGCGGCCGACCTCGATGGTCACAGGTTGCTGCAAGTAGCTGCCAGCCAGCCGCTTGATCTCGGGCGAAAAGGTGGCCGAGAAAAGCAGGGTCACGCGCTGCTTGGGCAAATGGCTCAGGATGCGTTGTAAGTCGGGCAAAAAGCCGATGTCGAGCATGCGGTCGGCTTCGTCGAGCACCACGTACTCGACCTGGTTGAGCACCACATTGCGTGCCTCGATGTGATCGAGCAGTCGCCCAGGCGTGGCCACCAGGACTTCCACACCACGCTTGAGGGCGGCCGTTTGAGGCTTCATGTCAATGCCGCCAAAGACCACGGCGCTGCGCAAGTGGGTGTATTTGGCGAACAGCAGGATTTGCTGAGCCACCTGATCGGCCAGCTCGCGGGTGGGCAACAGCACCAGGGCGCGCACCGGATGGCGCGCTGGCGAGGTGGAGGCATTTTCGTGCTTGAGCAAACGATGCAGCAGCGGCAATGAAAAGGCTGCCGTCTTGCCGGTACCCGTTTGGGCTGCACCCATCACGTCTTTGCCCGTGATAACTACAGGGATGGCTTGCGCCTGAATGGGGGTCATGGACTCGTAGCCCATTTCAGCCACCGCGCGGGCCAAAGGATCAGCCAGCTGCAGCTGGGCAAACGCCATGATTGGCGTATCCGCGGTTAATTCGTTCGACGTTTCAGTGGGCGCCAAGGTATGGGGTTCAGTATTCAAATCGGTCACGCATAGCAAATAAAGTTGCTATCCGTCCGATAGCTGAAGGGCACCCAGCCTTGGGCGCACCCCCGTATTATCCCCTAGGTTTCCAAAAAGGGGGCAGCTACCCGCTTTGCGAGGACGTGTGAGGGCTATATTTGCCGGGCTGAAAACGTATCGCACGCCTTCACGCTGCCACTTTTGATGCCCGTTGCAAACCAGCGCTGGCGCTGTGCACTGGTGCCATGGGTAAAGCTTTCGGGTACGACTGTACGGCCGCTTCCTGCCTGCAAAGCGTCGTCGCCAATACGGGCGGCGGCATTGATGGCTTCTTCCAAATCTCCCTGCTCCAGCATCTGACGGGCACTGTTGGCATGGTAGGCCCACACGCCGGCAAAACAATCGGCCTGGAGCTCCAGCCGTACGCTCAAAGCGTTGTATTCGGTCTGGCTCACCCGGCCGCGCTTTTGCTCGACCTTGTTGCTGATACCCAACAAATTTTGCACATGGTGGCCCACTTCATGGGCAATCACATAGGCTTGGGCAAAATCGCCGGGCGCGCCCAAACGGGTTTTAAGGGTCTCGTAGAAACCTAAGTCGATGTAGACGTTCTGGTCCCCGGGGCAGTAAAACGGACCCATCGCAGACTGACCCTGACCACACGCGGTGGTGGTGGTACCGCGATACAGCACCAGCGTTGGCTTTTGGTACGTGGCACCGCCCTTGGTAAACACGTCGGTCCAGACGTCTTCTGTTGTCCTGAATACTTGCTTGACAAAGTGCGTCATCGGGTCGTTGGCTGGCGCAGTTTGCGCGGGTGCAGATTGCACATGTGCCGTTGGCGCTTCGCCACCGCTAATGAGACCCAGAATGGTTAACGGATTGATACCAAATATCCACCCACCAACGAGGGCGATGACGATGGAGCCAATGCCAATGCCGCGCCCGCCAAAACCGCCGCCACCTGACCCGCCACCGCTTTGCCCGCGACGATCTTCCACATTGTCAGACTCATCAATGCCATCCATTTTCATTGTCGATCTCCTGCAGGCCCACAAAGCGGGGCGACTCCGCCAATGGTAGCGTGCGAAACGCTCACCACTCCCTTCGTATTGCACAAGCTTATTTTCAACACGCAGCGACATAGCGCTTGCCTAGCGCACCACAGCTCCCTAAACTTTGGCCATGCCCCACTCCCGATTTGCCGATACCAGCCCGATTACAGCGGGGCTTAAGCTGGCCGAGCTCATTAGCGCACTGAGCCATGCACTGGACATTACCGAAGGGCAACCCGAGGGCCACTGCGTGCGCTGTTGCTGGATTGGCATGCACGTAGGCCGCACCATCGGACTGACCGAGACCCAGCAGTGGGAGCTGTACTACACGCTTCTACTCAAAGACTTGGGCTGCAGTAGCAACGCGGCACGCATATGCGAGCTCTACCTGACGGACGACCTGAATTTCAAACGTGACTTCAAACAAGTCGGCGACAGCCTGCCGCAGGTCGTGCGCTTTGTGTTGCAGCACACAGGACTCAAGGCCGGTTTGGCAGAGCGCTTTCGCAGTGTTCTGAACATCTTTCGCAATGGTCCCGAGCTGGCGCAGGAATTGACCCAAACCCGCTGCCAACGCGGCGCGGACATAGCCCGCCTGCTGCGCTTTCCCGAGGGTGTTGCAGCCGGCATCTACAGCCTGGATGAACACTGGAATGGCCAGGGCAAGCCGGAGCAACTGCAGGGTGACGCGATTCCCGTTTACGCACGCATCGCCTTGCTGGCTCAGGTAGTTGACGTGTTCCACACGGCTGATGGCGCAGACGCCGCCATGCAGGAGGTACGCAGCCGCGCCGGCCAGTGGTTTGACCCCACCCTGTGTGCCGCCATGGAGACGCTGGCGCTGCAAGGTGGCTTTTGGACCATGTTAGGTTCAGAACAAATCAGACCCGCCGTACTAGCGCTAGAGCCGGCAAGCTGCGAAGTGCCGCTAGACGAAGACTACCTGGACGACATCGCCACTGCCTTTGGTCAGGTCGTGGACTCCAAGAGCCCGTACACCAGCGGTCATAGCGCCCGCGTTGCGCTCTATACCGACCTGATCGCGGAGGCCATGGGCCTCTCGCCCCAGCGCAGGCGCTGGCTCAAACGCGGCGCTCTGTTGCACGACGTGGGCAAACTGGGCGTCAGCAACAGCGTACTGGACAAGGCCGGTGCGCTGGACCCTACCGAATGGGCCGCAGTGCGCGAGCACGCGCGCCTGACCGAGTCCATACTGTCCAAGATTCATGCGTTCAGTGAACTGGCCAAAATTGCCGGGGCACACCATGAACGATTGGATGGAAATGGCTACCCAAAGGGCTTGAAAGGTGACGAAATCACCCTAGAGACGCGCATCATCACCACGGCCGATATTTTTGATGCGATCACCGCAGAGCGCCCCTACCGCGGGGCCGTGCCCATACCGCAAACCCTGACCATGATGGCCAAGACAGTCGGTACGGCACTGGACCCGGAATGCTTTGAAGCCCTCAAGCAGGCCATGGACCGCCTGCAGGCACAAGAACCTGTTTAGGCCCTGGGCAGCGTTACCCCCACCTGGCCCTGGTACTTGCCGCCACGGTCTTTGTAGCTCACCTCGCACACATCGTCTTTGTCGCTCTCAAAGAACAGCACCTGGGCGCAACCCTCTCCGGCATAAATCTTGGCAGGCAGCGGTGTGGTGTTGCTGAACTCCAGCGTCACGTAACCCTCCCACTCGGGCTCAAACGGTGTCACGTTGACGATG
>CAYXWW010000294.1:0-3589 GCA_964468905.1 uncultured Rhodoferax sp. | reverse complement strand
GAAAGCGCTGGGCGTCGACACCACTCAACTGGCCGAAGCGGCAAGGGCTGAGATAGTGGCCTACCAAGCATCGCGCCCCTAAACGGCCGCCCTAGTGCCACCGCTGTATTGCGTTAGAAAACTCAACGACTTTTTATGAAGATCTCCAACTTCCTCTTTACGGTGTTTCTCGTTGTAGCGGTGTCCGCTGTCGTCTATCTGAAGTATCGGATCGACAACGTGCGTGACGAGAAAGATCTTGAAGCCGCGATTGACGCAGAAGTCAATAAAACCCTCACAAGCGGGCAGTTTCCGGGTATCGTGGTTGGCGTCTACAAAGACGGACGCAGTTTCATCAAGGGCTACGGAACCGTCAAGAAAGATGCGCCGGCAGTTCCAACGTCCACAACCCTATTCCAGATCGGATCGGTCAGCAAACTCTTGACCGCTTCACTGCTGCAATCGCTGTGTGACGAAGGCGTTGTTTCTATGGATGCAACGTTGAATGAACTGCTTGGCACTTCGATGCCGTTGTCCCCCGCGGTCCAATCCGTCACATTGCGACAGCTGGTTACACACACCTCTGGTTTCCCTAGCATTCCCCAATCGCTTGAAGACAAAGCAACCCAGGTGGCTGGCAATGACAAACTGTTGCTGGACCCCTATAGCCACTTGGGGCCATCGTATGTTTTTGACTATTTGGCCACTGCACAGGACAAACGAGAAGCCGGGCGATTTGAGTACTCCAACTATGGCATGGGACTACTGGCACACGTCCTCGAAAAGGTGACCGGGCGAGACTACGAATCCCTGGTCAAAGAAAAGGTTTTGCTTCCCCTTGGCATGACCAGCACCGCAATCACCCTGACGCCAGAAATGCGGGCGCAACTGGCCCAAGGGTACACAGAAAAAGGCCTTCCCACGCCGGTGTGGAGGTTTGCAGCACTCGCGGGTGCCGGTGCCTACAGTTCCAGCGCCGAAGACATCGTGACGTTTATCCAAGCCAGCCTGCAAAGCGGCAGCGCAGCGTCACAACGCTTTCAAAAAATGCGCGTGCCACAGTTTGACGGAGACTCTCGCATTGGATGGGCTCAGCCTGGGTTCCTGGATCGCCTCTTTGGCAACCGCGGTGTGGTGTGGCATAACGGCATGGTGGGCGGATATGCCGCCTACCTCGCTATCGACGAAGCCAGCAAATCCGGCGTCGTGATTCTGACGAACCAGGCCAACGCCACAGAAATGCTGGGAATGATGCTCACGCGCCAGGTTCGCACACAATCGTGGGCGTCCCATGCGCCTTCTAAACCGTAAAGCCGCCGTCTATCACCAAGTTGTGCCCGCTGATAAAGCTTGCTGCATTCGACAGTAGAAACACCACAGGGCCCGCAATTTCTGACGGCTGCGCCGCACGCCCCGGGGCCAAGGCTTGCATGGCACCGTGCATGTTTTCTTCCGTACCAAAGCCCGCCAGCGCCATGGGCGTGACCGTGGGCCCTGGGCTCACGGCGTTGATACGGATGCCTTGTTTGAAATACTCCAGCGCCGCATTGCGGGTAAGACCCAGGGCGGCGTGCTTGCTGGCGGTGTAAGCGGCAATGTATGCATAGCCAATCTCAGAAGAGATTGACAAGTTGTTCACAATGGCGCCCCCGCCGGTTTGCAGCATAGCCGCAATCTGGTGCTTCATGGCATACAAAACGGCCATCGTATTGACCTGCAGCGTTGCTTGCAGATCGGCCCCTGCCAGTGTGTGCAAGGGGCCGGCCTGCCCCATGACCCCGGCGTTATTGAACGCACCATCGAGACGGCCAAAGTGCTTCACTGCAGCCGCTACGCTTGCCTCCACACTGGCTTCTTGTGTCACATCAAGTGGGACGACCAGCGCCGAACCACCGGCTTCGCGCACCTGCTGCGCAACGTCCTCGCATTGCGCTTGCCGACGTGCGGCCAACACGACGTTGGCCTTTTGATGCCCCAGTGCTAGGGCCGTAGCTGCCCCAATGCCAGACGACGCGCCGGTTACCAGATACGTCTTCCCCGCTAGATTCCAATCGTTTTGCATCATTTCTCCTGTTCAAGTGCGAAACCGGCACGAGTCTATTGATGAATGAAAAATAAATAAATGGCGGATAATTTTCTAATCTAGTGAAAAATTTTCATCAAATGAATCTGGAACTGGCTGACCTCAAGCTCCTCAACACCATTGCAAAGCACCTGAGCTTCCGCCAGGCGGCACAAGAGCTGGGGCTAACAGCCTCGGCTATCAGTCACTCGGTCCGTTTGATCGAGGCCAAGCTGGGTGTCCGCATGTTTAGCCGGACAACGCGCAGCGTGGCGCTGACACCCGCAGGCAGGCAACTGCTGGAGCGCGTTGCACCAGCGTTGCAAGACATTTCTGCGGCGATTGATGGCATTAATGCGTTTCGCGATTCGCCACAAGGGCTATTGCGGATTAACGCACCGCGTCCGGCGGGTGAGCTAGTGCTGGGCCCTATCGTTGCCGAATTCTTACGGCGCTACCCAGAGGTTGAAGTGGAAGTTGTGTTGGACGACGCTTTTGTCGACATTGTTGAGGCTGGTTTCGATGCGGGTGTGCGCTATGGCGAGAGCTTGCAACAGGACATGGTCGCCACGCCACTGGGGCCGGCGCAACGCTTGATCGTAGTGGCGTCGCCCGCGTTGCTCGCACGCGTGGGAACACCGGCCTCGCCGCGGGACCTGTTGCAGCTACCGTGCGTGCGCATTCGCTTCCCCAGTGGTGCACGCTACGCGTGGGAATTTGAAAAGGCGGGCGAAAAATTGACCATCGATGTGGAAGGCCGCCTGACAGCCGGAGAAATGCCGCTGCTACTGCAAGCCGCACTGGCAGGCGTCGGGTTTACCTACCTTTATGAACCCTATGCCCAAGCAGCACTGCAAAGCGGTGCGCTCATCCGCGTGCTGGACGACTGGTGCCCCACCATACCCGGCTTCTACCTGTACTATCCCAACCGCCGCCAACCGACAGCTACCTTGCGCGCGTTTCTAGACACCATCAAAAGCACACAGCTACCTGCCCCCGTGTGAAGCCAACCACGCTTTATCATCACGCCTTGCTTGATAACCACGAGCCTGCCAAACCATGATCCGCATTACCGAACTCAAACTCCCACTTTCTGCCGTTCCCATAGAGGCGCGCCGCGCCGCCGATGCGCCCACCGAAACCGAGGCAGACCGCGCCCCTGCGCCCCACCCTGTTGACGCACTAAAGAAGTTGGCTGCACAGGCGCTGGGCATTACTCCAGCCGATATCGCCACACTGGAAGTTTTCAAGCGCAGCTTTGACGCCCGCAAGGCCGATTTGCTGGTGGTTTACATCGTGGACCTGGCGCTGGCCCAGCCCAACAACGAAGCGGCGCTACTACAGCGCCACGAAAAGCACCCGCACATCAGCCCCAGCCCTGACATGAACTACCGCATGGTGGGCCAAGCGCCTGCTGCATTGCCGCTGCGCCCGGTGGTGGTGGGCTTTGGCCCTTGCGGCATGTTTGCAGCGCTAGTGCTGGCGCAAATGGGTTTCAAACCGATCGTGCTGGAGCGTGGCACCACGGTACGCCAGCGCACCAAAGAC
>CAYXWW010000293.1:0-3614 GCA_964468905.1 uncultured Rhodoferax sp. | reverse complement strand
AAAGCGATCTGCTCGAAGCCATCGTCGCACTGCCCACCGACATGTTCTACAACACCGGCATTGCCACCTATGTGTGGGTGCTCTCGAACAAAAAGCCAGCCGAGCGCAAAGGCATGGTGCAGCTCATCAATGGCGTCAACCTCTGCGGCAAGATGCGTAAATCGTTGGGCAGCAAGCGCAATGTGATGGACGACAGCGACATCGCCACCATCACCCGCTGCTTTGGCAACTTTGCGGTGGTCGAAGCGCAGGCGCTCGACAAGCCCGCAGAGCAAAAAAGCAACCGTGGCCGCCAAGCTGCCAACCCCAAGCCCGAAGCCGTCAAAACCTTCGCCAGCAAAATTTTCGCCACGCACGAATTCGGCTACCGCCGCATCACCATCGAACGGCCACTGCGCTTGTCATGGCAGTTCAGCACAGAGCGCATCGCCAGCCTGCGCTTTGAGCCCGGCGCACTCGGCAGCGCCATGCAGTGGATATATGCCGAGTACGGGGCAGAGCAGTGGAGCGACAAAGAAGACTGCCCACACTACGGCCACCTTGCCGCGCACCCCACAGAAATCCGCGCCTACCTCAAAAGCCACTTTGCCGACCTCAAGGAAAAGCAGATCAAAGACCTGCTCGACGCCGACACCTGGCTGGCGCAAAAGGCCATGCTGCTCAAAGCCCGCGCCCTGCAAGCCGAGATTGGCACCGCCCAGTTTGACGACTTCAATGGCTATGACGAAGCCATCTACGCCGCCACCAAGCAGGCCAGCATCACGCTGGACGCCAAAGAGAAAAAGCAGATCGCCGATGCCGTGAGCTGGAAGAACCCCGCCGCCGAAAAGGTGATTAAGAAAGTTCACAAAGGCAAGGCCAAGCCACGGTACGGCTTGTTTGAGGTGAACAAGGACATCATCGAATACCAAGCCGATGGCGAGCTGCGCGACTTTGAAAACGTGGCCCTAGACCCCAGCCGCACGGTGAGCGAAAGCATCGAGGCTTACTTCATGGCCGAAGTGCAGCCGCATGTGCCCGATGCGTGGATAGACGCCAGCAAGCGCGACGCCAAAGATGGCGAGATCGGCATCGTCGGTTATGAAATTCCCTTTAACCGCCACTTCTACCAGTACCAGCCGCCACGGCCGCTGCAAGAAATCGATGCTGATCTGGATGCCGTGAGCGCCGAGATCATGGCGCTGCTGCGCGAGGTGCATTCATGAGCAATCTCATCACCCCCGACCATGACTTCATGGCCGTCGTTCAGCTCATCGAGTCGGCCAAGCAGCGTGCCAGCCGCGCTGTGAATACCGAGCTGATTGATTTGTACTGGGCCGTCGGCGAATACGTGAGCCAGAAACTGAGCACCGAGGCCTGGGGCAAAGGTACGGTCGAAGCACTGGCCGACTTCATTCAGCGACGCCAGCCCGGTTTGCGTGGCTTTTCGGCCAAAAACATTTGGCGGATGCGGCAGTTTTACGAGACCTACCGTGACACGCCAATTGTCTCAACACTGTTGAGACAATTGGCGTGGTCGGCCCACCTCCACATACTGACCCGCTCCCAACACCCCGAAGAGCGGGAGTTCTATCTCCGCACCGCCACGGAGCAACGCTGGTCGGTGCGGGAAGTCGCAAGGCAAATGGACAATCAGCTCTTCGCGCGCACCATCACCGCGCCAGTCAAAATGGCCCAGGCCCTGAAAGAGACACGGCCAGAGGCCAACAGCGCTTTCAAAGACAGCTACTACCTGGAGTTTTTGGGCCTGCCGCAAGAGCACGCCGAGGCAGATCTGCACCGCGCCTTGCTGCACCACCTGGGCCGTTTCCTCACCGAACTGGGGCGTAACTTCTGCTTTGTTGGCAGCGAATACCCGCTGCAAGTGGGCGGGCAGGATTTTGCGCTGGACCTGCTGTTCTTTCACCGTGGCCTCAACTGCCTGGTCGCTATCGAACTCAAAACCACCCGCTTCTCGCCCGAACACCTGGGCCAGCTCAACTTCTACCTGGAAGCCCTGGACCGCGACCACAAAAAGCCCCACGAAAACCCCGCCATCGGCCTGCTGCTGTGCGCTAGCAAAGACGACGAAGTGGTGGAGTACGCGCTGAGCCGGAGCCTGTCCCCAGCCCTGGTCGCCCAATACCAGACCCAGTTGCCGGACAAGAAACTGCTACAGGCCAAACTGCATGAGTTCTATTTGGCGAATATGGGCAAAGGGGAGGCGGAGTGAGTCGGTACAAGGCTTATGCGGAGTACAAGGATTCTGGTGTGGAGTGGCTTGGCGAAGCGCCGCGTCGTTGGGTGACAGTTCCGGTTGGTCGTTTATATACCCGTACAAAGAGAACCGATTGTGCGGACAAAGAACTCCTCTCGGTCTACAGAGACTACGGGGTAATCCCAACATCGAGCAGAGACGATAACAACAACAAGCCATCCGATGATTTGACCGCATACCAACTGGTCGAGCCCAACAATTTGGTAATGAACAAGATGAAGGCCTGGCAGGGCTCCATCGCTATTTCCGAGTACGAGGGTATTGTTAGCCCCGCATATTTTGTTTATCAGCCAAACTTAAAAATGTTTGAGTTGGCTATTCCAAAATATATTCATTACCTTCTTCGCCATCCCATATACATCGCGCAATATCTCCGGCAATCAAAAGGTATCCGCGTGAATCAATGGGATCTTGATCCCGACGAGTTCAAGAAAATTGAGTTGCTACTTCCCGAAAAGAGCGAGCAAGAAAAAATCATCGCCTTCCTCGACCACGAAACGTCGAAGATTGATGCCTTGATCGAGAAGCAGCAGCGGCTGATTGAGTTGCTCAAGGAAAAGCGGCAAGCCGTCATCAGCCACGCCGTAACCAAAGGCCTCAACCCCAACGCCCCGATGAAAGACTCCGGCGTGGAGTGGCTAGGCGAAGTGCCTGCGCATTGGAGCGTCTCTCGCATTAAAAATATTGCGCAAATCGAAAGTGGGCATACGCCCGACAAGAAGATCGAGAAATACTGGATCAACTGTGATATCCCTTGGGTTTCATTAAACGACTCTACTCAGCTAAAAGCCGTTGACTACATCACCGATACTGCTTTTTATCTCAATGAGAAAGGAATCGCCAACTCATCTGCTAGAAAGCTTCCGGCACGATGTGTTGTGTTTACTAGGGATGCAAGTATTGGTCTGGCTGCTATCACTACACGTGTGATGGCAGTTTCGCAGCATGTAATCGCCTGGATTTGTGATGAAGAAAAAGTAGTTCCAGAATACTTATTGTTGGTGTTTTATGCAATGAAAGAGGAACTGGAAAGATATACCTTTGGAGCAACACTAAAAACGATTGGCATGGCTGATGTCAATAAATTGGTCTGCGTTTTTCCAAGTATTTCCGAACAAAAATCCATTGTTGAACACGTTTTCATTGCAAAAGAAAAATTCGATCTGTCAGTTTCAAAAGTTGAGGCCGCCATTCAACTTAGTAGAGAACGCCGCACCGCCCTAATCTCCGCCGCCGTCACCGGCAAGATCGACGTGCGCGATTGGCAAGCCGCCGCCTGACACTTCTTAACCCATACAGCCCACAGCCATGAGCGACCAAGCCACCGAACGCATCTTTCAAGACGACATCATTCGCC
>CAYXWW010000292.1:2690-3619 GCA_964468905.1 uncultured Rhodoferax sp. | reverse complement strand
GGGCCCACGTAGGCAAAAGCAATCTTCAATGGCTCTGCCTTTGGCGCAGGCGCAGAGGCAGCTGGCGCGGGTGCCGAGGCAGGTGTCGCTACGGCCTCTTCCTTCTTGCCACAGCCCACCAGCGCTGCGCTGGCCACGGCCGTCAAGGCTGCAATTTTCATTAACGCGCGTTTGTTCAAATCGGTCATGTCAGTTCTTTCTAAAAACGAAGGGTGGTCAAACACATGCAACCGCGAGGCTGCGGAAACTAGGAACCTGAATAAAACGGCTTTCCAATGGCAGCGGGCATATTAATCCGAATCCAGCGCGGGTTGCGCGAGATCAGGGCCAACACCACAATAGTCGCCACGTAGGGCAACATGCTCAAAAACTGGCTGGGCACCTCCACCCCTATGCCCTGCAAGTGAAACTGCAACATGGTCACGCCGCCAAACAGATACGCACCAAGCAATACACGTGCCGGGCGCCAGGTGGCAAAGGTAGTGAGGGCCAGTGCAATCCAGCCCTTACCCGAGACCATGCCCTCCACCCACAGCGGTGTGTACACAATAGAAAGATAGGCCCCCGCCACGCCGCACAGCGCACCGCCCAGGGTGACAGCACCCAGACGAATCCACCGCACGGGGTAGCCCAGCGCGTGCGCCGACTCCGGGCTCTCGCCCACGCTGCGCAAAATGAGCCCAGCACGGGTCCGGTACAAAAACCAGATCAGCGCCAGCGCAAACAGCACGGCGAGGTAGACCAAAGGATGCTGACGAAACAGGGCTGGGCCGACCAGCGGGATGTCCGACAAAAAGGGGATGGCAAAACTCGGCCGTTCGGGAATTTTTTCTTGCACATAGCTGATGCCGGCAAAGGCTGAGAAGCCTGCACCGAACAGGCTCAATGCCAGACCAGTGGCGTACTGGTTGGTGTTGAGCCAGATCACC
>CAYXWW010000292.1:0-2649 GCA_964468905.1 uncultured Rhodoferax sp. | reverse complement strand
GATGCCGGCTTTCTCGTTGATCAACAGCCCCAATGCGGCAATGGCCAAAACCGTGCCCGCGTTAAGCGTGGCCGCAATCAGCAGTGCGTAGGATTCCATTATTTCTTCCCCCAGCGCAAGCGGTAATTGACCAGCGTGTCGCACGCCAGCAGGCTAAACAGCAGCAGCCCCTGGAACACACCCGTCAACGATTTGGGCAGCCCCAGACGCGATTGCGCCAGCTCACCACCAATGTAAAACATGCTCATCAGCAGCGCGGAGAACACCATGCCCACCGGGTGCAAGCGGCCCACATAGGCCACGATGATGGCCGCAAAACCATAGCCTGCAGGCACATAGGGCGTGAGCTGGCCGATGGGCCCCGCCACTTCCAATGCGCCAGCCAGACCGGCCATGCCGCCCGAGACGAGCAGCGCCGTCCACAACGCGCCGCGCGATGAAAACCCGGCGTAGCGGGCCGCTGCCGGAGCCAGCCCACCCACCTGCTGTGCAAAACCGGCGCGGGTGCGAAACAAAAACACCCACACACCCGCCACGCCCAGCAGTGCAAACACCACACCAATGCTGACGCGTGAACCGTCGAACAGGCGCGGTATGCGCGTGGCCAGTTCGAAGCTCTTGGTTTGGGGAAAGTTATAGCCATTGGGATCTTTCCACGGGCCAAAAACCAGGTAGCCCAATATCTGCACCGCTACATAGACCAGCATCAGGCTCACCAGAATTTCATTGGCATTGAACTTGTCGCGCAGCAGCGCGGTCAGGCCCGCCCACGCCATACCACCCAGCACACCGGCTAGCAGCAGGGCTGCAATGATCCATCCGCCAGTGGTTTTGTCCGCCAGCAGCGCCACACCACTAGCGGTGATTGCGCCCAAGATGTATTGCCCCTCAGCACCAATGTTCCACACATTGGAGCGAAAGCACACGGCCAGCCCCAGCGCAATCAGCAACAGCGGCGTAGCTTTGACGACCAACTCGCCCACGGCATAGCCGTTGCGAATGGGTTCCCAGAAGAAGACTTGCAAACCACGCACCGGGTCTTTGCCCAACAGCGCAAAAAGGATGACACCGATGACCACGGTACACAGCAGCGCCAGCAGCGGCGAGCCGTAGCTCCACAGGTGCGAGGGTTGGGGGCGCGCTTCCAATTTAAGCCTAGGCATGTTGCACCTCCCCCGCCTCTTCCCACAGTCCACTCATCCACTCATCCACTCGCCAATTCTTTCCACGGTTGCCTCCGCAATGGGCACGGTGGGTGAGAGTTTGCCGCGGGCAATCACATGCATCCGGTCGCACACTTCAAACAATTCGTCCAACTCCTCGCTGACCACCAGCACGGCGCAACCCGCATCACGCAGGGCCAAAATCTCACCACGGATCTGCGCGGCAGCGCCCACGTCCACACCCCAAGTGGGTTGCGACACGATGAGTAGCCTGGGGTTGGCATCGATCTCACGGCCCACAATGAATTTTTGCAAATTGCCACCGGAGAGCGACCGCGCCGCAGCGCTCGGGCCGTTGGCTTTCACCTTGAATTCAGCGATCAGCCGCGCGGCGTGTGCCTGCAACATGCCCACCCGAATCCAGCCGCCGGCAAAGCGCGGCATGCTGATCGACTCGGTCCGTGTGAGCAGCAGGTTGTGCGCCAGGCTCAGCGTGGGCACTGCGCCACGGCCCAAGCGCTCTTCGGGCACAAAGTGCAGCCCCAGTGCGCGGCGCTTGCCTGGGTGCAGGTTGGATACATCAACATCACCCATATGGACACTCCCCCTCGGTGCACGACAGTCTTCACCCGACAAGGCGTAGAGCAACTCCTTTTGGCCATTGCCCGAGACACCGGCAATACCCACCACCTCGCCGGCACGCACATGCAAGTGGATGTTGTGCAAGTCCACGCCAAACTGGTCATCCCGCTCCAGGCTCAATCCCTTCACATGCATAACGGCAGCACCGGCTGACTTGGCCGCACGCTCCAGCAAGGGCGGCTCGGCACCAATCATCAAGCGCGAGAGGGATGCGTTGGACTCTTCTTGCGGGTTGCACACACCCGTGACCCGGCCAGCCCGCAGCACGGTGCAGGCGGTGCAGAGTTCACGGATTTCATGCAGTTTGTGGCTGATGTAGAGGATGCTGCAGCCCTCGCTGGAGAGCTTTTTCAACACCACAAACAGTTTCTCCACTGCCTGGGGGGGTGAGCACTGACGTGGGCTCATCCAGAATCAACAATTCAGGCCGCGTGAGCAGCGCACGGATGATCTCCACCCGCTGCATCTCACCCACGCTCAGGGTGTGCACGGGCCGGGCCGGGTCAATGTCCAGGCCGTATTCGGTGGCCTTGTCTGTGATGCTGGCGGTGACATCCAGTAGCGAACGCAGCGAAGGGCCGCCCCGAGCAAGTTCAGCCCCCTCGGGGGGCAGCGCAGTACGCGCAGCGACAAGCGTGGGGGCCTTGTTCTGGGTCAGGCCCAGCCACACATTCTCGGCCACGGTCATGGTGTCAAACAAGTTGAAGTGCTGAAACACCATGCTGATGCCATTGGCCCGAGCCTCTTTGGGGTTGCGGATGTGGATAGGCTGCCCGTTGAACTGCACCTGCCCCGCGTCGGGCTTGACCGCTCCGTAGATGATCTTCATCAGCGTGGGTTTGCC
>CAYXWW010000291.1:0-3642 GCA_964468905.1 uncultured Rhodoferax sp. | reverse complement strand
CAAGATCGGCGCGGGCAAGTTCAGGCCGCTACGGCCGCTGCAACCGGCTTAGCGTACGATTTTTTCCGTTTTCTGAGACGACCCCTTCAAGCACGAGAATCAAATCTTCACCGTCAACGAAAAGCGTCTGAATTTCCTTGCCCATAACCAGGCTCCGGATCACTTCGGTGCTGAAACCGTTGACCGAAACGAACAAACCGCGTCCATAGAGCTTGCCAGCCACCTTGCCAGCGAACTGGTAGACGGGTTCATTGCTTGCCGACTTCTCCTGCCACTTTGCCTCGATTAGGTAGTGCTCACCGTCGAACTTCACCGCACCATCGATCTGCTCGCCATGAACGCGAAATGCTTCCGTCGTCTCCAGGCTTGAAAGCCTGGCAAGTTCGGCCAAGATGCGTTCCAACGCGTAGCCACGTTGCTGTCTTGGTGTCTTGCTGGCCAGAAGGTCCAGGTACTCACCGCGTAGGACTTCCAAGCTAACCGTGGGCTGTTGGCGTACCGCTTCATGGGACGCTCGCCGATCACGATCCGACTTGATCTTCGCATCACGGATTTCCTGGAGTTGTTTCAGGTGCTCGAGATTCCTAGTAGCAACCGCACGATCCAGCTTGCGCAGCTTGTCGAAGTAGTACGGGTCGAAGTGTGACCACACCAACAGCGACTGCAACATGGCGCGAAACGGGCCAAGCCCGCTGTCATGTCGCGCATCTAGCTTGCCAAAGAGCACATCGATAATCTCGTGTCGCTTGATGCCACCCTCGCCTTCGAGCTGTAGGTTACTCAGTTCGGCCTTCGTGCATCCGTGCTTCTCAAAGAAGCCAACAATGTCCTTGCGCGGCCAGAACAATGACAAGATGCAATCCTTCATGCACCCTTTTATATCGGCGGGAAAACTCATATCGTGCCCTCTTTTGCGTTCTCCACTCGCCCAAGGAGTTGCTCGATCACATCGCTAGCCTGTCGCTGGCGCAACGCCCTCGCCTCGCGCTGCTCGGGCACGTCGCTCTCGCCAAGTTCGAACTTGGCAACTGACACCGGACCATCCTTGCGATACCCCTCAGTCTTTTCGTCCTGTGCAAACCGGTTGCGCAGAATTGCCAGGGAAGCCTGTATCACTGCGCCGTGCTTGCCAGCCAGCTCTTTGCGGAAGGTATCAGCTACGGCAACCAATCCCTCGGGTGCGTGCTCAATGCAGTAGATCAGGTCGTGCGCATCCTTGCGTTCGAAGCGCTGATCGAAGGCAAACGATTTCAGACAGGTGAAACTGACTAGGTTGGCGTGCTTGACCTTCTCGGTCGCTACGCCGTTGCCGCCTAGCAGTTCGGCCTGGATCTCGGTGACCTGGTGGAGGTCAAAGACGATGGACGAATGCGGAATATTCAGCGCCGAGATCTTGCCAACGGTCGGCAGTGGTTGCACCTTGCCGCCGGCGATATCAGGCGCATCTGCGAGCAACTCCAACACCATAAGCGCTCCGTGTTCGGTGCGGGCTTGCCAGCGCCAGGAGAGTTTCTTTCCGGCCTCGTTTTCGGCGCGTTCGAAGCCCATCTTCTTGAAGTTTTCCTCCAGCGTGTGATACGCCTCGGTATCGGCGAGGATCTGTAGGTCGATCACGATGTCAACATCGAGGGTTCCCGCATGCGCTGGCACCGCAGGCGGCCGAGCGGCGACCAAGTACCTTGGGGTCAGGCCGCCGACAAGGTAGACCGAGTCCTTCCACGGCCCCAACCCGCGCAACAGCGTCACCAGGACGCGTTCGCAGTCCAGCGTGTACTGGTCGCTGTAGCCCTCGAGCGATGCGGGTTTGGCCATCAGAAGCCGATCCTTTCTTTGCGCAAGTGCTCGGCCATTTCCTTGGTACGGCCTTCGCCGCGCAGCAGGTCGAGATAGACCTGGACCGGGCTAGCTAGCCAGATTCCGCCGACGCGTTCGCGGAAAAGTAACTCGCCAGGCGACTTCGCTTCGATGATGGTCAGGTTGGCGCCGTCGTTGACCACACGTGCTCCAAGATCACCGATGGCGGCGTCGGCATTCACGCCGATAAGCAAGCGGGCGCGCACCTGGGAAACGCTGGAGAGAAATGGGGAATAGCGCTGCGCAGCGGCTTCGTGGCTGATCGCGTACTCGGCTTCATGGGCGCCGAAGACCTCGCCGACGCGTTCCAGCAATTTGTCCGCTTTCGTGGCTGGCACGTAGTAGCGGCGAAGGTCTGGGGGGCGGATTGATCCGAGTTGCTTCACCCATGCATCCAGCAAAGCTGTGGGCTCTCGAAGGTGGCGTTCCTTGCCCGGCCCTTGCCCGCGTGACACCAGCCAGTCGAAACGCTCAAGCTCCGTCAACACCTGAGAGGTGGTGGCCGGGGACACCATCGCACGTTGGGCCAGCTCCTTCACGCCGAACCAGTCCTGATTTTGGACCAGCAAGGCGTGAAGCACTTGCGCGCGTCGCCCGGAAAACACGGATCGAATCGACTTTGCAAGGGTCTTCGGCGGAGGTTTTTCGATGTAAAAGTAGGCTCCCGGCGCAGGCAAATACATGCTGCCGCCGCTGTCGTAGTACCCGACATGCTCATTTCTGAGCAGCTCCTTGGCGCCCGGGGAAATAGACTCGGCAACCAGTAGTGACAGCGGCTCTTTGCCTTGCCCCCTGATCCGGCCGTGGCTGGCCTCTCGGAACTGCCAGATCACCTCCCGTACGTCTCGCGGATACACGGTCTTCTTGGCCTCAACCAGCACGACGAAGGACTTGCCCGCTACCTGTAGGTCGATTTGCGCGTCATGCCCGCGATCGGCTGTCGACATGCTAGGTTCCAGGTTGGCATGGACCTCTGGTAGTACACGGAGGGCTTCAAGAAACTGTGAAATCAACTGCCGTTCGGTCAGGGAAGACTCAAACATCATGGTTTGGTGGTTGCTTGCTGTTCAGTAAATATGGCAATTATAGCGAACATTCGATGTTTCAGTTATTATTTACTGCGCAGCAAATATTTCATGAAATCTGCAGTGGCGTAATTTAACTGTTGTTATGGGTATGTTTGGCGTACACCTGCGATCCAACGATGTAGACAGGTGTGCCACCATGATCCCCCAAATTGTCTTTAGAACTAAGCAATGACCATTTATGTTGACCCATCAAAAATGCACTGGAATTACTACCTTGCACTTGAACATGACATGGAAGTCGTTTCGAGGTATGTGGAGTTCTGTGAGCCGAACTTCAGCGTCTATTCGATCGAACTAGCACATCTGCTTTTTGCGGCAGCGTCTGAAGTAGACGTGGTCGCCAAACTGCTTTGCAGCGAGCTTGCGCCCGATGCACGTCGCAAGAACATTGATGACTACAGAAGGGTGATAGTTCCGAATGTGCACGGACTCACGAATACTGTGGTCCGTGTTCCCCGCTTCGGGCTTCATTTCAGACCATGGGAGAGGTGGGCCGGAGACGAGAACCCACTTTGGTGGGCGAGCTACAACAATGTTAAGCATGAGCGCAATGTGCATTTCTCTGAGGCCACTTTAAAAAATGCCTTGAATGCCCTTGGTGCTCTGCAAATTCTTACTTTTCATCTGCACTGGCTGTCGTTGAAAAGTATGCGTTCGGCCATCCCCTATTGACCACTGACGGCAATCGTGGCTGACAGTC
>CAYXWW010000290.1:0-3652 GCA_964468905.1 uncultured Rhodoferax sp. | reverse complement strand
GGAAGTCATGCGCGACATGCGCGCTCACAACATCGACATGCTGACGATTGGCCAATATCTGGCGCCCAGCACCAGCCACCTGACCGTGAAGCGCTACGTGCACCCTGACACCTTCAAGATGTTTGAAGCCCGGGCCTATGAGATGGGCTTCAAGCACGCCGCCGTAGGGGCCATGGTGCGCAGTAGCTACCACGCGGACCAACAGGCCGGACACGCGTTAACGAGCACAGCCCCCGAAGCGCCCACTGCATAACGCAGCGCAATTGCTATGATATTTATAGCTGTTTGCGCTCTATGTTAGAGGGCTACAGGGGTATTTAATGAAATATGGCGCCGCACAGCACAGCGTCTGGTTCAACCCCCAGTCGTTGGAAAAATTTGCCTCCAACGTCACCTACACACGGGGGCGCTTGCTCTACGCCAGCCAAGATGTGCGGAGCCTAGACATAGCGCCGGCCGATGGCTACTGGTTGGTGACCGGCGAGGTGCAAGGTAGCCAACGCCAACCCTACGCGCTAACCATTGAACTCACACTGACCGATACCGGCGACCTCGACACCTGGAATGCAGATTGCAGCTGCCCGGTAGGCTACGACTGCAAACACGGCGTGGCGCTGACGTTGAAAGCGGCCTACCATGGCCGCCGCATTTTGGAAAGCACGCAGGCGCTGCATGCCGTGCGTCCCGTCAGCAGCACGCCGCCAACCGCCGAAGAACTGGAAGCTGCAAGAAAGGCAGCGCAAGATCGCCTGGAAGACTTGCAGCGTCGCGAAGCAGAATCTCAACTGCTGGGATGGCTGCATGAGATGGACCGCACCGGTGGCACCGATGTCCACGATACGCTAACCCCCATCACACCCGACGAACCCGGCCGAGCGGAGCAGTATCTGTACCTGCTCAAGCCCGTTGGCCCCAGCGGCCGGCCGCAGCAACTGCGCATGGAGGCCGTGGTCTCCAGCCGCAAGGCCAATGGCGAGTGGGCCAAACCCAAGGCCATTCGAAGTCCGCCGCATGCGGGCCTAGCCGCATATGACCGTGCTACCGATACCGACAGGGAAGTATTGCAACTACTGCTGGCCATGCCCGACCCCAGCCGCGCCTACTACAGTGCCTACAGCGGCAGCCCCAGCGCCGTGCTGTGCGGGCAGGTCGGCCTGATAGCCTTGGAGCAGGCAGCCAGCACCGGCCGCTTGTATGCCTGCCACACCAACGGCAGCCCCGAGACCGCTTTGCAGTGGGGCCCATCGCAATCGCTGGGCTGGAGCTGGCAAGAGGTCACCGCCACCAGCGCCAGCACGCCCACTACCAACGCACCCAGTTGGTCACTACGGGCCAAGCTGGCCCATGCAAGTGCTGGAGCCAAACTGTTTCTCAACACGCCACCGCTCTACATCGACAGCGCGCAAGGCCTGTGTGGTGCTGTGCAGGTGCCGGGCATTTCCGATGCGCAGCTTTCCGTGCTGCTCAAGGCCCCGGCCTTGGCCCCGTCTGCGCTGAAGAAATTTCAGGTGCCGTTGCTGCAACGCCTGGGCAATCTGCCAGCGCCACCCATATTGGAGAGCCTGGTCACCGTGGGCGGCATCACCCCCACGGCCTGTCTGCACCTCTCACCGCAAGCCCCCGATCTGGTGCCCTACCGTGGCCTGATCCAGGTGCAACTGCGCTTTGACTACCAAGGCCTGCGCGGCTGGTGGGCGGGGCAAGGCAACACCGTGTTGGCCGAAGGCCCACAAGGCCGCGTGCTCCTGCAGCGCGACTCCGAGGCGGAGCTGGATGCCATCACCCGGCTGATGGAGATGGGGCTTATGTCGGCCGAGGGCGGCATCTTTGGCATCCCCGGTGAAGCGCCCCAACACACCTGGCTGGTGTGGTCCGATACCGACTACGCAGCCCTGCGCGATGCTGGGTTTCTAGTCACTGTAGACGACGCACTCCAAGGCTGGATCACCCATGCCGACGCGTTGCAAGTGCAGCTCCAACCGCAAAGCCAAAAGCAAGGCGACAGTGCGGAAGGCGGTGCAGACGTCAGCGCAACTTCGCCATGGTTTGATTTGTCCCTGGGCATGGAGATCAACGGCCAGCGCCACAACATTTTGCCCCTGCTGCCCAACCTGATAGCGGCCGCTGCGAACAGCCGCGTGAACCCTGAGACCGGCCTACCCGATATTCCGCCCTACGTGTACCTGCCCAATCTACAACCCGGGCAACGTGGTTTCATTCGCCTACCGACGGACACCCTCAAGCCCTGGATGGCCGCGCTGCTGGAGCTGGTGGGCGACCGCGCCCATGACTTTACGGGCGACAGCCTGAAGCTCTCGCGCCTGGACGCCATGCGCACCACCGCCGCTTTAGGCGAAGGCGCGGTGTGGGAAGGAGCCCTGCACCTGCGCGACATGGTCCAGCGCCTCAGTGGCCGTGCCGAGATGCCCGAGGTTGCGGTGCCCGCCAGCGTGCAGGCGAGCCTGCGCCCCTACCAGCAGCAAGGCCTGAACTGGTTACAGTTTTTGCGTGAACATGGCTTGGGCGGCATCTTGGCCGATGACATGGGCCTGGGCAAAACCCTGCAAACACTGGCTCACATTCAGGTCGAGAAAGACGCGGGCCGCTTGACCCACCCGGCCCTCATCATTGCGCCGGTCAGCCTGATGGGCAACTGGCGGCGTGAGACCGAACGTTTTTGCCCCGGCCTGCGCTGCCTGGTCATCCATGGCAAAGACCGACACGAAGTGGCCGACAGCATGGCCGCACATGACATCGTCATTGCACCCTATTCCCTCTTGCAGCGCGACAAAGAGCGCTGGCTGGAAGCGCAGTGGCACATGGTGGTGCTGGACGAAGCGCAAAACATCAAAAACGCCAGCACCCATGCCGCGCAAGTGGTGGGCCAGCTCAACGCCCGCCACCGGCTGTGCCTGTCGGGCACGCCCATGGAAAACCACCTGGGCGAAATCTGGAGCCTGTTCCACTTTTTGATGCCGGGTTTTTTGGGCAGCCAGGCCCGCTTTAAGGAGCTGTTTCGCTCCCCCATTGAAAAGCAGGGCGATCCTGAACGTCTACACCAGCTGCGCGCCCGCATCACCCCCTTCATGCTGCGCCGGACCAAAGCACTGGTGGCCAGTGAACTACCGCCCAAGGTGGAAACGATTGAGCGCGTGGAATTGTCCGGCAAACAAGCCGACTTGTACGAAACCATCCGCCTTGGTATGGAAGAGACCGTGCGCGAGGCGCTCTCCACCAAGGGTCTCGCCAAGTCGCAAATCACCATCTTGGACGCGCTAATGAAACTGCGCCAGGTGTGCTGTGATCCACGCCTGCTCAAGCTCGCTGCCGCACAAAAGGTCAAGACTTCTGCCAAGTTGGAGCAACTGATGGAGCTGTTGCCCGAAATGGTGGCTGAGGGGCGGCGCATCTTGTTGTTCTCGCAGTTCACCACCATGCTCACGCTGATAGAGGCCGAACTCAAGCAGCGCAACATCCCTTGGGTCAAGCTCACGGGGGCCAGCCAGAACCGCGATGCGCTTATTGAACAGTTCACCAGTGGCGCGGTGCCCGTGTTCCTCATCAGCCTGAAAGCCGGTGGCGTGGGCCTGAACCTGCCGCAGGCCGACACCGTGATCCACTACGACCCCTGGTGGAACCCCGCCGCAGAAAA
>CAYXWW010000289.1:2836-3654 GCA_964468905.1 uncultured Rhodoferax sp. | reverse complement strand
TACCAGTGAGACCACTTACACTGCATTCCGTTGCGCTTTGTACTTGAATCCGCCAACTAATAGTCGCAGCCAGCAAACCCTTCACCCCCTCGGATGGTGCTGCGCGTGCAGCGTCGCCAAGCGCTCGCGGGCAATGTGTGTATAGATGGTGGTCGTGGAAATATCTGCATGGCCCAACAACAGCTGCACGGCGCGCAAATCGGCCCCGTGGTTGAGCAAGTGCGTGGCAAACGCGTGGCGCAAGGTGTGGGACGACAGGGGCACGCGGATGCCACCGGCAAATGCATGCTTCTTCACCACCATCCAAAACATGACACGTGACATGGCCGAGCCCGCGTTTGTGCCCCTCACGGTGACAAACAAGTCGTCCGTCTGCTTGCCAGCTAATAGCTCAGCGCGTGCAGATGCCAGGTACTGCCTCAGCCAGCCGCTTGCGACTTGACCGAACGGCACCAGTCGCTCTTTGCTGCCCTTTCCCATCACACGCAACACGTTGTCGTTCAGGCTCACGTTCAACGTCTTGAGCGTCACCAGCTCACTGACCCGTAGGCCGCTGGCGTACATCAGTTCCAGCATGGTGCGATCGCGCACGCCCAGCGCCTGCGCCGTGTCGGGTGCGGCAAGAAGCGCCTCTACTTGCGCCTCGGTCAGCGTCTTGGGCACACGCAGTGCCTGTTTGGCGGACTGCAGCTTCAACGTGGGGTCGGCGTGCAGCAGACCCTCACGCAGGGCCCAGCGAAAGTAGCGCTTAAAGACCGTCAAACGCCGATTGGCAGTGGTGGCCTTGGTGGCGGCGTGCTGGTCTGCAAAATAGGCCT
>CAYXWW010000289.1:1727-2826 GCA_964468905.1 uncultured Rhodoferax sp. | reverse complement strand
GCGCGGGCTTGCAGCCACGTGGCGTACAGGGTGAGATCGCGGCGGTAGGCTGCCAGCGTGTTGGGCGACAAGCCTTCTTCGAGCCACAAGGCGTCGATGAAGGTGTCAATGTCTGTCGCACCTGTGGCTGCGCCAGGGCCGCCCGCGACATCGGTCATTCCAGGCGCAGCTTGGCGGAGTCCACCACTTTTTTGTAGACCTCGTACTCGGCCTTGATCTGCGCCGCAAACTGCTCTGGCGTGTTGCCCAACACGATGGAGCCCGTGTCTTCAATCCGTTTCTTCACAGCTGGGTCTTCCAACACTTTGCGCACGGCTGCGTTGATCTTGTCGATAACTTCCTTGGGCAGGCCCTTCGGGCCCACGATGCCGTAGTAGGCCATGCGGTTCACGGGCTCCAGGCCCACTTCTTTGAAGGTGGGAACATTGGGTAATTGCGCCAGGCGCTGCGGCGCAGCGACCACGATCGGGACGAGCCGATTTTGCAGAATAAACGGCAGGGGCGATGGCAGGTTGTCAAAGGTAATAGGCACTTGCCCGGCCACAACGTCGTTCATGGCGGGGCCTGCACCCCGGTAGGGTATGTGGATGATGAAGGTGCCAGTCAAATTTTTGAACAGCTCAGTCTGCATGTGGCCAATGGTGCCGGTGCCCGATGTGGCGTATGAATATTTACCCGGGTTGCCCTTGAGCTCTGCCAGAAAGGTCTTGAAATCTTTTGCCGGAAAACTGGGGTGTACCGCAATGATATTGGGCGTAGCCGCAATGTTGATGATGGGCGAAAAATCGGTCAACGGGTTATAGGGCGTCTTGGGATTGATGGCCGGGTTGGATGCAACAGTCGACACCGTGGCCATGCCCAGCGAATAGCCATCAGGTGCGGCCTTGGCCGTCTCATTCGCGCCCACCACGCCACCACCACCGGCCTTGTTTTCCACCACCACACTTTGACCCAGTGCCTTGCCTAACGGCTCAGCAATGGTGCGGGCGATGATGTCCGTGGTGCCGCCTGGGGCAAACGGCACTTGCAGCTTGATGACCTTGGTGGGGTAGCCTTGTGCCAGCGCGGCACCAGCAAGAAGGGAAAGACTCAGGGCAAT
>CAYXWW010000289.1:0-1717 GCA_964468905.1 uncultured Rhodoferax sp. | reverse complement strand
ATGTGCTGTGGGATGCGCATAGTTGCAGTTCTCCAAATAGTTGTGTGGTTTGCTACAGGCAAGTGCAAATAGTAACCGCAGCAAGTGGCCGCCGCTGCAATAGCCCTCACACGCTTGACTCAACACGCGCTAGCACCTGCCTAGATTCACTGCTATTCTTGCCGGGTGAACTATGCCCAACTGCTTTTCCCGGATTTTTCGCTCATCCTGTGCGGCTATCTGGTATGCCGCTACACGGCACTGAACCGGTCGGTATGGGAGCAGGTCGAGTCGCTGGTCTATTTCTTCTTGTTCCCGGTGCTGTTGTTCCAGTCCATCGTCAAAAGCCCGCTGGACATTCACGCAGCCTCGCGCCTCATGGGGGCCGGCTGGTCCATAGGATTCATTGGCATTGCACTGGCTTACGCCTTGCCACACCTACCGATTTTGAATCAGTGGATTGACCGGCGCGACCACGCCAGCAGCGCCCAGGTGGCGTTTCGATTCAACTCGTTTATTGGGCTGGCCATTGCAGACCGGCTCAGCGGCCCCCAAGGCGCACAACTGTTTGCCGTGCTGATTGGTGTGTGTGTGCCGCTGTTCAACGTGGGTGCAGTCTGGCCCATGGTGCGGCATGCCAAACGCAACCTGGCGCGCGAGCTGCTACGCAACCCGCTGATCATTGCAACGCTCACCGGTCTGGTGGCCAACCTGTTGGGCGCTTCCATTCCCCACTGGCTGGAGCCATCGGTCACCCGCATTGGTGCTGCATCGCTGGCGCTGGGCCTGATGGCTGCTGGTGCAGGCATGCAACTGGGTGCCCTGGCACGATCTAAAACGTTGTCGGTGTGTGTGCTGTCGATCCGGCATCTCGTGCTGCCGCTGGTCGCGTGGGGCGTGGCCAGGGTGTTTGGCTTAAATTCACCGGAGACCACCGTGCTGCTGGCCTTCTCGGCCCTGCCCACCGCATCAAGCTGCTATGTGCTGGCCGCGCGCATGGGCTACGACGGGGCCTATGTGGCGGGGCTGGTCACGATGTCGACGCTGTTGGGGATGGTTAGCTTGCCGCTGGCGTTAGGGCTATTGAGATAATTGGCCTCTAGCCCTCGAATAATATGGAGTTTGTGCTAGCAAATATGTAGCATTTACTTTTGCTGCCCCGTCACCAACAAATCAAACACAATCCGCGCAAAATTTGCCGCCTTGCTCGGGTCGGCCAGTAGCTGCATCATCTGGTTCTGGTGGGCTTCACTGCTGTCCATGATGGCATCGTCTATCGCCTTAGAGAAGTCGCCCAGCATGGCCTGTTCGGGCGAGTTGTTCTCGATCTGCTTCATCACCTTGGCGTTCTCGCCCACCTTGTCGCGGATCGTATAGGCGTAGTTCACCATGTCCTTGTCGGTGAGCTGGTCGGTCACAAACACCTCATTGAGGCGGTTGATGATCTGCGACAGATACTCTTCTTTTTTGTCCTTTGGCTTGGCCGTACCCAGGCCTTCGCCCGGCTCCACCTTGTCCTCACCGGGGTTTTCTTGGAGCACCAAATCCTGCTGGCGTATCTTGGCCACACGGTAGTGGCTGAGCACCACGTTGCCAAGGTCAATGTCGTCTTCATCCAACAAGGTTTCACGCAGCATGGGGCGCAGGTTGCGGGCGTAGAGGCTGAGCTTTTCCAAGTCGGTATCGTCGTAATCCACGATCTGCGACATGAACTCGTAAAAGCGCACAAAGGTGCCCA
>CAYXWW010000288.1:0-3686 GCA_964468905.1 uncultured Rhodoferax sp. | reverse complement strand
TTGGCATGAGGTGTTTCAAGCTGCAGGTTTGTTGGGTTGAATAGCTTTCTGTTGCGAGGTCAAAGTCAAGCCCTTCGCTACACTTAAGACATCTATAAATCAAAGCCTTTTAAAGCGTGTCCTCTACCCACACCCCACTCGCTGAACGCTTGCGCCCCCGTACGTTGGGTGAAGTCATAGGCCAGCAGCATTTGCTGGGCGAGGGCATGGCGCTGCGCGTGGCATTTGAGTCGGGTCAGCCGCATAGCTGCATTCTGTGGGGGCCGCCCGGTGTCGGTAAGACGACGATTGCGCGGCTCATGGCCGACGCATTTGATGCGCAGTTCATTGCCATTAGTGCAGTGCTGGGTGGCGTAAAGGATATCCGTGAAGCGGTGGAGCAAGCGCAGGTTGCTCTGGCCCATGGTCGCCGAACCATTGTGTTTGTGGATGAAGTGCACCGCTTCAACAAGAGCCAGCAAGATGCCTTTTTGGCGCATGTGGAAAGTGGCCTTTTCACCTTTATCGGTGCCACTACTGAGAATCCGTCGTTTGAGGTGAACTCGGCGCTGCTGTCCCGTGCGGCAGTGTATGTGCTGCAACCGCTTTCAGGTGACGATCTCAAGCAAATTATTGCTGTAGCCCTCGTCAATCAAGCGATACCAGCTATAGAAAGCATAGCGGTTGATCGCTTGGTTGCCTATGCAGATGGTGACGCGCGCCGGCTGCTCAACACGCTGGAGACGCTGGCCGTGGCCGCACGGCAGCAGCATCTGGATGAAGTGACTGACGTGTGGCTGCTCAAGGTGCTAGGCGAGCGCGTGCGCCGCTACGACAAAGGCGGGGAGCAGTTCTATGACACCATCAGCGCCCTGCACAAATCGGTGCGAGGCTCAGACCCCGACGCTGCGCTGTATTGGCTGATGCGCATGCTCGATGGCGGGGCCGACCCGCGCTACATGGCGCGCCGCCTGATCCGTATGGCGGCGGAGGACATTGGCCTGGCCGACCCCCGCGCCTTGCGCATGGCGCTGGACGCGGCAGAAGTGTATGAGCGGCTGGGCACGCCCGAGGGTGAACTGGCGCTTGCGCAGTGCGTGGTGTACCTGGCGGTGGCACCCAAGTCCAACGCGGTCTACAAGGCGTTCAAAGAAGTCAAGGCCCTGATCAAACAAGACGGTTCACGCCCCGTGCCCATGCACTTGCGCAATGCCCCCACCCGGCTAATGAAAGACCTGGACTACGGCAAAGGCTACCGCTATGCGCATGACGAAGAGGGGGGCTTTGCTGCCGGTGAAAACTATTTCCCCGACGGTATGACTGCGCCCGTTTTCTACCGACCCGTTGAGCGCGGGCTGGAGATTCGGATTGCCGAGAAGTTGCGGCAGTTGCAGGCGCGCAATGCCTCAAGGTAGTGGTGATTTGGGTGCCCAGGCTTAGCAGTTTGGGCTGATTGCGGTCTGGCGTACCTTTGGGATAGCAGGGGGCATAGGAGTGTGCACGCTGTCTAGAGGAGCCGTCATTGAAAAAGGATTCCGATTTAATGTTGGCAAGTCAAAAAAAAATGGTTTTTTTGACTAAAACCGTACGTTCGTAATTCCTTGTTGTGGTGTGCCAAGTGCTGGCCCTGCCCGCATGGGTGACGCAAGCGCTTGTACAAGTTGCACATGTGACGGGCTATAGTTGGTCGCAATGCAATCCTTGCTTACGCCGAGTTGCTGCCCACATCATCGACGAAAAAGAACATCACATGACCTCAAGCGATCTCACAGCGCATCTGCAAAGTCTCAGTGACTCAGAATTGCTGTCCCGCGCCGCAGACGGTGGACTTACCGAGCATGCGCAGCAGCTGGCGGAGCAAGAACTGGTGGCGCGAGGGGTGGCCCTTCCACAGCAACGAGAGCAACAGGAAGCGGTCGAGCGTGAATACGCGGGAGACATGACCATCGTCGCCAAATACCTGTCACCGACTGAAGCGCACCTGCTCTGTTCGTGCCTCAATGCCGCAGGAATTCCGGCCGACGCTGGCGATACAAACACGGTCCAAGCGCACGCGCTCATTTCGATTGCGGTTGGTGGTGCCCGGGTGCGGGTGCCAAGCGCCTATGAGGCTGAGGCGCTAGACGTCATCGCGGCGTATAACCGGGGAGACTTCTCGCTGGATGAGAACTTTGACCCCGACGCTCTTTGATCCTATCGCTGTACTAGGGGTAAACCCAAGCGCCTGGCACTGATCCTGCTACATACCCGTGGCTACAATTCTTGTAACTAGCCCACGGCCAGAACGCGGAGAATTTCTATGGATATTTTGTTGCAGCAGATCATCAATGGTCTGGTGTTGGGCAGCATGTATGCGCTCATTGCACTGGGCTACACCATGGTGTACGGCATCATCAACCTGATCAACTTTGCCCATGGCGAGGTGATGATGGTGGGGGCGCTAACCAGCTGGTCCGTTATTCGGCTGATGCAAGAGTCCATGCCGGGTACACCGGGCTATGTCATTCTGATCATTGCCCTGCTTATTGCCTGCGTGGTGGCTGCCGTGCTGAATTTTGTGATTGAAAAAGTGGCCTACCGCCCCTTGCGCAACAGCCCCAAACTGGCCCCCTTGATCACTGCCATCGGCATGTCGATTTTGTTGCAGACATTGGCCATGATCATCTGGAAGCCAGAAAACAAGTCCTACCCCACGCTGCTGTCCAACACGCCGATAGAAATTGGGGGTGCCGTCATCTCGCCCACGCAGGTCAT
Source organism: uncultured Rhodoferax sp. (assembly GCA_964468905.1). Lineage (GTDB taxonomy): Bacteria > Pseudomonadota > Gammaproteobacteria > Burkholderiales > Burkholderiaceae_C > Allorhodoferax. Next base: position 953 of record CAYXWW010000288.1, on the reverse strand, counting down.
GATTTTGTGTTTCACCGCTGTCTCACTGGGCACGTTGATGTGGCTGGTGAACTACACCAAACTGGGGCGCGCCATGCGCGCCACGGCCGAGAACCCGCGCGTGGCGGGCTTGATGGGTGTGAAGCCCGATATGGTGATTTCGGCAACCTTTGTGATTGGCGCGGTGTTGGCGGCTATTGCCGGCGTAATGTACGCATCCAATTACGGCACAGCCCAGCACGCCATGGGGTTCCTGCCCGGCCTCAAGGCATTTACTGCCGCCGTGTTTGGCGGCATTGGCAATCTGGCCGGGGCGGTGGTTGGCGCCCTCTTGTTGGGGCTGATTGAATCCATCGGCGGTGGCTACCTGGGCGCGTGGACGGGCGGGGTGTTGGGCAGCCATTACTCCGACATTTTTGCCTTCATCGTCTTGATTATTGTGCTGACCCTGCGGCCCTCTGGTTTGCTAGGTGAGCGGGTGGCGGATCGTGCTTAAAGGGGAGCAACGCACATGAAGCAACAGCAACAAACCATCACCTATGTGCTCGCGGCCATTGCGCTGCTGGCGCTGCCTCTGGTCTTGCAGGGTTTTGGCAATGCCTGGGTACGCATTGCCGATATGGCACTGCTATTCGTCTTGTTGGCACTCGGCCTGAACATTGTGGTGGGCTATGCCGGCTTGCTAGACCTGGGCTACGTCGCTTTCTTTGCGATTGGGGCCTACATGTTTGGCCTGATGGCATCGCCCCACCTGAGTGACACCTTTCCGGTCATCAAGCAGATGTTCCCCCTAGGCCTGCACACGCCGCTCTGGGTGGTGATACCGGCGGCGGCGGGTTTGGCCGGCCTGTTTGGCGTGTTGCTGGGGGCGCCCACCCTGCGGTTGCGTGGTGACTATCTGGCCATTGTGACGCTGGGGTTTGGTGAAATCATTCGCGTGTTTTTGAACAACCTGGACCAACCTGTCAACATTA
>CAYXWW010000287.1:489-3692 GCA_964468905.1 uncultured Rhodoferax sp. | reverse complement strand
CTGTTGATTTTCACCCAGAACTGAGCCGGTTAGGCGCATAATTTTCACTGAGAACTGAGCCATGTGAACCTTTCCCCGAAGCGGTGAGCGGCGGGGGCAACGGAGTGATCCACATGGGACTTTTGAACATCATTCGACGCATGCATAAGCGGCAGAAGCTGTCGATCCGCGAGATCGCACGGCTGACGGGCGTGTCGCGCAATACCGTGACCAAGCATCTTTCAGCGAACACGATCGAACCAAGATTTGCGACGCCAGAGCGGCAAAGCAAGATTGACCCCTTTGCCGACAAGCTGGCGGGTTGGCTGAAGACCGAGGCTGGCAAGTCGCGCAAACAGCGACGAACCGTAAAGCAGTTGCATGCCGATCTGGTGACGCTTGGCTTCACGGGTTCATATGCCCGGGTTGCGGCGTTTGCACGACGGTGGCGTGCCGATCGGCAGCGCGAACAGCAGACGACGGGGCGCGGGACCTTTGTGCCGTTGCACTTTGATCCCGGCGATGCCTTCCAGTTCGACTGGAGCGAGGACTTTGCGGTTCTGGGCGGCGAGCGCTCCAAGCTGCAGATGGCGCATATCAAACTGTCGCACAGCCGGGCCTTTTTGTTGCGTGCCTATCCCTTGCAGACGCATGAGATGCTGTTCGATGCCCACTGGCACGGGTTCCGAGTCTTCGGCGGCGTGCCGGAGCGCGGGATCTACGACAACATGAAGACGGCGGTGGATCGGGTCGGCCGGGGCAAGGAGCGGCAGATCAACATGCGCTTCCTCGCGATGACGAACCACTATGTCTATGAGCCCGAGTTTTGCAATCCTGCGGCTGGCTGGGAGAAAGGACAAGTCGAGAAGAACGTTCGGGATTCCCGCCACCAGATGCTGCAAGAGATGCCGGACTTCCCAGATCTGGCCGCGCTGAATGCCTGGCTGGAACAGCGTTGCCTCGCGTTGTGGCGAGAGACACCCCATGGCAAACAGCCTGGCACGATCGCCGATGTCTGGGCCGAGGAACAGGCATCGCTGATGCCATTGCCGGTCGCCTTTGACGGCTTCGTCGAGCTGAGCAAGCGCGTCTCGCCCACTTGTCTGATCAGCTTTGAACGCAATCGCTACAGCGTTCCGGCCTCCTTCGTAAATCGGCCAGTCAGCCTGCGGATCTATCCCGACCGGCTGGTTGTGGCAGGCGAAGGTAATATCCTTTGTGAACATGTCCGGATCATTGAACGCAGCCATCATCTGCCGTCGAAGACTATCTACGACTGGCGGCATTATCTTGCGGTGGTCCAACGCAAGCCCGGGGCTTTGCGGAATGGCGCGCCCTTCCTGGAATTACCGCCTGCGTTCAGACAGTTGCAGGATCGCATGCTCCGCAAGCCGGGCGGTGATCGCGAGATGGTGGATATCCTTGCCCTCGTCTTGCACCACGATGAACAAGCTGTGCTGACCGCCGTGGAGCTGTCACTGGCCGAGGGCGTGCCCACCAAGACCCATGTGCTGAACCTGCTGCATCGGCTGGTCGACGGCAAGGTGATCGGTGGGCCACCGCTGGACACCCCGCAAGCACTGGCCCTGCACCGTGAACCCAAGGCCAATGTCGAACGCTATGACGGCCTGCGCTCTCAGATCGCTGGAGGTCGCCATGCGTCATGATCCAGCCGCCGGCGCCATCGTCATCATGCTTCGCAGTCTGAAGATGTATGGCATGGCCCAAGCTGTCACCGACCTGATCGAACAAGGGGCACCGGCCTTCGAAGCCGCCATCCCGATGCTGTCGCAACTGTTGAAGGCAGAACTGGCAGAACGCGAGGTGCGCTCGATCGCTTATCACATGAAGTCAGCCCGCTTCCCGGCCTACAAGGACATCTCCGGCTTCGACTTTGCTGCCAGTGAGGTCAACGAAGCCACTGTCAGGACCCTACACCGCTGTGACTTCATGGACGGGGCGCAGAATGTCGTGCTGATCGGTGGCCCGGGCACCGGCAAAACCCATGTCGCGACGGCCCTTGGCATTCAGGCCATCGAACATCACCGCAGGAAGGTCCGCTTCTTCTCCACCATCGAGTTGGTCAACGCCCTTGAACAGGAAAAGGCCAAGGGCAAAGCCGGACAGATCGCGGAAGGCTTGACCAAGCTCGACCTCGTGATCTTGGACGAACTGGGATACTTGCCGTTCAGCGCATCAGGCGGGGCCCTGCTGTTCCATCTGCTGAGCAAACTCTACGAACGCACCAGCGTCGTCATCACCACCAACCTCAGCTTCAGCGAATGGGCCACGGTCTTTGGCGACGCAAAAATGACCACCGCCTTGCTCGACCGTCTCACCCACCGCTGCCACATCCTGGAAACCGGCAACGACAGCTTCCGCTTCAAGGCAAGCTCAGCTGCCGCAGCCCGAAAAAAGAAGGAGACAAACCCGCACTTGACCCCAGCATGAGCCGAAATCCATAATCAGAGGTGGCTCACTTCTCGGTGAAAAAACCGGCTCAGTTCTGGGTGAAAATCAACACCTTCACGAAGCGCTGCCGGTTGTAGGTGATGCGGCCGATGTACAGCTCGTTGTTGAGGATGCCGTTCTTGCGCTGCCGGCTGCCGTTGATGGTGGACGCGTTCCACAGACCACCGCGGGGGCTGAGAATGCCCTGACGGTTGAGACTGGCCGCGATGGCACGGGGAGGTTGCCCGGATGCATAGTCCTCGAAAATCTGCCGCACCACCGCCGCTTCGCCAGGATGGATCTCTCTCTCGCCGCGGATCAGGTTCCCGTCCTCAGCAATACGCCGGATCATCCGGTAGCCATAGCTGTTGCCCCCAGGGATGCGACCGGCTTCGACCCGGCCACGCTGCCCCCGGCGCGTCTTCTCCGCGAGGTCCTTGAGGAACAGTGCGTTCATCGTGCCCTTCAGGCCGACATGCAACTCATTGATCTCGCCTTCCGTGAGCGTGATCAGCTTGACGTCAGCATGGGTCAGTCTCTTGAAAATCGCCGCCACATCTTCCTGATCCCGGCTGATCCGATCGAGGGCCTCGGCGATAACCACGTCGAAATCTCTTGCCCGCGCGGCGTCCATCAGGGCGAGCATACCCGGCCGCGTGCGCAGCGCGCTTGCGCTGATCGCGTAGTCGCTGAAGACCTCAACGATCTCATGTCCCGCAGCCAGAGCCCGTTCGCGGCAGAGCCGAACCTGGTCATCGATCGAAGAAGCCGAC
>CAYXWW010000287.1:0-453 GCA_964468905.1 uncultured Rhodoferax sp. | reverse complement strand
GCGCCTGTAGCTCTTCAAGCACTTCCTGCAGGCGCGCTCCGGCTTCGAGCATCGAGGCTTGTTCGTAATGTGTGAGCGTCGTCGAGAGTTGGTTGTGGCCGAGGATACGCGAGGCGGCGAGGACGTGATCGGGGCGCGCGGTGGTGATGGCGCTGGCGGCGCAGTCGCGCTGCGTCTTGGCGGGTCACAGGAGCCTCCGATCATTCCACCACTCATTGTGCGGACCCCGATCAAACGCAAGAGGGCTGAGCTGCTCCCCGAAAATCGGACAGTGACGTAAGCTACGATCTGCCTTCTGCTGGGCTCCAAGAACGAGGAGATCAGAACATGAAGAAACGCAGGAACCATGACGCGGGGTTCAAAGCCCGCGTGGCGCTGGAAGCCGTGAAGGGCGAGCGCACGGTGTCGGAGCTTGCCGCCGAATACGGCGTGCATCCGACGATGATCCACCAG
>CAYXWW010000286.1:0-3699 GCA_964468905.1 uncultured Rhodoferax sp. | reverse complement strand
GTCAAAATTTTGTGCGGATAGGTCTGGTGGCCCACATCCCACACCACACGGTCGTGCGGGGTGTTGTAGACGTAGTGCAGCGCCACGGTGAGCTCTACTGTGCCGAGGTTGGAGCTTAAATGCCCACCGGTCTTGGCCACGCTGTGCAACAGAAAGCCCCGCAACTGGTCAGTCAACTCACGCAGCTGGGCGCGCGGGACTTGGCGCAGGTCTGCGGGCGAGTTAATGGTGTGCAGCAGAGGGTATTTGAATTTTGGCATTTGCTATGGTTTTAGGAGCTGCTAACGCACATTATTCGAGGGCTAGAGGTGGATTTCAACAACATATATCGCTAGCTGCCCCGGTTGACCACCATGTCGGCCAATGCGCGCAAGGCGCGAGTCTGGTGGCGTGACAGGCCACTGCCATCCAGCGCTTGCCGGGCCTGTCCCAGCAAGTTTTGCGCATAGGCCTGGCTGGCTTGCAGCCCCATGAGGGACACGTAGGTGGGTTTGTTGTTGTCGGCATCTTTACCAGCCGTCTTGCCCAGTGTGGTCGAGTCAGCGGTAACGTCGAGAATATCGTCCACCACCTGAAACGCAAGGCCGATGGCCGCGCCATAAGACTGTAGAGCTTGCAATGCCACGGGCTCAGGCGTCCCACAGTGGGCACCCATCACCACGCTAGCCTGCAGCAGTGCGCCAGTCTTGAGCTCGTGCATTTCCCGCAACTGGGATTCGGTCAACGGCAAGCCCACGCTGGCCAGATCAATGGCTTGGCCACCCGCCATGCCCGCACTGCCCGCTGCACGTGCCAGCAGCGCGCACAGGTTGGCCTGCACCACTGGCTGCACAGCGCCATCTTGCGGGGTTAGCAACTCAAACGCCAACGCCTGCAGCGCGTCGCCTGCCAGCAAGGCACTTGCCTCGCCAAACTGCACGTGCACGGTGGGTTTGCCACGGCGCAACACGTCGTTGTCCATGCAGGGCATGTCATCGTGCACCAGTGAATAGGCGTGGATCAACTCCACGGCGCACGCAGCGCGCAGGGCCGCAGCAGAGCCTGTTGCGTCGCCCTCGGCAGACACGGCTTCGTGTGCGGCCAGCACCAGCAAGGGTCGCAAGCGTTTGCCACCATCGAGCACGGCGTAGCGCATGGCGTCTACCAGTGCGGCAGGCGCACCATGGTTCAGGCCTTGCGGCACGTCGGCAGTTACCCAGCGGTCCAGCGCCTGCTCTACCTGTGCCAGGCGCACGCGGCTCCAGCTGTCCAGATCAAAACCGGCGAGTGACACATCGTCCATCATCGCGCTCATTGGGGCTTCCACGCTTTCTGTGTGCCGGCATCCAGCACTTTGATCTGGTCTTCCACCGCCTGCAGCTTGTCGCGGCAGAACTGCAGCAACTGCGCCCCGCGCTGGTAACCCGACAGCAGCTGGTCCAGCGGCATGGCACCGGATTCGAGCTGGCCGACCAGTTGCTCCAGCTCACCCAAAGCAGCCTCGTAAGTGGCGGGTAACGGGCTGGCGGCTGCACCGTCGGCAGTGGGGTCGGCAGCAGGGTTGGATTTGGCGGGGGCCTTGGGCATGGGATTGGAAAAAAGGAATTGAGGCTGAAATCAGCAAAGGGGGATTTTAGGCGCTTGCCGGGCTGGGCGCGATGTGGTGCCCATGTGGGGCGAGCGGGTAATCGGCAGGGCTTTTTGCTGATTTTGAATGCTATGTTTTTAGTAGCTGCTTGTGCTTATTCTGCGAGGGCTAGGGGGCTAAATTGCCATATGCTTCCGGCCCGGACCGCGCGGCAGGCGGGCGGCGTGGCCTGCGTTCTACGGCTCACGCTCGCGGGCGAACTTGTTTTGTGTGCAGATGTTCCTGCGTCAACACGGTGGTGGGTAGGCCTATTCTGTGGCTGTCGCGAATGGAGCCTACGCCCGCAGGCCACGCCGCCCGCCTGAAGAGACGAATTTGGTGCGGTTTCGAAATACCGGACTCAGATTGCGGTTTGCCTGGGTCTCATTGTGAAGGCCACCGGCGTGAAACCTGCTAACAAAGGGTCGACCCGAGGGAGCAAACGCAATTGAATCGTCAGCGTTTCCTAGCTGCTCAACAAGATCTTCCAATGCCTCTATTCAATAGCTCCGCCCATATAGAGGCGATAGTTGCGGTGTACGTCCCAATTTCCGTTCGCATCCTTCAGCAAAACCAAAGTGCATTCCCACATGCTGACACCACGTTGCTGGCGATTTGTAACCTTTATGGCAACCAGAGCGAGTTGCGCGTGCATCCATCTCACTTGCTTGATCGTTTGACCTGTCCATCCCAATCCCGGGCTAGCGTTGTCTGCGGGAAATCTGCTTAGAGCCGCCAGTCTGATCTTCATATCATCTTCATCAGTCCCAAGTCTCTCAGTCGTAGCAGAGTAATAGAAAAGGTCCGAGATTTCCTGCTTTACCTCAACGTCTCCCCTGTACATGCTCTCTGTCGGCCATTGGAACGACGCACGCTCAGAGGCGCAACCCTGATTTGCGGTGAAGCACAGCATTAGCACGAGACTCAGGGCGAGTGGTTTCATACTTTTTAACATGATGTTGTCTCGACCTTGTCTTGGCATACCCAATCGTGGCGGCGCAATAGACTTGAGCGCCACCCAAGGCCACTGCATCCACCTAAGTAGCACGACCGATGCGTCAGGGTCGCGCCGCCCATTTCACCAAAAACCAATTTCACGTTCACTCCCTTAGACCCTCCTCACTATAAGGCCGGCGACTCACTAAAAAACCTGCATCGCACCCTAGAAGCCACCTAACCCGCACCACCCAAATCGGCTGTCCGCATTAGCCCCCTTTCGTCCGACGGGGCGAGAGGGCTGGGGTGAGTGGGGAAATGCATTTGCGCCCCGGGGTACAATCCAACCCCCTAGGCAGCTCTCAAGGTAGCTGCCTCAACGTCCCCCGGCAACGGGGGCAGCGAACCCCCGGCTACGGGGGTTTTGCATCTACAGGACCGAGAATTGTGCAAACAATGTGCAAAAGTGACTTTCCCCCGATCGTCAAAAAGCCCGCAAAGCCCATAAGCGTGCGGGTTTCGACAGAGTCTTCAGATACTCCGTCACAACTACCCGTTTCAAGCTACTTTGACCCCGCGCTGTACCAGCGCGAGATGCAAAGCATCTTTCAGCAAGGGCCCCGCTATGTGGGGCATTCCCTGAGCGTGCCCAACGTGGGTGACTACTACGCCCTGCCGCAAGAGCAAGAGGGTCGCGCACTGGTGCGCACGGCCAACGGGATTGAGCTGGTATCCAACGTGTGCCGTCACCGCCAGGCGTTGATGCTCAAGGGCCGCGATTCGCTGCTCTACCCACAAACAGACAACGGCCGCCAAGTGGCCAGCGCCGGGGGCAATATTGTGTGCCCGCTGCACCGCTGGACCTACACGGGCGCTAACACCCAAAGCATTGACACCCGCGGCGCACTGCAACCTGCTGGCACGCTGATTGGCGCACCCCATTTTGCGCAGGATCCTTGCCTCAACCTCAAGAACTACCCGCTGCAAGAGTGGAACGGCTTGCTGTTTGAGCAAAACGGGCGCGATGTGGCGGCAGACCTGGCCGGCATGGGCCCGCGCGCCGCGCTGGACTTTGACGGCTATGTGCTGGACAAGGTGGTCATGCACGAGTGCAACTACAACTGGAAGACCTTCATCGAGGTCTATCTGGAGGACTA
>CAYXWW010000285.1:0-3756 GCA_964468905.1 uncultured Rhodoferax sp. | reverse complement strand
TGTGAATACTCGCACCGCGCCAATCGGCAACATTTGTCTGAGGTGTTACTTGAATAAAGTCTGCACCTTCCACGACCGTGGCTCCCAGTTTGCGCAATTCTGTCGCCATGGCCGCAATGCGATCGGTCTCTTTAACGCGCCAACTGGCAATGTTGCGAAGCGTGGTGGTCCCCTTGGCGTAAAGCGCCATGACCGCCAGTGTCATGGCGGCATCGGGAATGTGATTGCAGTCCAGATCGATGGCGTGTAGCGGCCAGCTGCCGCGTGAAACTTGCAGCCAATTGGGGCCACTCTCAATCCGCGCCCCCATTTGCTGCGCAGCTTCCATGAAACGGATGTCGCCCTGGATCGAATCCGCCCCAACACCTTGTATGCGAATATGCTTTTCGGGGTTGGCCCCCGTTGCTATTGCACCAAGTGCTATGAAATAGCTAGCAGAAGAGGCATCGGCTTCAACATGAATGACGCCTGGTGTGCGCAAACGGCAACCCGCTGGAATGGTGAAACGCTGCCAGCCGTCGCGTTGGATGTTCACCCCAAATCGCGCGAGCAAATTCAAGGTGATTTCGATGTACGGCCGCGAAATGAGTTCGCCGACCACGTCAATCACGATGGCCTTGGTTGCCACCAAGGGCAAAGCCATCAGAAGGGCAGTCAGGAACTGGCTTGAAACATCGCCGCGTACCTGAATGGGTGCTTCCAGCTGCAGCTTCGGCATGCCGATATGCAGTGGCGGGAAGCCTTCATTGCCGACGTAGTCAATGCTACAGCCCAGTGGGCGCAATGCATCCACCAAGTCGCCAATCGGGCGCTCGTGCATGCGGGCAATTCCGCCCAACTCAAAGTCGCCACCTAGCACGGCCAAAGCAGCGGTAAGCGGGCGCATGGCGGTACCTGCATTGCCCAAAAACAATTTGGCTTGCGCATTGCGCAGCGTGCCATCCAAACCGTCAATCTGCACGGTATTGCCGTCCTGCCGAATGCCGCAGCCTAGAACACGCAAAGCGTCCAGCATGACGCGCGTGTCGTCTGAATCCAGCAAGTCGTGGATCGTTGTGCTGCCTTCGCACAGCGCGGCCAACAGCAGGACGCGGTTGGAAATACTTTTGGAGCCGGGAAGGGTTACGGTGCCAGAGGCGCCCGCAAGGGGCGGCAGGTCAAGAAATGCAGTGGAAAACATCAGGAGTTGTGTCGGGACGTCATGCTCCAATGGCTTCGGGTCACACTGGCTTGTTCCAGCAGGCCTTCCAGTGCCTCGGTGTTGCCACTGGAAATCATGAGTTCCAGAGCATGCAAGTTCCGTTGGAAAATTTTGGATTGGGCCAACAGTTCTTCACGGTTGGAAATCAGAATGTCGCGCCACACTTTGGGGTCGCTGGCAGCGATGCGGGTGAAATCACGGAAGCCAGGGCCAGCCAGAGATAGATAGTCTTTGCCTTGGGGTTGACCGGTGATGGCATTCATCAAGGCAAACGAGATCAGGTGCGGCAGATGGCTGACAGCGGCGAACGCGGCGTCGTGCTGCTCGGGAGACATTTGCAGTACCTTGCATCCCATGGCTGTCCACACATCAACCGCCTTTTGCAGTTGTACGGTCAGCGTCCGTTCGATCGGTGTCAGTATGACTTGTCGACCAGCATAGAGGTCCGGGTCGGCATGGTCCACGCCGGAGACTTCTTTGCCTGCAATGGGATGTGCGGGCACAAACGAACCTACATGCTCACGCAAGGCACGACGCGCAGCATCAATCACCTCGCGTTTGGTAGAGCCCACATCCATGACCAGCATATTGGCCGTGACCAGATGTTTGATTGCTTTGAAAGTGGCTTCCGTTGCTGCAACGGGCACCGCGATCAACACAATGTCGGCACCAGATACCGCCAACAGTGCCGAGGGTGCCTCGACATCAATGACGCCCATGAGGCGTGCGCGTTCGGTGGTGCTGGGCGATTTGCTATAGCCCACGACGCGCTTTACCAGACCGGCGCGTTTCAGTGCCAACGCGAAAGAGCCACCCATAAGGCCGCATCCGATCAAGCCAAGTTGTTCAAACATAGGGATTCCTGAGGTTCGGCATTATTCGGCCACCGGGTAGGTACCCAGCACTTTGTAAAACGCACAGAGGCGCTGCAACTCTTGCAAGGCCAGTGCCACATTGGGTTGAGAGGGGTGACCTTGCAGGTCAATGTAGAAATAGTATTCCCATTGCCCTGTGCGTGCGGGCCGTGATTCAAAACGCGTCATGGACACGCCATGCGTCTTGAGCGGCACCAGCAAGTCATGAACCGCCCCTGGCTTGTTGGCTACGGATACCACGAGACTCGTGCAGTCATTGCCCGATGGCGGCGGTGTGCCTACGGTTTGCGGCAGGCAAATGATGGCAAAGCGGGTGCGGTTGTAGGCTTCGTCCTGGATCGCATGCGCAGCAATGTGCAGGCCAAATTGAGTAGCTGCCCGCTCACTGGCGAGGCCAGCCCAAGCGGGATTGGTTGTTGCCAACCGGGCACCCTCGGCGTTGCTAGATACCGGACGCCGTTCGGCATGGGGCAGGTGCTTGGTCAACCATGCCTGGCATTGGGCCAACGCCAGCGGGTGCGCCAATACCACTTCGATGCCTTCCAGTGAATTCTTCAGCCGCAGCAGGTTGTGACGCACCAGCAGGGTGACCTCACCAATTACGTGCGTGGGTGAATGCAAAAACAGGTCCAGTGAACGGGTCACCATGCCTTCGGTGGAGTTCTCCACACCAACGACCCCGTATTGGGCGCTTCCGGCAGCGGTGGCGTGAAACACTTCGTCGAAATTGCTGCAATAGATGAGATCAGCGGCACCGCCGAAGAATTCGATCGCGGCTTGTTCGCAGAAGGTTCCAGCTGGGCCCAATACCGCCACGCGCTGCGGCGCTTCCAGTGCCAGACAGGCCGACATGATTTCGCGCCAAATGTCGGCCACGTGGCCATTTTTTAGCGGGCCGGGATTGGCCTGCTGGATCTTGTCGATGACTTGCGCAACACGATCGGGCCGAAAAAAAGCCGTCCCCTCCCGCTTTTTGACTTCGCCCACCTTCTCGGCCACTAACGCCCGGTCATTGAGCAGCCGCAGCAACTGCTGATCAATGGCGTCAATCTCGACGCGCAATTCAGACAGGCTGGGCAAAGGAACACCGGGTTCAGTCATGGCACAAGTGTATTGTATAAACCGGGCTCTAGCCCTCGTTAAATGGGTGTAGTGTGCTATTGAAAATATAGCTATTCGGTGCTGCTGTCGGTTTCGGTGTCGTCGTCAGTGGCGCCGTTGGCATCGTTCTCCACAATGCGCTGCAGTCCGCTGAGCTTGGAGCCTTCGTCCAGACCAATCAGTGTGACGCCTTGCGTGGCGCGTCCCAACTCGCGAATTTCGCTCACCCGCGTGCGGACGAGTACGCCCTTGTCCGTGATCAGCATGATTTCGTCATCCACGTGAACAAGCGTGGCGGCTACAACCTTGCCATTGCGTTCGCTTTGTTGGATGGCGATCATGCCCTTGGTGCCGCGGCCGTGACGGGTGTATTCGGTGATACTGGTGCGTTTGCCGTAGCCGTTTTGGGTGGCTGTCAGCACGCTTTGTTCTTCATCACCGGCGACCAACATCGCAATCACGCCTTGGCCGTCTTCGAGCATCATGCCGCGCACGCCACGGGCGCTGCGGCCCAAGGGGCGTACGTCGTTTTCGTCAAATCGCACTGCTTTGCCACCATCACTGAACAGCATCACGTCG
>CAYXWW010000284.1:0-3756 GCA_964468905.1 uncultured Rhodoferax sp. | reverse complement strand
CAAGGGTTACACCCTGGAGGTGGTAGCGAGTGACAAGACCGGCGAGGGCAAGGTGGTGGGGAGTTGCAACCATGGGGCCAACAAACTGGTCTACCGCAAATAGCCTGCGCCCCCTGCGGTGGCCGCGCCGGCTAAGGCTTGGGAACTTCGCGTGGCTTCCCGTTGTCGTCGATGGCGACATAGGTGACAGTGGCTTCTGTCACCTTGATATATTGGCCCTGGGTGCGAATGCGCTCTGCAAAAACTTCCACTTTGACCGTGATGGACGTGCGTCCAATCCGAATCACTTTTGAGCAAAAGCTCAGTAAGTCACCGAGTCGCACGGGCTGTTTAAAGACAAATTCATTGACCGCAACGGTCGCTACACGCCCCTGAGCATGCCGAAACGGCAGTACCGAGCCCGCCAAGTCCACCTGCGCCATGACCCAGCCGCCAAAGATATCGCCATTGGCATTGCAGTCGGCTGGCATGGGGATGACTTTGAGCACAAGCTCCGTATCTGCGGGTAATTGAACGAGGGGCGGGCTTGCATTGGTAGACATTGGCACAATCCTGTAATGGCGGAATAAACCGCCGGGGTAAGCATGGTGCTTGCCACTTTATACGATTGCAAGCATGCGCGCCCACGGCTATTCCAATTCCCCACCACCTCCATCTCCCGTTTCGGGCTCTCTTGCCTCGGGGGCACCACCACAATCTGACTGGCGCACGTTGCAGCGCTTGTTCCCCTACCTGTGGGCCTATAAGTGGCGCGTGATCGCGGCGCTGAGTTTTATGGTCGGTGCCAAGCTGACCAATGTGGGTGTGCCGCTGCTGCTGAAAAATCTGGTGGACAGCATGAGCTACAAGCCCGGCGACCCGGCTGCCATTTTGGTGGTGCCCGTGGCATTGTTGTTTGCCTATGGCGCGCTGCGGCTATCTACCTCGCTGCTGACGGAGCTGCGTGAACTGGTTTTCTCCAAAGCCACCCAGGGGGCGGCCCGCAGCATTGCGCTGCAAACTTTTGAGCACCTGCATGCCTTGAGCCTGCGCTTCCACCTAGAGCGCCAGACCGGTGGCATGACGCGCGACATTGAACGCGGTGTACGGGGCATTGAGTCGCTGATTTCGTTCTCGCTCTTTAGCATCGTGCCCACGCTACTTGAAGTGGCACTGGTGCTCAGCATTTTGGCCGTGAAGTTTGACATGTGGTTTGCGTGGATCACCTTGGCGGCGCTGGTGCTCTACATCCTCTTTACGGTGGCCATTACCGAGTGGCGTACCAAGTTTCGCCGCGAGGCCAATGAGTTTGATTCCGCGGCGCACACCAAGGCGGTGGATTCCTTGTTGAACTACGAAACTGTTAAATACTTCAACAACGAAGGCTTTGAGGCCAAGCGCTATGACGAAAGCTTGGAGCGCTTGCGCCGCGCCCGCTTGAAGAGCCAGACCACGCTGTCCATGCTCAACACCGGCCAGCAGCTCATCATTGCCGTTGGCTTGGTGGCTATGCTGTGGCGTGCCACGCAAGGCGTGGTGGAAGGCCGCATGACGCTGGGGGATCTGGTCATGGTCAATGCTTTCATGATCCAGCTCTACATTCCGCTCAATTTTTTGGGTGTGATCTACCGCGAGATCAAGCAAAGCCTGACCGACCTGGAAAAAATGTTTTCGCTCATGGAGCGCGAGCGCGAGATTGCCGATGTGCCGGGTGCGCAGCCCTTGCACCTGCAGGGCGATATGACCTTGGCGTTTGAGAACGTCAGCTTTGCCTATGACGCGCCTGCAGCGGCTAGTTCTGCAGCCGCCGCCAACAACGGCACTGCCGCTGCATCCAACGGCCGCGCCATCCTGCACAACATCAGCTTTGAAGTGCCCGCTGGCAAAACGGTGGCCGTGGTGGGGCCATCCGGCGCGGGCAAGTCCACGCTGGCACGCTTGCTGTTTCGCTTTTACGACGTGAGCAATCCGCAAGAGGGCGGCCGCATCCTGATCGCTGGGCAAGACATCAAGCAGGTCACGCAGGCCAGCGTGCGGCAAGCCATTGGCATCGTTCCACAAGACACGGTGTTGTTTAACGATACGGTGGAATACAACATCGCCTACGGCAAGCCCGGCGCCACCCGTGCGCAGGTGGAAGAGGCCGCCGCCTCGGCTCATATCCACGCCTTCATCAGCGCCACACCCAAGGGCTATGGCACCATGGTGGGAGAGCGGGGCCTCAAGTTGTCAGGCGGCGAGAAGCAGCGCGTGGCCATCGCCCGGACGCTGCTCAAAAACCCGCCCATCCTGATTTTTGATGAGGCCACGTCGGCACTGGATTCCGCCAACGAGCGCGCCATTCAGGCCGAGCTGCAAAGTGTGGCCCGCAACAAGACGACACTGGTCATCGCCCACCGCCTCTCCACCGTGGTGGATGCGCACGAGATTTTGGTGATGGATGCGGGGCGCATTGTGGAGCGCGGCAACCATGCCGCACTATTGTCCGCAAACGGGCGTTATGCGCAGATGTGGGCGCTGCAGCAGAGTGCGGAGTGATTCGTAGTTGAATCCAAGGAGCCGGCGCGCTGCGCCTTTGCTACTCATTTGATAGCTTCTTGTGCATATTCCACGAGGGCTACAACTGCATTTATTGTGTAATCGCATTCTCATCAATAGCCGCTGGTATACAGCGCGTGCCCGAGCTGCTGGCGGCGCACCCTTCGGCCAGGATGAAGTTGTCGACCAGCATATTGACTACGGTGCTGCTCTTGAATCCACCGTTGATGTAGCCATTGATGTATCCCGCATTGAAGTAGTTTTGGTTGTAGCCAAAGAAATTGCCATTTTGCGTATTCAATTCCTTTGACACCGCGCCACTGGCGGCAAACCGCTGGATCCAGACCTCCAGCACGCCGTCATTGGATGTCGCACTGGTGGGGAACTTGAAATGGAACGTGCGGCGCTGCCAGTTGTTGCGGTCGTTGTCTTTCACCCACGTCTCAGCCCGCGTTGATTCGTTGGTCCCGAAGTGACTGTAAATGCGCTCGCCCGGTGCGGTGGGATTGCCGACCGAAAAGGTGGAATCAATGTAGTACGCCTTGTGCATACTTTTGGCATCAATCAGATTGACATTGTCCGTTAATCGGGTGCCAGAGTTGTCGGAGTCGCGGCGCGCGAATACTTCGCCAAAAATCATCGTCGAATTGGGCCCCGAGTATTCGTCCGCATAGAAAACAGCCACCTTGTGCCCGCCGCCGAAGTAGTTGTTGCTTTGGGGGACGTAGTCATACAGGAAGTAATTGGATGGTATGTAGACGTCATATTGCATCCAAATGTCTTTGAGCCCCTTGCCATCACCGATCAGACTTTTATTGAGCGTAAAGCGCTGCTCTGACCATGAGTCACTGCCCAACTGTGCGCCAGGCAGGTAATAAAACTTCAGCATGGAGTTGGGTTTTCCATCGGCTGGAACTTTGCTGTTCACCGGTGCCGCAACTGTTTTGGCTTCTGGGTACAGATTTCTAAAGTCTTCCCACAGCACCATCTCGGTATAGGCCTCGCCGCTCCACGAAACAGCAGGCGTCGGGCCCGTTTGGTTGGCCCCTGCTTTGGTGCCGGAGATATAGCCGTTAAAGGAATCCGTGAAGCGGAAACCGGCGGATGCTACAGGCGTTGCGACGGTGGAGCAGTTCACCAAAACATTCGTCACGCTCGTAGTGCCCACCACGCCACTGCCATTGGTGACCGCGCAGGTTTGGCCTGTGGGGTTGGTCTTGACTGCGATGGAATAGCTTG
>CAYXWW010000283.1:0-3788 GCA_964468905.1 uncultured Rhodoferax sp. | reverse complement strand
CGTGGTCTTCCATTCGCTGGACGCATCGCACATTGCCAACATCGCCAAGATTCAATTGGCCACGCTCACTGCGCGCTTGGCCAAGATGGATCTGGCACTGGAGGTGAGCGAGGCGGCAGTGGCTGAGTTGGCAAAGGTGGGCTTTGACCCTGTGTTTGGCGCGCGGCCACTGAAGCGCGCCATTCAGCAGCGTATTGAAAACCCGCTGTCCAAGCTGCTGCTCGAAGGCAAGTTTGCGCCCAAGGACACCATCCACGTGGGTGTGGACACCATTCAGGCACCGGGGCAGTTTAGCTTTGCGTGATATGGTCGCTTGGGTATGCCAATAGTCAACTTACCAAAAATCGTTTGTCTCGCCGCCCTGTGGGTGGTTTTGTGCGGGCCAACGTCAGCGCGCGAAATTGCGCTGACGTTTGACGACGCACCGCTGCCAGACACTTCACTCATGACCGGGGCCGAGCGCACGGACCGATTGATTCGCCATCTGAAAGATGCCAAGGTTCCGGATGCGCTCTTCTTTGTCACAACCAGCAATATCACGGCGCAAAACAGTGACCGCCTCCACCAGTATGCAAAGGCTGGATTCCATCTGGCCAATCACAGCCACAGCCATACATCAGCCAACACAGCGGGCCCCACTGACTATTTGGTGGACGCTTATAAAGCGCATGTGATCCTGAAAGATTATGGCAATCGACTGCCTTTTCACCGATTCCCTTTTTTGCACTACGGAGCCGATGGCGCTGCGTTTAACAAACTGCAAGCAGGCTTGGGCGAGCTGGGCTATAGGGATGGCTATGTCACGGTGGACAATTTTGATTGGGCGATCAACGCAATATTGGTAAAGGCCGCGGATGAAAAAAGAACCATCGACTACGCGAAGGCCAGCGCGCTGTATGTGGATACGCTGGTGCAGTCGATAGAATTTTTTGATGCCATTGCCCAGAAGACACTCCAGCGCTCACCCAAACACGTGCTTTTGCTCCATGAAAACGATGCCGCCGCGCTGTTCTTGCCCGACCTGATTGCCCGCTTGCGCACCGATGGCTGGACCATTATTTCGCCGCAAGCGGCCTACACAGACCCCATCGCCAAGCTCGCACCAGCCACCATGTTCCACAAGCAAGGCAAGGTGGCGGCCATTGCGGCGAGCCAAGGCGTGCCGGAAACCAGCTTGCGCCATCCTTCAGAAAATATGGAGTATCTGGAGGCTTTGTTCAGAGAGCGGAAGGTGTTTGAGTAATCGTGCGTTCAGCATTTTTCTATCGCCTTGAATGGCACAAATGAACTTTGAATCTTTGTGACAACATGTGCGGCAGACAACGGTCGAAGGATGCGTTGAACTAGGCCCGCGCGGCCTCCTGCAAAGCTTTCGAAGCCCACTGGTTCAGACTGACTCCGTGTGCCTGGGCTGCTATCAGTGCGGCACTGTGCACCTCAGGGCTAACCCGAAGCATCAGCTTGCCACTGGCAGGCTTGAGTGCTTCTTTGCCCGATTTGGCGCAGTCTGCCATGTAGAAGTTCACTGCGTTGTGGAAATCTTGCGTCAACTGCGCAACCGTTTTTCCCTCAAACGTAATGCTGGTGTTTGCAGGCAATCCAAGCACCTTGCCCCAAAAGATGCCGTCAGCTTCATCAAACTCGATACGGGCGGTGTAGCCCTTGTATGTCATGCTGCTCATAGCTTCACTCCTATGGCCGTAAGCCATTCTTTGATTTCCTTGACCTGGTACTGCTTGTCCTCTTTGCCGGGATGTGGACGGTGGGCTCAAGCGTGGACTACTTCTGGCTGGCGTTGATCGATTTGAACTCAGAGGGGTTTTTGGAGTGCCGGGCTATGGCATTACCGGCCGCATCCAAAGAATAGGTGACAGTGTTGCCACCAGCCGTTGAGGGGTGCACGATGGTCTGGTCCGCAGTGATTTGCTCAAGCAACCACAGGTTGGGCTCGTGGGATGACATGTGTTCAAGCTTTCCTTCGGCTGTGAATCGCCATGTCTGAATCAAGTTGACGTGTTTGTTGGTAAATCTCCAAGGTGACCCATTCACCAAGGCTTTTGCCAGCGCGTTGTCTACTTGAGCCAAACTGGTCAGTGGCAGCATGCCCATCACAAAAGCTGTCAATACGTAGATGGGTCGAAACATGGTTGAGGTTCTCGTTGCGATGTGAATGCGGGATGAGGAAGTCTACGCTGGGGCAGGAATGGCGTCAAAGTTATTGGCGATATTTGGCTGTAGCCCTCGTCGAATGTGCTTTTGGTGCTATCAATTTTGATATTTTCGGTGGATGGTTTTGTGGGGTGCGTGCGGCGGATGACGTGGCATGCATGCTCCGGCTCGCGTCGCGGGCTAGCGGGTTTGGTGTGCAGGCAGGGCTGCGTTAAGGCTGAGGTTGGCTTGCCTGCTCTGTGGCAACCGCAAGTGCGGCCTGCGCATGCACGCCACGCCATCCGCCTTGGGCTCTCGCACTTTCGAGGGGCGAACTCAGTGCATACAAAAGATGCAAAGCGGCTATTTGAGGCCGCTGACTCAACGTTGCCAACGGGTCTAGTGAAGCCTTGAGACAAGTCCCAATGCACTGCGCTGCTATTGCCCCTGGTCCATTGGGGTCTTGCAGGTGCCCATGACATTCCAGTCATCGAATGCGTATGTTTCATAGGCCCACCCCGTAGTAGCGCGCGGCAAAGCAACTTGTACCTCTAACCAAACTTCAGCAATTGGTTTGCGTTTGATGTGGAAGAAGCGGTCATCTCCAATGGGCAATCCACCTTCTACCTCTGTTCCGTTATACCAAGCATGGAAGTAGCTTAGTTCCCACTCCTGTAGTGCATAGACCTCCGTGCCTTTAGGTAATTGGAGATTGGGTGGCTCAAGTCGCCCAGTGACAATTGCTAGTCCGGGGCGTTTCACAACATCGACACGTCCAAGGACGGTCGCTGCTTGCCCTTTATTCAGGGTGGCAACGACCGGGGACTTGCGGTCCCGAGAGGAGTGCAATTTAGTGGTTGATTGAACCATTACTTCGACAGGTGTTATACATGCCCACACCTGTGGAACCGGGAAATTTTTTGGCGGTTGAGTTCCTTTGGGTACCGCAAAAACGAACGTCGGCACGCCAAACAGAACAATTCCGCACAAGAGACGTATGGTGCGCACGATGGTGGTTCCTCTCTATGTCTTCGACTAGTGTCTTGCGGAAACGGGTGTCATCACTTTGAATAGCGTCGCCTGGATGTTCGCTCCTGGCCTAGTCCGGGTGCTCATGTTCGGTTTGCGACTGTCGGCGTCCGCCCCAAAGCAGGTTTCGCAACACAACACCCGCCAGCAACCATAGCAGAGATTGGGGGCCAATGCCCCAAACTCTGTGGAGAGGACCAAGAAGCTACTTGGCTGCCGCAGCAGCAGCAAAGGCTTCCACCACTGGCTGCCCCAGCGACTTCAAAACATCCCGCACCATCTGCGCCCGGTCCTTCGCCTCGGGCAGTTCCCGTTCAATCCGCAGCTTCTCATTCCCCGCCAGCTTGATGTGCTTGTTCTTCTGGATCAGGTGGATGATCTTCATCGGGTCAATGGGCGGGTTCTTCTGGAAGGTGATGCTGATGATGCCGGGCGCAGCGTCTACCTTCAGCACGCCATAGGGCTTGGCCAGCACGCGCAGACGGTGCACGTCGATCAAGGTCTGGGCCTGCGGTGGCAGCTTGCCGAAGCGGTCTACGATTTCCTCCAGCAGCGTGTCCACCTGGTCGGTGGTTTTGGCGGTGGCCAGTTATTTGTAGAACGAGAGGCGC
>CAYXWW010000282.1:0-3794 GCA_964468905.1 uncultured Rhodoferax sp. | reverse complement strand
GATGGTGGTGGCAAGCTTGCGCAGGTCTCTGTCCATGGCGCTGCGTCCGGCTTCTCGGGATATTTGTTCGAAGCGGGCCACAGTGGTGGGTTGGGTGGCGTCGGGTCGGCCAGTGTCTTTGGCTTCGGTTGCGTTCATTGCAAAGCCTTGGCGGTTGACGGCGGCTTTGAGGTCTTCAAACGGGATTTGCTGCTCAGCGGGGCCGAAGGTGTTGCGCTGGAGGTTTTCCCGAATGAGCGTGAAGGGTACTACCACCGCTTTGTTGGTGTCCAGCCCTTGCGACTTGTCAATACCCGGCACATGTGGGTCGGGTTTGGGTTGTGAGACTACGGGGGATATTTGCATGATTGGTATCGCGATCAGTCACAAACAAGAAGGGTACAAAATTGTACGGGATAGCGCTACATCGGCATTCGTCGACGTAAAACGATGTAAAGCGACGTAAAACGCTGTAAGACACCCACCACCAAACCGCGATTGCGTATGATGAAACCCCGTCAGGAGTAACGCGCCCATGCACCCAGCCATCAAAATTGTTGCAACCCTTGCCACGGCGCTGGTAGTCATCGTCGGCAGTGCAGCAGCATGGCTTATCCATACCAAGCAACCCGTGCGCAGCGGCAACGTGCCGCTACAGCAGCTCACAGCCCCGGTAACAGTGGACTACGACGAGCGCGGCGTACCGCACATTCGCGCCCAAAACGAACCCGACCTGTACCGTGCCTTGGGCTACGTGCACGCACAAGACCGCTTGTTCCAAATGGAGATGATCCGCCGTCTGGCCAATGGCGAACTGGCTGAAATACTGGGGCCCACGCTGCTGGACACCGACAAGCTATTTCGCACCCTGGGCATACGCGGCAAGGCACTAGAGATGGCAACCGCCTTGGACCCAGTTGCACCTGCGACCGTGGCACTCATGGCGTATGTGGACGGCATCAACCAATTCCAGGCCAGCCACCCGCCACCGCTGGAATTCAACGTCCTCAAGATCCCCAAGCGCCCATTTACCGCACAAGACAGCTTCGCCGTAGCGGGCTACTTGGCCTACAGCTTTGCGGCAGCCTTCAAGACCGAGCCCGTGCTGACCGCCGTTCGCGACAAACTAGGGCCCAATTACTTGCGCGTTTTTGACCTGGACTGGCATCCGGAAGGGGTCATCGACCAAACTGCAGCCATTGCGCCTGCACATCACTCCGCCATCGCACTCACCGCCAAAGACTGGCAAGGGCTCACGCAACTGGCCCAGCGCAGCCAAAGCGCGCTGGAAGCCGCTGGCGTGCCAGTTTTTGAGGGTAGCAACGGCTGGGCCATTTCTGGCAGGCACACCACTAGCGGCAAACCCATTCTGGCCGGGGATCCGCACATTGCTTTCTCTGCACCGTCGGTGTGGTACGAGGCCCATCTGAGCGCGCCTGGCTTTGATTTGTATGGGCACTATGGCGCGCTCAACCCCTTTGCTTTGCTGGGGCACAACGCCAAATTTGGCTGGACCATGACCATGTTTGAGAACGACGACGTGGACTTGATTGCCGAAAAGCCCAACCCTACCAATACCAACCAGGTGTCCATTGGCGGCCAGTGGGTAGACCTGCAAAGCCACGTGGAAACCATTTACGTGCGGGGCGCAGAAGCTGTCAAGTTGACGGTTCGCAGTTCACCCCACGGCCCCATCATCAGTGATGCGTTCAAAGACAGTTTTGGCACAACACCCATTGCCATGTGGTGGACGTTTCTCGTGACGGACAACCCTTTCGCACATGCCTTCTACGAACTCAACCGTGCAGATACCCGCGCCAAAGCGCGACAAGCCGCAGAAAAAATTCACGCACCCGGCCTCAACATAGTTTGGGCCAGCGCAACTGGTGACATTGCATGGTGGGCGGCAGCCAAGCTGCCCATTCGCCCAGCGGGTGTCAACCCAACGTTCATTTTGGATGGCAGCACGGCGGAGGCCGACAAGCTGGGCTTCTACAACTTCCAGTACAACCCCCAGGAAGAAAACCCTGCGCGGGGCTACATCGTGTCAGCGAACAACCAGCCCAAGCCCAGTAGCGGCGTGCCGGTGCCGGGCTACTACGTACTCGCCGATCGTGTACAGCGCCTGGACACTGCGCTGCGCGACCCAGACCGCAAATGGGACACCGCCGCTGCACAAGCCCTGCAGTTGGACAACGGCAATGGCTACGGTCCGCGCATTCTCAAAGACCTGATGCCCATCCTCAAAAACGTAACGACAGACCCCTACCAAAAGGCGTTCCTGGAGCCGCTAGACCTGTGGGACGGCGACTACAGCCGCGACAGCATGGCCGCACTGTTGTTCACGCAATTGATGTACGAACTGGCCCATGAGGCCATGGCCGATGAGTTGGGCGACGTGCAGTTCAACAATCTTCTCAAAACGTTTGCGCTGGACGCTGCCCTGCCCCGCCTCATAGCCGACGCCAACTCACCCTGGTGGGACAACGTGAACACCAAGCCGGTGGAGAGCCGGTTCGAGACAGTTCGTATTGCCTGGGTGAACACCATAAAGCACTTGGAATCTGTCTACGGCAAAGACCTGCTGAAATGGAATTGGGGCACCGCCCACACGCTGACACACACCCATCCGCTGGGTCAGCAGTACCCGCTGGACCGCCTCTTCAACGTGGGCCCTTTCAAGGTACCCGGCGGCCGAGAAACGCCTAACAACATGAACATCAACATTGGCCCTGCGCCATGGGCTGTGCGGTCAGGCCCATCCACCCGCCGCGTAATTGATTTTGCCCAGCCCGACAAGGCTGTGGGCATCAACCCCGTGGGACAGAGTGGCGTGCTGTTTGATGCGCACTATGCAGACCAAGCCCCGTTCTTTGCCGAAGGTATTTACAAGCCGCAGCACCTGAGTGCGGCAGACGTGAAAGCCAACACCAAGAGTACGCTCACGCTCACGCCTGGGCGCTGAGGGCGCGCACTGCAACCGCCATCATCCACAACCGGCGTTGCGTCAGCGAGAATAGCGCATGCCCTTTGAAACCGAACCGCCCTATACCCACGGACAGCAGGCTCGCACTGCGATCCTCTACTGCAACCTGGGTACGCCCGATGCACCCACACCGGCAGCCGTGCGCCGCTACCTGGCTGAGTTTTTAAGCGACCACCGTGTCGTTGAAATCCCGCGCCTGCTGTGGATGCTGATTTTGCACGGCGTCATTTTGCGGTTTCGCCCAGCCAAATCGGCAGCCAAATACGCCAGTGTGTGGACGCCAGAGGGCTCACCGCTGAAAATTTGGACCGAAAAGCAATCCAAACTATTGCAGGGCTGGCTGGGCCAGCGCAACCATGCCGTCAAGGTGCGCTACGCCATGCGGTACGGCAGCACGTCCATCGCTTCGCAGCTAGACGCGATGAAGCTCGACGGTGTAACCCGCGTACTGGTGCTCACGGCATACCCCCAGTACAGCGGCACCACCACGGCCAGCGTGTTTGACGCCGTCTATGCTTGGGCCGCACGCACCCGCGCCATCCCCGAGCTGCGCTTTGTCAACCATTACCACGACGACCCGGATTACATCGCCGCGCTGGCCTCCAGCGTCGATCGCCACTGGAAAGCGCAGGGCAAGCCAGACCAACTGGTGATGAGCTTCCATGGTGTGCCCGCACGCACGCTGCAACTGGGCGACCCGTACCACTGCGAGTGTTTCAAGACCGCACGTCTGCTGGCTGACAAGCTGGGCCTAACGAAGGAACAGTACAAGGTGACGTTTCAGTCCCGCCTGGGCCGGGCCAAATGGCTGGAGCCTTATACCGAGCCC
>CAYXWW010000281.1:925-3804 GCA_964468905.1 uncultured Rhodoferax sp. | reverse complement strand
GGCCGCTCCGTAGGCAAAGTAATAGAAAGGCCGGCCGGTGAGGGTGGTCTTGTCGTAGTGGATTTTGGGTGTGCGGTAGAAGCCGTCGCTCCACAGCTGGATGCGGTTGGCGTAGGCCAGTTTCACTACCTCGTCAAAGCTGCGGCTGGTAGTTGGAGACATGACCTGCCCACCCGCAAACCGCACCGCACCGGCACCGCAGCCGTCGAGTCCGCTGACAAACGCGGCCAGGTTCTCGCGCACGCGGGCAGCGGCAAACTGGGCGGCGCGGCCATTAAGGTCAGTGCCCGCGCTGGCGGCGGTGGCGGATGCGTTGGGTATCTTGCTGGTATCACTAGCGGTGCATAGCACGCGCTCACAGCCAATGCCCAGTTCATCGGCCACGATTTGCGCCACCTTGGTGTTCAGCCCTTGGCCCATCTCGGTGCCGCCGTGGTTGACCTGCACGCTGCCATCGGTGTACACATGCACCAGCGCACCGGCTTGGTTGAACAGCGTGGCAGTGAAGCTGATGCCGAACTTGACTGGGGTAATCGCGATGCCGCGTTTGATGGTGCTGTGACTGGCGTTCCAAGCCAAAATGGCCTCCCGCCCTCTTCGATAGTGCGCAGACTGCTCTAATTTTAATAGCAGCGGTGCGAGGATGTTGTCCTCCACCCGCATGCCGTAGTGGGTGGTGTCGCGTTTGATGCCTGCGTTGCCCACAGCTTCGTCGCTGTACAGGTTGCGCATGCGCACATCCAGTGGGTCCAGCCCTAGGTGACGGGCAATGTCGCCCATGATGGCCTCGATCAGGATCACGCCTTGCGGCCCGCCAAAGCCGCGAAACGCGGTATGGCTTTGTGTGTTGGTCTTGCAGCGGTAGGACGCGATCTCCACGTCTTGCAGGTAGTAGGCGTTGTCGGTGTGGAAGATGGCGCGGTCTGCCACTGGGCCCGACAGATCAGCGCTGAAGCCACAGTTGGCAGCCATCATGACCTGGAGCGCGGTTAGCCGACCGGTGTCATCAAACCCGGCGCTGTATTCATAGGCAAAAGGGTGGCGCTTGCCGGTGACCATGAAGTCGTCATCACGATCCAGCCGCAGCTTCACCGGGCAGCGCAGCTTGTTGGCTGCAATGGCGGCCCACACCGCCAGATGCCCGGCTTGGGTTTCCTTGCCGCCAAAGCCACCG
The DNA here is from genome assembly GCA_964468905.1 of uncultured Rhodoferax sp. Lineage (GTDB taxonomy): Bacteria > Pseudomonadota > Gammaproteobacteria > Burkholderiales > Burkholderiaceae_C > Allorhodoferax. Next base: position 2,630 of record CAYXWW010000281.1, on the reverse strand, counting down.
CCCATGCGGCGGCACTCCACGCGCACGGCGTGGTTGTCCACGTGCAGCGCATGTGCTACCCAGTGCTGCACCTCGCCGGGGTGCTGAGTGCTGCTGTAGGCAAGCCACTGGTTTTGCTCTTGCGGCACCACGTAGGCAATCTGGCCCTCCAGATAAAAGTGCTCTTGGCCACCCACTTCCAGCGTGCCGTCGAGCTGGTTCTGGGCAGTGGCCAGCGCGGCCTGCGCGTCGCCCCGGCGCACAAAGACCGGGGGGAGCACATAGCTTTGCGCCTTGAGCGCGTCGGCCACGGTCAGTATGGCGGGCAGTGGTTCTATGTGCAGTTGCACCTTGCGTGCGGCGCGGCGCGCTTGCATGACTGTCTGGGCGATGACCAAGCCCACCACCTGGCCGATGTGCTGCACGGTGTCGATAGCAAACACCGGCTCATCACCAGCAAATGCGGCCAGCATGGGGTCGCCGGGAATGTCTTTGGCCAGCACCACGTCCACCACACCGGGCATGGCCAGTGCCGCCGAAGCATCCACACCCAGCAGCTTGCCGTGCGCGTGTGTTGAGAGAATGGGTGCCGCGTGCAGCGTGCCGCGCACCTCTGGGATGTCGTCAATGTAGGTGGCCGCACCGGCGATCTGGGCCGCCGCACTTTCGTGTGGTCTCGATATTCCGCTGGCCTGCGCAGCCGGCTTTGCGTGGGTGTGTGGCTTCATGCTGCCACCTCGCTATCACCACTAGGTGCTAACTGGCGCAAGTCGGTGCTTGCCTCGCCTTGGCTTTCCAGCCAGAAGCGTTGCAGCAGATTGCCCAGCACGGTGCTGCGGTAGTGGGCCGTCGCCCGCATGTCAGACAGGGGTGTGAATTCAGCCCGCAGGGTTTGTATCGCGTGTTCTACCGTGGCTTGCGTCCACGGCTGCCCAGTCAATGCCGCCTCAGTCTGGCGTGCGCGCATGGGTGTGGCGGCCACGCCGCCCGCGCCAATGGACGCGCTGCGCACGGTGCCGTCGACGATGTGCAGGTTCAGGCCCAGGCACACGGCGGAGATGTCGTCTTCAAAGCGTTTGGAGATCTTGTAGACACGGCTGAATTCTGTTGGTGTGGCCTTGGGCACCTTGATCCAGGCCAGCACCTCATCCGGTGCCATCACGTTTTGGCGGTAGCCGGTGTACAGGTCTTCCAGCGGCAGTTCGCGGTGGGCTGGCTTTTTGCCGTTCCAGTGCATCAGCACTACGTTGGCACCCAGTGTAATCAGCAGGGGCATGGAGTCGCCAATGGGCGAGCCGTTCGCCACGTTGCCGCCCAGCGTGCCGCTGTTGCGCACAGGCAGTCCGGCAAAACGGCGGGCGAACTCGGCCAGTTGCGGGCGGTCAGCCACCAGCGCCGCAAAAGCGTCGGTCAGCGTGACTGCGGCGCCGATGGCGATGTGGTGCGGGTAGTGCTCCACACGGCGCAGCTCGGCCACCTGGGTCACATCCAGCACCTGGGCAAATTGTTTGTGTTGTTTGGTGACCCACAGGCCCACATCGGTGCAGCCGGCGACCAGCTGGGCATCGGGGTGGTGCGCGCGGTGGCGCAGCAGTTCTGCCAGCGTGCGGGGGGACTTGTATGAAGAATTGGCCTCTAGCCCTCGAGGAACGTGCGTAAGTAGCTCTAATTTTGATAGCAATTCTGTTTCGTTGGCTGTTACCAGAGGCAGCGTCTGCATGGCTTG
>CAYXWW010000281.1:0-819 GCA_964468905.1 uncultured Rhodoferax sp. | reverse complement strand
AGGCGGCCTGCGCGTCGGCGCGGGTGAGGGGTTGGCCTTTGCAGACTTTGCTTTGGTACTGGCCAAACAGGCTCATCACAAAACCGGGGGTGCAAAAGCCGCACTGCGAGCCGTGGCAGGTCACCATGGCTTGCTGGACCGGGTGAAGGGGTAAAGGAGTTTGGGTCGTGGAGCGCTCTGCGTAGGTCAAGGGGGAGCCCGCGTAGCGGGCGGAGGACACGGAACAGGGCGCTTCGCTACCCAGACTCTCGGGCGAAATGTCTTCCACAGTCCACAGCGCCATGCCGTCGATCGAGTGGGCCAGGCGAATGCAACTGTTGATGGCGCTGTATTTCAACTCGGCGCCGTTGGCTTCGGCCACCACCACCGTGCAAGCGCCGCAGTCGCCCTCGCCGCAACCCTCTTTGGTGCAGGTGCAGTGCAGGTCTTCGCGCAGCACTTCCAACAAAGTGCGGTTGGGGTCAACATCGGGCAGCGTCACAATCTCGCCGCGGCGCAGAAATCGCAGGGGTTTTGTCGTCATGGTCTTGAGCATAGAGCAAGTTGCGCGCCTGCGCAAAGCGCGCGGCTGCCAGATGTTGGCGGCTGGGGCTGGTTGCATGAAATTCGCAGCACTTGGCGCAAATATTGCTGGCTGCCCTAAACCAAGCGTGTAAAGTAAGCCAATGGAAATCCCACGACTCCAGTTAACCGGCATCACCAAAGCCTACCCCGGCGTCATTGCCAATAGTGACGTGTCGCTTACGGTTATGCCGGGCCAAATACACGCCGTGCTGGGTGAAAACGGTGCCGGCAAATCCACCCTCATGAAGATCATCT
>CAYXWW010000280.1:3124-3805 GCA_964468905.1 uncultured Rhodoferax sp. | reverse complement strand
GGAGCGCATTGAACTGGTCGTGCGCCTGGTGCGGAGCAAGGGCGTGGGCGTGTACTTTGTGACGCAAAACCCGCTGGACATTCCCGACACCGTGCTGGCCCAATTGGGCAACCGCGTGCAGCACGCGCTGCGCGCCTTTACGCCACGCGACCAAAAAGCGGTGAAGTCCGCCGCCGACACCATGCGCGCCAAGCCGGGGCTGGACATTGGTACCGCCATCACCGAGCTGGCTGTGGGTGAAGCACTGGTGAGCTTTCTGGACGACAAAGGCCGCCCCTGTGTTACCGAACGTGTGTTCGTGCTGCCGCCCAGCAGCCAGATTGGCCCCATTGCCCCCGATCAACGCAAAGCCTTGCTCGCCGAATCACTGGTGGCCGGGGTCTATGAAAAAGAAGTGGATCGGGAGTCAGCGTTTGAAGCCATCAAAGGCCGCACGCAAGCGCGCCAGCCTGCGGGTACGGTTGCCCCCGCACCCAGTAATGGCAATGCAAGTGCGGCACCGTCAGCCCCGGCAGCACCCGAAAAAAGCATTTTTGATTCCATTGGCGACATGCTGGGCGGTGGCACGCGGCGCACCCGTACCAGTGTGGGCGAGCAATTGGCTCGCAGCGCCGCCAGTTCCATTGGGCGCGAAGTGGGGCGGCAAATTATTCGCGGCGTGCTGGGGGGGATTTTTGGCGG
>CAYXWW010000280.1:635-3098 GCA_964468905.1 uncultured Rhodoferax sp. | reverse complement strand
AAGCCAAACGATAAATCCTTTAGCATCGCCCGCTAACAAGCGCAATGAAATGCGCCCAAGCAGTGCAGAAAGAATGGAATGCCGCAAGAAGACAAGCAAACGTTTGAAATCAACTATGGGCGCTGCAAAGAACGTTTGACTTGGGCGATTACCCGACTCGGCGGCGTTGCAGAGCCTGAACAGGTTGCAGCCACTGCCAAGCTGATCATTGAGTCCATGTCGGGCACGTGGCGTTTGTTTCACACGCCTGAGCATATTTTTGAAGTCGGTGAAAACGGTGATGCCATTGAGGTGCTATCGGCGCTGTTCCACGACTCCATTTATGTTCAGGTTGATCTGGGTGTCGGTGTCAATGTTGCCGAAAAAATTGTCCCCTATGTCCGGGAGACTGAAAAGCACCTGACCATTCTGGATGCGGGTGAATTGCCAGCAGACCCAACATTCGCCATGGTCATGATGGTCTTTGGCTTTGAACCTGGCCAACAGCTGATGCCCACCAAGGGGCAAAACGAATTTTTGAGTGCCGTAGTTGCCGCCAAGTGTTTGGCGGACATGCTGCCCCAAGTTGTGTTGGCACAAATTGCTGCTTGCATTGAAGCGACCATTCCGTTTCGGCCACCATCGCCTGCAGGCGAAAGCCCTGCACAGCGGCTGCATACGCGCGTCACGCGGGTCAACGAAGCGTTTGGGTATGGCTGGACTGCGGCTGAGGTTGTATCGGTGGTACAGCGCGCAATCCGTCTGGCCAATCGGGATGTTGAGAATTTCTCCAACCCCTCGTCGGCCGAGTTCCTGGACAACACCTGGAACCTGATGCCGGAAACCAACCATGACCTCATTGGAAGCTACTCCTACACCGTGTCGGGTTACCGCACCTCGCTACAAAAGATGGAAGGCTTCCTGAGCTTTCTGAAGCCAGAGCGGGTGTTCCAAACCTACATGGAAGAGCCCAGCGCCGTGACCTACCAAGCGCTGTTACAACGTACGGGGAAGAACCTAGAGGTTGCACGCCTCTATTTGGGCAGCAAACTGTTGTCCATTGCAGTGGTAGAAGCCCTCTCCCAACGCTTGGGCGTGGATATTCCATTGGCCACCATGATGGGCGAGCTGCCACAGCGCGGCCTGCCCTATGCACAGGTCGAAAACTTTTTGCCCAAGCTCACCCCCTACATCGTTCCCGATACGGCGCTGGAAATTGAGGTATTGAACCTGCTGGAAAACGGCCGCACCAAATCTTCTAACTACGACGTTAAAAATTCCCCGGTCGCCACATTCATCATCAAGTCCATTGGTTTTACGAGCGCGCAGCAACTCTTGGTGCATGCGAAGCGGTTTTTTGCCCAGCAACTTTCGGCAGAAGAATTCCTGGCCCTGTGTGACAAGCACATCGTAGAGGCCATCATTGCCAGCGTGATCAAGGTATTTGAAATGCGCTGGGCGGCGATTTCCGAATCAAGCAGCTAGAGCAACCCTGGCGCGTTCCCTGCTCGATGGGGTGACAGCCGTGTTGATTGGATCGATCCGTATTTTGTGAATGGGCCGAAGTGCCGCTTTGGCTGATTGCCTGTCATGCTCGGCATACAAATTGCGTTAGAGTTTGCCAAGCTCCCACACTCTGTTTTGCACCATGACACCACTCTCCCCAGCCGCCCGCGCCAACGTCCACCTTGTCGATCATCCGCTGGTGCAGCACAAACTCACCCTGATGCGCAACAAAGAGGCCAGCACCAACAGCTTTCGCCGCCTGCTCAATGAACTCAGCAGCCTGATGGCCTATGAGGTAACCCGCGACATGCCCACGCAGGCCATTGAAATAGAAACCCCGCTGGAGACCATGACCGGCCAAGTGATTGACGGCAAAAAGCTGGTGTTTGTCAGCATTTTGCGCGCGGGCAACGGTATTCTGGATGGCGTGCTTTCGGTGGTGCCCGGTGCGCGGGTGGGCCATATCGGCCTGTACCGCGACCCCAAGACCCTGCAGGCGGTGGAGTACTACTTCAAGATGCCCAAGGCCATGGAAGAGCGCGACATCATCGTGGTAGACCCCATGCTGGCCACCGGCAACTCGGCCGCCGCAGCCATTGCGCGGCTCAAGGAATGCAAACCAAAGTCCATCAAATTCCTGTGCCTGCTGACTTGCCCGGAAGGTATCAACGCGCTGTACAACGAACACCCCGATGTGCCCGTGTACACCGCCGCCATTGACCGTGAGCTCAACGACCACGGCTACATACTCCCCGGCCTGGGCGACGCGGGTGACCGCATTTTTGGCACGCAGTAGCTGGCTTCCACTCCCACTTGCATGCAGAATGTGCCGCTAGCCCTCGAAATCATTGCATAGCCAGCTATATCTTTTATAGCAACCGCAAAGGAGAATTTCCATGCTCGACCTCCTGATCCACAACGCCACCCTGCCCGATGGCCGCACCAATATGTCGGTGGCCGTGCAAGATGGCCGCATCG
>CAYXWW010000280.1:0-625 GCA_964468905.1 uncultured Rhodoferax sp. | reverse complement strand
CGTTGAAGTGACCGCCGGACTGCAAGCCCCAGCGGCAGAGACTGTGGATGCCGGTGGACTGCTGCTGAGCACGCCCTTTGTAGACGCGCACTTTCACCTGGACGGCACGCTCACCTACGGCATGCCCCGCATCAACCAGAGCGGCACGCTGTTGGAAGGCATTGCCCTATGGGGCGAGCTTAAACCGAGCCTGACCGTGGACGCCATCATTGAGCGCGCCATGACTTATTGCGACTGGGCCGTGGGCCGGGGCCTGCTGGCGATTCGCTCACACGTGGACACCAGCGACCCGCGCCTGCTGGGCGTGCAGGCGCTGCTGGAGGTCAAAAAACGCGTGGCCCCGTATATCGACCTGCAACTGGTTGCCTTTCCGCAAGACGGCATATTAAGAACGCCAGGCGGGCTGGACAGCCTGACCCGCGCGCTGGACATGGGCGTGGACGTGGTGGGCGGCATCCCCCACTTTGAGCGGACCATGGCAGATGGTGCCACCAGCGTCAAGCTGCTGTGCGAACTGGCCGCAGCGCGCGGCAAGATGGTGGACATGCACTGCGACGAATCCGACGACCCGCATTCGCGCCACATCGAATCCCTGGCCTACGAGACCCAGCGTCTGGGCCTGCAG
>CAYXWW010000279.1:0-3808 GCA_964468905.1 uncultured Rhodoferax sp. | reverse complement strand
CATAGTCGTCCAGGTGGAATTCCCCATCGGACATCGGGACCAAGCGTGCGTTTTTCCAGTCGGTGATGTAGACCTTGTGGTCTTTGAGCATGGCTTTCACGGTGTCCCGCAACAGTGTGGCGTAGTGGCCAGACAAGGGGGCCACGATCAGAACGGCAGGTTGCCCTTTGATGTTTTCCAGTGTGGGCTGGTCATCCGTGAAACGCTTGAAGCGCCGCAACTCACAAAATGCCTTGTCGATTTCCACCCGTTCGTGGATAGCCACATCGACGCCATTCACGTCAATGGTGCGCAGGCCGAACTCTGGCTTTTCATAGTCCTTCCCCAAACGGTGCGTCAAGTCATATCCGGCGGATATGCGTTGTGCAAAGGGGCTTTGGCCTGCAACCGTATGCGGGTTGGCAAATACTTTGGCGGCGGTTTGGGCCAGATCTGCGAACGGCTCCATTAGAGACCGCTGGGTTTCATAGAACTGGTACAGCATGGAAAACTCGCTTTCGGGATAACGTTTCAAAAACAGAAATGTTGCAGTGCAATATAACAGTTTTAGGTTACTGCAAAGTGGAAAAATAGCTCTAATTTACCCTCGCCAGACTCCCGGTTTTCGTCCGGGGTAGACGGCACTCCACTACCAGTGCGAACGCAAAATGCTATAGGTTTAATAGCAACTTACGCAACGCGCTGGAGGGCTAGAGCCCCGTTTCACCTACATGACCGTTGCAATGGATGCGCAAACGTAATCGATATTCTTGCTGTTTAATGCGGCGACGCACATGCGGCCGGTATCCGTGCCATACACGCCAAATTCACTGCGCAGGCGGACCATTTGGTCTTTGGACAGGCCAGAATAGCTGAACATGCCGATTTGGGTGGTGATGAAGCTCATATCCTGCTTCACGCCGGCGGCCTTGAGTCCATCCACCAGCTTCTGGCGCATGGCCTTGATCCGCACGCGCATTTCGCCCAACTCTTTCTCCCACAAGGCACGCAGCTCTGGATTGGTTAACACCGCCGCAACGACCGCACCACCGTGGGTGGGTGGGTTGGAGTAGTTGGTACGGATCACGATCTTGAGCTGGCTCAGCACGCGGCCGGCTTCTTCCTTGTCTTTGCACAAGACCGAAAGCCCGCCCACGCGCTCACCGTACAAGCTAAAGCTCTTGGAAAAAGACGTTGAGACGAAGAAGTTGAGGCCCGCGTCCACAAACTTCTGGATAACCGCGCCGTCTTCGGCAATGCCGTAGCCAAAGCCTTGGTAGGCCATATCCAGGAAAGGCGTCAAGCCTTTGGCTTTGATCACTGCAATGACCTGGTCCCACTGGGCGGGCGTGATGTCATAGCCCGTAGGGTTGTGGCAGCAAGCGTGCAGAACGACGATGGTGCCCGCTGCGGCGGCATTCAGGCTGGACAGAAAGCCGTCGAAGTTCACGCCGCGCTTGTCTGCGTCGTAATACGCATAGGTGTCTACTTCGAATCCCGCGTTAGTGAACAACGCGCGGTGGTTTTCCCAGCTGGGGTCCGAAATCAGCACTTTGGCAGTGGGGCTGACCTTCTTCAAAAAGTCTGCACCGATTTTGAGGCCACCCGTGCCACCAATGGCTTGAACGGTGGCAACGCGGCCCGAAGTAACGGGTTCACTATCTGCGCCAAAAACCAGGGCTTTGACGCCAGCGTCGTAAGCAGCAATGCCATCAATAGGCAAGTAGCCGCGCGCGGTCGGCTTTTCCATCATGGTTTTTTCCGCCGCTTGTACGCATTGCAGCAAAGGCAGCTTGCCCGTGTCATCGTAGTAGACGCCCACACCCAGGTTGACTTTTGCGGGGTTGGTGTCAGCGTTGTATTGTTCGTTGAGACCCAAAATTGGGTCGCGGGGGGCCATTTCGACGGAAGAGAAGAGAGACATAACGGTATCCTGTGAGAAAAATTCTGGTTGCGCTACAGCATTGCGCGCGCGCCAGACTTCATTCTACCGGCCCTATCTTTGCCCAAACCTGCCGTTTTAGCTTTGCAGTGCTTGCAGCAAGGATGTTGGCATGCGCGCGGGCTTCATCGTTTGGCTATCGACCCATCCAATGCGCACCATGCCTGAGCAAAGCACGGGCGGCGCATCGGCAGGCGGTGCTTCTGGCCGCAACATGGCTTGCTGCACCAGTGTGAGGGACGAACGCCCTATGGTCTGTAGCTGGGCGGTTACCTGCAATTGGTCGTCCAGTCGGGCTGGCCGAAGGTATTTGACTTGCGCTTCGCCCACCACGAAGATTCCACCGAAGGTTTGTTGCAAGTGGCCTTGTTCAAAGCCTAGGGAGCGCAGCCATTCCGTGCGGGCGCGCTCAAAATATTTCAAGTAGTTGGCATAAAACACGATGCCACCCGCGTCCGTGTCCTCCCAGTAGACGCGTACGGGCCATGTAAATACGTTCGTTCCAGCGTCGGGAGGCATTGGGCGCATGTGTGTTGGACTCATGTGCATGATTGTTGCAGATGGGGCTGGGCGGGTTGGTGGCTGCGCATGAGTGGCGGCGCATGAGGCATCACTCCGTGCCACCCGAGGGCGCTGGTCGCTGGCGCGACTCCCCTGCGCTGCTCGCGCCGGGCGGGGTCTGGCTAAACTCGGCTACGCCTCAAACAACGCCAGCCCTGATCCGCCCGACACTGCGCTGCTCGGCACCGCCCAAAGGGTGGCACGGAGTGATGCCTCATGCTTTTGGGTGAGCGACGTGAGAAACTATCTACAACGTTTGAGTTAGCGCGCTGCGGACGCATAGGGCTTTTGCCTTTCACAGTTCGATTTTTGTTTCGAGAAACTCAAGATACTTAGGATCATCTTCCAAAAAGATATCTATTCCTCCACCCATGTATGCCCGAGTAAGTTCATCTGCCGCTTTCTCTAAATTTTGCAGATCAAAATAAGCTTGCCCTAGCCGCAGGTGAATAAACGGATTGCCTAAACCATCCGGACATTGAACAGCGTTGATGAAGCAGCGCAAGGTTCTTTCGGTATTGCCAAGATGGAAGTGCATGTCGCCGATGGCGGTGTAAAGCCATGTTGCTGCCTTCCAAACTTGATAAGGTTCTGGAATCAAGCGAACAGCCTGAACAAACTTTGCCTTAGCCTCTTCAAATTTTTTCTCACGGGCTAATGCATTGCCTTCTTCAGATAAACGTGTGACCTCAATAAATACTGAATCGTCTAACTCGCGTGTTGGACTGGTCATTGGAAATCCTTGGCGCGCTAAAGCAATACAGACCGTAAAACTACGCGGGCCATTCTGGCGGATTCCCGCATGAAATTGGCATGTAGCCCTCGCCAAATATACATAGTCTGCTCCCATAAATATAGCAATACGCCAAAACCAAAGAAACCGGGCTGTCGACTACCACCCACTGTAACCAATTCCCCAAGCCGGGCCAGCGGTGCGGGCTGGGTGGCCCTTTGTGCGTGGCTGAGGAGCGCAGGGCCTGGCGGATCAGGGCTGGCGTTGTTTGAGCCCGCAGGGCGAGTTTAGCCAGACCCCGCCGGGCACGAGCACCGCAAGGCAGCCCGCAGGGCCCGCGCAGCAGGGGCGCTCGGCCCGCACCGCTGGCCCGGCGCGCGCTCACCACACCCCCCCAGCAACGGACATTCCCAGCATGGACTACAGTTCCATCTTTGCCCATTTGCCGAACCACGCCATGACTGCCCCAACCCTTATCGCCGACGCGGACGCAGCGCCAGCGCCCACCGGCCACTTCATCCGCTACCCCGACTCGCCGTTTGAGCTGTACCAGCCCTACCCACCAGCGGGAGACCAGCCGGAAGCGATTGACC
>CAYXWW010000278.1:0-3898 GCA_964468905.1 uncultured Rhodoferax sp. | reverse complement strand
GTTCACCGGCGTGCACGGCAACTACCTGGCCCCCAGCATCCGCGCCGCAGGCCTGGACCCCGACCACCTGCCCGAGAGCGACCCAAGCCAAATGAACTTTGGCGGTAACTCCGCCAAGGCCTGGAAAGAGATCTGGGGCTGTGGCCAGGGCATCGGTGCAGTCACCCAAATCCAGAGCACGGCGGACTATGTGGCCCAGCTCAGGCGGGAGTATGCGCGGGCGCGGGAGCGGTTGGGGTTTTCGGCCCTGCGGTCTGGTTGACCGCGGATTGCCAGCCATTGGTGACGAGTAAACAGGCGTAAAAAAACCCGCGTGCAGCGGGTTTTAAGGCTTACATCTCTGGAGATTTCGATCTGTTACTGTTCTGTTCAATTGAACTGTCTAGAGTAACGTGACAACCACAGCCACGACGCCTGCCAGTTAATTGCCACTTCATTTGTGTGATATGACCAGTAATGATCGGCATAGCACGTCGCAGAACGCACTTTTCCAGTGGAATCGCGGCAGTTCTTGAGTACGTCCATTAGTTGCATATACCCACCCAAGCTGCCACCTTCCATTTTCAATTGACCACCATTGAATACACCCGAGTCGGCCACTCCTGTATAGGGAAGGCGAGAGGCCGATAAAACTGCCTGCGGGATTTGACCATTTGGTCCCCCTACCATCCATCCAAGGGGTGTTGCCACGGATTGGGGCGCAACTTCTCGCGCAAAGACTCGATGATGAATATTCAATAGGTTGGATTTAAAGCCAACATCTGTCACCATACCCCTTCCCAATGCGTTGGAACCAAAAAGATAATAATAAACACTTTGCGGAATATTCTGAGCAGAAGAATTCAACGTAGGAAGTCCATTTTTTCCATCAAGCTCTGTTGCAATTTTTGCAAAAATAGCTGCATTTACCAATTCGTGGTTGGAGCCCCATTCAAAATTAAATGAACTTGAAATTGGTAACCCCCAAGCATTGGTTGCGGCATTGGTTGCCATGTCATTTACATCCGATATCAAGTTTCTTGCCGGGCTTGGCGCACTGATTAAACTGGAATCAGTTTCCGACTTCGATACTGTAACGGTTGGTTTCGTAAAAATATCTGGCAGAACTGTAATTGCAGACAAACTGCCAAGTGCAGCATTGTTTGCCCAGTTATACGCTAACACCCAGCCAGCCGATCGTGCGGGAAAAGAATATTTTGTACTAATACCAGGTGCAATTCCATCAGTGCCGATAGGGCCAGTTTGGTTGATCATGTCACGCAGCATTTGGCGATTACTTGGTGTACTGCCACCATCTCGCACATAGGAACTGAGAAACCGTTCCATGCGAGCCCAATACAGCAAGTCATCAATGCGACTATCCGCATACGCTCCACCGCCATTCACGATGGATGGCATAGGGCCATTTAGCGGGTTGTTGTATTCCCCGTAAAAATACACATAATCAGGGGTGGATTTATCGGAATAGGCGGCCAGGAATGCTTCGTCAGATGCCCTAAAGCATTGTCTTGCAAAAGTCGGATCGATAAATTGAAAAATGCGGTAGCACTGCGCTCCTACGGCGGCAAGTGATAGTGTGGCCGCTGTCGTTGGATATTCTAGTACTCGCTTTTGAGTATTGTTTTCAGGTAACGTTGGAATGTCAGTCCACGCCTCGTCATGAACCGAATGGTATACCATTCCATATGGACGAATATCGGAAGTGTATTTCAACGTCTGTAATATCAGTGGTACTGCGCGGTTGCTGCCCGGATCGTAAATATTCGAGCCTACCTGAACGCCATTGACAGCATAATTTGCATATGTCTGTGCAGTTGTGTCCTTCAGGCTTACACCATATCCTTTGGTATTTTTTACATCTTGTAAGCCGACCGGTAGACCAACACTTAAATATTGATCCTGGATTTGCATTCGCAGTAGCCACTCCATTTCATACCGTGCCTCTTTCAAAATAGGCGGAATATTTGGAGGCGTTTGAGGTGGCTGATATACCCTGTCGGCCCTCAAGTTTTCAGGCGCTGAATAGAGATCGAATCGGTAATTTCGCCAAATTGCATTTCTTTCTTTGTCAGCATCTGAGGTAGGTGACATTCCCGGTGTCTTTATATACGGTAGGTCCCGCTCAATTAAATTGAATAGATGCCAAAGTGCTGTCGCGGCATTCACCGTGTATTTACCTTGATCACCTGCATCAAACCATCCTCCTGATACATCTTGAACCATATTTCCATCACAATCGGTATAGATTGAGTGGAACCTGCAGGGTGGCGCTGCGTTTCCATGCTGATCTCCCTTGGTGCGCCATACAGCTTTTTCAGGTCTAAATGTTCTACCAGCAGCTCTTACAATTCCATTGCTGCTATTGCTGGATTGATAATCGACGATATCTTGCCCAGCCCTACTCACATAGAAAGCGTTGAGCGCATCGAGATGTCGGTTATTGCCTCCAGATTTTGACCAATAGGTATAGCCGCTTGCAATTTCCTTGTTTTGGGTATCGTAGATTCTCAACCGTATCATTGTGGTCTTGTCACCATCAGCGCTGGTTATTTTTGGGTACACAGTTGCCACTGTCATCCCTGATTGTTCATCAAACTTTCCTGCGGGCAGTGCGATTGGTGTGGCAGTACTTTGCAATGGTTTCGGTGGCGCCGAGTTGTCGAGTGTGACGACCCAAAATTGGTAGGTACTGCCAACTGGTGCATTGAGAACCCTGTAGGGGAATGTGTCTTGTGTGGCGGTTGAAAAGCCATTTATAGGCACCACCACTCTCGCCTTTGTTGTGTTGAGTTGTGCATTTGCAGTGGTTGCCCAGAGTATTCCAATTCCAAGCGTAGCTACTGCAGTAAATATTCTCTGTATGCGATTTAAATTTCGCACTGGTACATCCGTCATTGCTGTCTCCATCATGGTTGCTTGTAGTTCCATGGCGGATGTTAGAGATGGTCATTGCCGGTATCAATTCAGGAAATCAACACATTTCTTTTAAGTCGACATAGAGGATTTCCTCTATTTCTGGAGCGGCTAACTTGCCTCGTTAGAGCATGGGTTCCCGACTGCGCAGGATGTGCCCATGTTGAATCTGTGGGAGCATATTCAGGCGGGGTGCGCTTCGCCCCGGCTTGCTTGGCTCGCTAGCTGCAATGCATAGGGACTGCAGTTTTCGTACTGCCAACCCGCTGCACGCCACTCACAATCGCCTTCAGCGATGCCGACACTATGTTTGCATCGATGCCCACACCAAACCGGGTGTGTTGCTCGTTGATGCGCAGCTCCAAGTAGGCCACTGCTTGTGCGTTGGCTCCGGTGCCCAGCGCGTGCTCGTGGTAGTCCAGCACGCGCACCGTGGTGTCGCCCTGTGCATTGATGCCATTCACAAATGCTTCTATGGGCCCGGTGCCGTGGCCTTCAAAGGGTTTGGCGTTCCATTGCCCGTGTAAGCGCACTCCGTCTGCGGATGCGCTTTGCACGAGCTGCGGCGTGGCAATGTGTGCGGTGCCGTATTCGCGCTGGAACAATTCCCACAGGTCTTGTGCGGTGAGCTCTTTGCCTTCGGTGTCCATCACAGCTTGCACCACCTGGCTGAACTCGATTTGCAAGCGGCGGGGCAATTCAAGGCCGTACTCGGTTTCCAGCAAATAGGCGATGCCACCCTTGCCCGATTGGCTGTTGACGCGAATAATGGCTTCATAGCTTCGGCCAAGATCCCGGGGGTCGATCGGCAAATAAGGCACTTCCCATACCGCCTCATTGCGGCCGGCCATCGCCGTCATGCCCTTTTTAATCGCATCTTGATGCGACCCCGAAAAGGCGGTGAACACCAAATCTCCCGCATAAGGATGTCGCGGATGAATAGGCAGCTTGGTGCAATCTTCAGCCACACCCCGGATATGATCAA
>CAYXWW010000277.1:0-3933 GCA_964468905.1 uncultured Rhodoferax sp. | reverse complement strand
GCATCTTGAATTGCTTTTCCAACATCAGCAATACCTTCACCTTGCCGATGCACGCTAATCTCCGGCAAATTGTCGCATTCAATCTGTGCAGCAATCACCCCCAGCGGGCTTTGGCGATGTAACCACTTGTAATACAAGACGGGTATCGCGGCAGTGGCCAGTAACTTTATCAAGCCGATTCCATCGTGGGCATAGCGCTTCCACAGTGCGGGCTCCTCCCATATGCGCCAGGCCCACTCTAGCCCTGTCTTTTGCATCCATCGTGGCGCGCGCTTTACGCCACCCGCCACAAAATTAACCACGGCACCCAAATGACTCACAACCGGAACCTGCAAGGCCCTGAGGTTGTGCTCTATCCAGGCCTGTCCCTTGGCCGCACCCAGCGATACCACTAGGAAATCTGCACCGCTGCGATTGATTTTGTCGATGGTGGCTGCGTCACTCATGCTTTCGATAGAACCAAAGCCGGGGGAGTCAAAACCAACGCACGTCATGCCTGTGTTCTCGCTATTGATCTGCCGACCAGCACGCTCGGCAATACCGGGTGGCCCGCCAAAGAAGTACACCCTCACCGTTGGGCCATCACTGTTGCGCAAGGCGTCAAACACGTCTGAACCCGCCACACGCTCCGGAATAGGAACATTCAATAATCGTGCCAGCCACACTATTGGCATGCCATCGGCCACGCTCAAATCGCTGTGCACCACCGATTGGCGAAACGCGGCATTGGCCTGTGCTGCAATCAAAAAATTGAGGTTCGGTGTGGATAAGAAAAGCGGCGAGCGTCGCTCTATAGCGGTGCGAATTCTGACGACTGCTTGGTCCAACGTCACCGCATCAAATGGCAACCCGAACAAGCAGTGCACGCTGCGCGTAAAGTCGGGGCGTCCATTCCTCACGATTCACCATCCCGCTTGCTGCGAACCCAGCTGCTTTGGCGCTTGATGAAAAAGAAGATGTACATAGGAATCTTCTTCAGGACGTACATTGGGACCTTGCACAGCTGCCAGAACCCAATGACATGGCGACCATAGCGGTACCACGCCACCAACACAGCCAATGTCAACATCGCACTGGCGGCTGCAGATAAAGCTAGGGGTACATAACTACCACCGGCATAGTTCAACCCAAGACTGATCAACATCACGCCCCCCACCAACAAGGTGAGCAGCGCCAAAGGTGGCACACTAAGATCCAATGCCATGGCAACCAATGCGCTGTTGCGACGTACTAAACCCTTCCACATCAACAAGGGCACTTGCGACAGAATGACACCCATATGCCCATGCTCCCAGCGCGTGCGTTGCGTGGCGAGCCCTACGGTTGTAGTTGGGAACACACTAGTCACCAATGCATCAGGGCAAAATAGTGGCGGACTACCGCCTAATGCTAGGTCAATGCCCAATTGCATGTCTTCGACAATGTGGCCGGTATTGAGCTTGGCGTCGCTAATGTGCTGCCACGTAAAGGCCATGCCCGTCCCCATGAGCTGGCACGGCAGCCCAAGCTGATGAAAGCCCAACGCGCGCACCTTATTCTTCACCAGCCAGGCAAACTCGGCAAGTTGCGACTTGACCCCACTGCCTTCTGGCGACAGCATCAAGTACAAGGCTTGTATGGGTCGGCGTGACTGCATGCACACACGCACCAAAACATCGATGGCGTTGGGCATGAGCTTGCAGTCTGCATCCACCACTACCACCACAGCGGGTGGGCATGTCGCTAAATGCTGCACACCGTAGTCCAACGCATACCCTTTCCCACGGAACTGCAGGTTGTGCCGTTCAACCACTTCCATATGGACATTCGACTTTGCAAAACCTCGTACTGTCTCGGCGGTGGCATCGGTGCAATTGTCTGCAACAACCAGCAAACGCACGCCGGGTTTCAGTTGGGGCAGCAAATGCTGTAGCACGGTACCAATACCGGTGGCTTCGTTATGTGCTGGCATAAGCAAGCACACATCAACAAGATCATGGCCAGCACTCTGCGGGACAATTCCAGCGCCGTCGGGTTTGGCGGGCAGCAGCGTGGCCAGCACTTGCACCAGCAACAGCAAGCAGGGCAGCAGCAGCAACGTTGCTACTACCGAAAGTGCAATGGTCAACACCATCATTCCATAGCCTGCCTAAAGAGGGCCGCCAGCTTGGCCGCTTCTGTGTCAATCGAGTGGCGTTGCAATACGCGCTTGCGTGCGGCCTCGCCCTGGACAGCCAGTTCCGCCGTAGGTGTTGCCAAGCAACTCGCCATAGCGTCCGCCAGCTCATCAATGGCGCCAGCCGCCACGAGCCAACCGCTTTCTCCGTTGCGCACCAGCTCGGGTATGCCAGCCACGGCGGTTGTAATCACAGGTCGGCGCAATGCCATGGCCTCCATAATGACGACTGGAAGCCCTTCTGCAAAACTGGGCAACACCAATGCACGAGCCGCCAAAAGCTCCGCGCGCACCTGCGCACTACTGATCCAGCCCGTGATACGCACCCTTTCTTGAACACCGTGGTGAGCGATGAGCGCTTCAACCTCAGGACGCATCTCTCCGTCGCCTGCCAGAACCAGTTCACACGGTATGCCACGTTGTGCCAACTGTGCCAGCGCGTGGATCAACAGCAACTGGCCCTTTTGTTCACATAGTCGGCCGACACAAACCAGGCGCGGCACATCGGGCGGGCTTGAGTGCGGCACCTCATGGAAAGCTGCCTCCAACCCACAATGCACTACATGTACTTTAGGCCACTGCGCTAACTCCACCCATCGGTACAACTGGCTACGGCCATAGGAGCTGATGGCCACTACAAATTTGGAACGTCGTATTTTTTCTCCCAAATGGATGAACTGTGGCTTGTCAAACTCCTCCGGCCCATGGACCGTGAAGCTATAGGATGGCCCCGCCAGAGCATTGACCAACATCACCACTTCCGTGCTGTTGGTGCCAAAGTGTGCATGCAGGTGGCGTGCTCCAAATTTGTGTAGCCAAGGAAGCATGCGGCAGGCTTCCGCCAGATAGATGAGGTGATAGGCAAGCGGGCGATCTGCATCGCGCGACACCTTCCAGACTAATTGCAGGGCAGCCACAAAGCGCATCGGCGTGCGCGCCAGGGTGCGCAGTAGGGCAAACAACAGTTGGAGTAGACCACCCCGCAGCACATATTGGGTGCGCTCACGTTCCTCCAGATCATCTGGGTCGGCTAGAGCATCGTTCCATCCACGTAGTGCGATGCGCTGCACCTCAAACCCCAGGCGCTCCAGCGCCAGGATCTCGCGCCGAATGAAGCTATGGCTTACCTTGGGGTATTGGTTGATGAAGTATGCAATGCGCAGGGTCATGGTGAGCAGAGGTAGCTAGGCTATTTGTATTCAATCAGAGTGGCACGCCTGCCGCGAACACGGCTCAGCACATATTTCAACTGCCCTAGTACCTCTGGCACCTTTCCGGCGACCAAGAAGGTTGCGTACCAGGCAGCCTGTGGCACGGCATGGCGTGACCGCCAATAGATGCGCAGCACTTGCATTGGATAGACGAGCAGTAGTGCAAGCGCCCAAGGATTGACTAGCACGGCTGCCGACACGACCAGAGCTGGTATCACCCCGCCCCACAACCATGCGCTACGCGATTCGCGCACCCAATGCCGCTCGGGCGGCGCACCATGCAGCGCGGCACCTTCGGCAAATGCGAAGCCCGCGCGTTTGGACCGGCTCCACCACTGCCCCAACCGCAGCATGTTTGCGTCGTGCAGTGTCATTTCATGGTCTAGTCGCCAAATCTGCCACCCCGTAGCCCGCAAGCGCACACACAACTCGGGCTCTTCACCGGCGATCAGGCTTGCACGGTAACCGCCTACGGCACGTAATGCGTCAGCCCGCATGAGTACATCACCACCGCAACTTTTGGCTGCACCAACCGCGGTGTTCCATTCAATATCGCACAGCTGGTTA
>CAYXWW010000276.1:0-3934 GCA_964468905.1 uncultured Rhodoferax sp. | reverse complement strand
CGCTATCGGTGTCGCGCCACAAGTCATTGGCTATATTCTGGGTCCCAATCGGCCTGATAAAGCAAAAAACTCCCCTTATGAATGTGGTTTCGAGGCGTTTGAAGACGCTCGAATGAAGTTTGACGTTCGCTATTATCTGATTGCGATTCTGTTTATTTTGTTTGATCTTGAAACTGCGTTCCTGTTTCCTTGGGCGGTTGCCCTTAAAGAGCTTGGTCTGTTTGGATACTTGATTGGCCTGGAGTTTGTGGGCGTATTGACCATCGGCTTTGTGTACATGTGGCGCAAGGGCGCTCTGGACTGGGAGTAGCAAATGATCGAAGGTGTTCTGAAAGAGGGTTTCGTCACCACGAGTTATGACTCGGTGATGAACTGGGCTAGAACGGGTTCAGTTTGGCCTATGACCTTTGGTCTGGCGTGCTGTGCGGTAGAGATGATGCATTCGGCTACGGCGCGCTATGACTTGGCTCGTTTTGGCGCTGAGGTTTTTCGCGCGAGTCCCCGTCAGTCGGATCTCATGATCGTGGCTGGAACCCTGACTAATAAAATGGCACCCGCTTTTCGCAAGGTGTATGACCAAATGTCTGAGCCACGTCGAGTGATCAGCATGGGGTCTTGTGCTAATGGTGGTGGGTATTACCACTATAGCTATTCAGTGGTACGTGGTTGTGATCGCATTGTTCCTGTTGATGTGTATGTGCCTGGCTGCCCTCCCACGGCAGAAGCGCTGATATACGGCATCATGCAGTTGCAGCTCAAGATTCGTCGTACTGAAACAATCGCGCGGGCGTAAGAGGCAGAGTCCATGACAATATTTTCTGTTACGCCTGAGACGACCCAGGCAGCTGTTGTTGGCGCTTTGAATGGCTTGGTCCAGAAAACATCGGTTTCTCTGGGCGAAGTCGAAGCGGTGGTGTCGGCTGCTGACTACCATGCCGCCGCGTTGATCTTGCGTGATGCAATGGGTTGCAAGTTTGAGCAGTTGATTGATCTGTGCGGTGTGGATTACTCCGAATACAAAGGTGGCAGTTACGAGGGGCCTCGCTTTTGTGTGGTTCTTCAGTTGCTGTCTGTTAGCCTGAACCAACGCCTGCGCCTGAAGGTGTTTGCCGCGGACGACGAGATGCCGTTGTTGTCTTCGGTAACGGATGTATGGGCCTCCGCAGATTGGTATGAGCGGGAAGCTTTTGATTTGTTTGGGATTGTCTTTAGTGGTCATTCTGATTTGCGCCGGATCTTGACTGACTATGGTTTCATCGGGCATCCGTTTCGCAAGGATTTTCCGACTTCCGGTCACGTTGAGATGCGCTACGACGCCGAGCAGGCGCGCGTCATTTATCAGCCTGTCACTATTGAGAGCCGTGAGATCACGCCCCGCATCATTCGTGAAGACAACTATGGGGGTTTGAAAGCTTGACGCCATGGCTGAAATAAAAAATTACACCCTTAATTTTGGGCCGCAACACCCTGCTGCACACGGTGTTTTGCGTCTGGTGCTGGAGCTCGATGGTGAGGTGATCCAGCGGGCCGATCCGCACATTGGCATGCTGCACCGGGCCACCGAAAAGCTGGCCGAGACCAAGACCTATATCCAGAACCTGCCCTACATGGACCGTCTGGATTACGTGTCGATGATGTGCAGTGAGCATGCCTATTGTCTGGCTATTGAGCGCTTGCTGGGTATTGAGGTTCCCATCCGCGCCCAGTACATCCGCGTCATGTATGCCGAGATCACGCGCCTGTTGAATCACCTGATGTATTTGGGTTCCCATGGCAATGATTGCGGTAGTTCGACCATCCTGATTTACACGTTCCGCGAACGCGAAGACCTGTTTGACATGTACGAAGCGGCTAGTGGTGCCCGCATGCACGCGGCCTACATCCGACCCGGTGGTGTGTACCGCGATTTGCCGGACACCATGAACCAGTACAAGGCCAGCAAGGTACGCAACGCCAAATCGACCGCGGAACTCAACCGGAATCGGCAGGGCTCGTTGTTGGACTTCATTGAAGACTTCACCCTGCGCTTCCCGAAATGCCTAGAGGAATACCACACGCTGCTGACTGAAAACCGTATCTGGAAGCAGCGCTGTGTCGGCATCAGTCCGGTGACCCCTGAGCGCGCGTTGAATTTGGGTTTTACGGGTGCGATGTTGCGTGCCACCGGTACGGCGTGGGATCTGCGCAAGCAGCAGCCGTACGATGTGTATGACAAGCTGGATTTTGACATCCCGGTTGGCGGCACGGGTGACGTGTACGACCGTTACCTCGTTCGTATGGAAGAGATGAAGCAATCCAACCGCATCATCAAACAGTGCGTGGATTGGCTCAAAGTTAACCCGGGTCCGGTGATCACCGACAACCACAAGGTTGCACCGCCTTCGCGCGAATCCATGAAGACCAGCATGGAAGAGCTTATTCATCACTTCAAGCTCTTTACCGAAGGCTTCCACGTGCCCGAGGGCGAGGCCTATGCCGCGGTGGAGCACCCCAAGGGTGAGTTTGGAATCTATATCGTTAGCGAAGGTGCTAACAAGCCTTATCGACTGAAGATCCGGGCACCTGGTTTCCCGCACTTGGCGGGTCTCAATGAACTCGCCAAGGGTCACATGATTGCCGATGTGGTGTCCATCATCGGTACCCTCGATATTGTTTTTGGAGAGATTGATCGATGATCTCTGAATCGACCAAGGCACGCTTCGCCAAAGAAGTGGCCAAGTATCCCGCCGACCAGGCCCAATCCGCGGTCATGGCCTGTTTGGCCATCGTTCAGCAAGAGCAGGGTTTTGTCAGCACAGACAGCGAAGCCGAAGTGGCGCAATACCTGGGTATGGCACCCATGGCCGTGCACGAGGTCACCACCTTTTACAACATGTACAACCAGCGCCCAGTTGGCAAGTACAAGCTCAATGTGTGCACTAATCTGCCGTGCCAGTTGCGCGAAGGCCAGAGCACGTTGCACTATCTCGAAAAAAAGCTTGGTATCTCAATGGGTCAGACCACGGCGGACGGCCTGTTCACCCTGCAGCAAAGCGAGTGCCTGGGCGCTTGCGCCGATTCTCCGGTCATGCTGGTGAATGACCGCTCTATGTGCAGTTTCATGACACCAGAGAAGTTGGACCAATTGGTGGACGGTTTGCGGGCGGCGGAGAACAAATGATGACGGCCCAGAACATTCTTTCTCAATTTCGCGCCACCGGCGTGCAAACGTGTTTCCATGATCGTCACATCAACCCGCAAATTTTTGCCGGTTTGAATGGTGCCAATTGGCGCCTGAAGGACTACGAAGCACGCGGGGGCTACCAAGCGCTGCGAAAGGTCTTGGGTGTTGGCGGCGGTGAGCCCATGACGCAAGACCAGGTCATTGCAACCGTCAAGGAATCAGCCTTGCGCGGACGTGGCGGTGCAGGTTTTCCCACCGGCCTTAAGTGGAGCTTCATGCCGCGTCAGTTCCCCGGCCAAAAGTATCTTGTTTGCAATTCGGATGAAGGCGAGCCCGGTACATGCAAAGACCGTGACATCATGGAATTCAACCCCCATATCGTCATCGAAGGCATGGCCATTGCCGCCTTTGCGATGGGCATTTCGGTCGGCTACAACTACATCCACGGCGAGATTTTTTCGACCTATGACAGGTTTGAAGAGGCTTTGGAAGAAGCGCGCGCAGCAGGCCTGTTGGGCAGCAACATTCTGGGTAGCAATTTCAGCTTCCAGCTCCATGCTGCCCATGGTTTTGGTGCCTATATTTGCGGTGAAGAAACAGCGCTGCTCGAGTCGCTGGAAGGCAAGAAGGGTCAGCCGCGATTCAAGCCACCATTCCCTGCAAGCTACGGTTTGTACGGCAAGCCGACCACCATTAATAACACAGAGACGTTTGCCGCAGTTCCGTGGATCATCCGCAACGGTGGACAGGCCTATCTGGAATGCGGCAAGC
>CAYXWW010000275.1:0-3945 GCA_964468905.1 uncultured Rhodoferax sp. | reverse complement strand
TGCCCGAAGGGCGCGGCGTGTTCACCCGCATGACGATTGTGGAGAACCTGCAGATGGGTGCCTACATCCGCAATGACAAAGACGGCATTGCGGCGGATATGGAAAAAATGTTCGCCATCTTTCCACGCCTGCGCGAGCGCAAAGACCAGCTGGCCGGCACCATGTCGGGCGGCGAGCAGCAGATGCTGGCCATGGGCCGCGCGCTGATGAGCCGCCCCAAGGTCTTGCTGCTGGACGAGCCGTCCATGGGGCTATCACCCATCATGGTGGACAAGATTTTTGAAGTGGTGAAAGACGTCTACGCGCAGGGCGTAACCGTGCTGCTGGTGGAGCAAAACGCCAGCCGCGCGTTAGGCATTGCCAATCGCGGCTATGTGATGGAGTCGGGCCTGGTGACCATGTCGGGTAACGCGGCAGAGATGTTGAAAGACCCGCGGGTGCGGGCGGCTTATTTGGGAGAGTAGGCGATGTCGCCAGTAGATGGCGAAAATGCTATTGTTTTGGTAGCGTATAGCGCACGTTCTACGAGGGATAGCGGCATATTTCTCTCAAAAATTCTGATGAAAGCTTGATTCTCAAGCCTGCACCTTATCCGCCTCCGACGTAAACGAGTCCGCATAAAACTCTTCCGCTGGCAACAGTGCAATCGATGTGAAATCCCTGCGGGCGGATTCGATCACGATAGGCGCACCGCATGCATAGACCTGGTGTTCGCTGAGGTCAGGGAAGTCTTCCATCACCGCACGGTGCACAAAGCCCGTGCGACCAGCCCACGCGTCCTCGGCAATTGCATTCGACACCACCGGCACATAGCGCAGGTTGGGCATCGCGTTTAGCTGCTCTTGCACCCAAGCGTTCATGTACAAGTCCGCCGGGCGGCGGCCACCCCAGTACAGGGTTGTTTGCCGCGTAATTCCAACGTGCTGCATGTGCTCCAGCAGAGCCTTGATGGGCGCAAAGCCGGTGCCGGATGCCAGCAAGATGATGGGTTTGTCGGAGTCTTCGCGCAAGAAGAAGCTGCCAAAGGGGCCTTCCACCCGCAGAATTTCTTTTTCCTTCATGGCTGTGAACACATGGTCGGTAAATTTGCCGCCGGGCATGTGGCGGATATGCAGCTCCACGCCGTTTCCGGTGTGGGGCGCATTGGCCATGGAATAGCTGCGCCGTGCTCCGTCGCGCAAGAGGAATTCAATGTACTGGCCTGCGCGGTAGGCGAATGTGTCGTTGGCGGGTAGTTGCAGTTGTAGGGCTATCACGTCGTCCGACTTGCGTTCCATGCTGGCCACACGCGTCGGCATTTTCTTGATGGGCAATGCGCCTGCTTCTGTCACCTGGCGCGACTCCAACACCAGATCACTTTGGGGCACCGCGCAGCACGTGAGCACGAAACCATTCGCTTCTTCCTCGGGGCTGAGTGCTTTGGCTTGGTGGGGGCCGTGTTGCACCGTGCCTGAAATGAGCTTGCATTTGCACGATCCGCAGGCGCCGTCTTTGCACCCGTAGGGCAGCCCAATGCCTTGCCGAATGCCGGCAGCCAGCACGGCTTCACCCGGTGCCACGTCAAATGCGCGTTTGCTCGGCTCTACAAGTACGGAAAAATTTGGGCTGGCTGTCTGGCTGGGGAGCATCTTGTGGGTATCCTCGGAACTCTTCAATGTAATCGGATGTGCGATTTTGCCTTCAAACCAATCACCCCTGGGCGCACTGCCTGCGCGCTTTCGCCGTGAGCGTGTTCTGATTGTCGGTTGTGGCGACGTAGGTAGCCGCGTCGCCGTGCAATTGCGCAAACAGGTACAGCTTATGGCGTTGACGTCACAGGCCGAAAAAGTGCCTGCGCTCCGAGCCCTTGGCGTTGTGCCCTTGTATGGCAATCTGGATGATGTGGCCACTTTGCGCAGACTGTCCGGACTGGCGACACGCATCGTGCATCTGGCACCGCCGCAGTCCGAAGGGTGGGCCGATCCGCGCACGCAAGCCTTGGTGCGTGCCTTGCGGCTGCGCAGCAAGCCGGTCAGTGTGGTCTATGGTTCCACCAGCGGGGTGTACGGTGATTGCAGTGGTGTGTGGGTGGATGAGACCCGTGCGGTCCATGCTGACACGCCACGTGCCCGCCGGCGGGTGCACGCCGAAGCACAGTTGCGATTTTTCGGGTTGTCTGCAGGCGTGCGGGCTAGCATTTTGCGGATACCCGGCATTTATGCGGCAGATCGCGTGGGCGGCACACCGCGCGACCGTTTGTTGAAAGGTACCCCCGTACTGCTGGCAGCCGACGATGTGTACACCAACCATATTCATGCGGACGACTTGGCACGCGCTTGTTGCCGTGCGCTATGGAAGGGTGCGCCCCAGCGTGTCTACAACATCAATGACGACAGCGCCATGAAGATGGGCGATTATTTTGATCTGGCCGCTGATTTGTACGGCATGGCCCGGCCCCCGCGCATTGCACGTGAAGGTGCGTCGGCCCAATTGCCGCTGATGCTACTGAGCTTTATGAACGAATCGCGGCGCATGGTGAACACGCGCATGAAGCGCGAGTTAGGGTTGGTCTTGCGTTACCCCACCGTGGCTACTGGTTTGGTCTAGCGGTGTGGCTAAGTCTGGTGCTGGATACGCAAACAACAGCAGCTCCCAGACCACCCAGCTGCACACCAGCGTGATAGGGGCAGCCCACAGCGCATCACTGAGCCAATGGTCGCCAGCAGCCACCCGCGAAAATCCGATGAAGCTGCCTGCAGCCGCGCCAGCCACAGCCCAAGCGACACGGCGCTTGCGTTGCACCAACATGACCGATGCCAAAAAGAAACCGCACGCCACGTGGCCGCTGACAAATGAGCAGTTGTTGTTGCACTGGTCAGCCATGACGGCAGCGCGGGTGAACTGTTGGGTGCCGCCAAAGTTTTCCACTTGGTAGGGGCGGGCGCGTTGCCAGTGTTCTTTGAATCCGCTGTTGACCAAAAGACCTGGCCCCAGCGCTCCCGCCAACACCCAAAACGAAAAAAACAGTCGCCATGGTTTGCCACTGGCGCGCACGCTGGCCCACACCCAGCCGGCCAAGGCCAGAAATACGGACCCACGAAACACTGCGGGAATGTACAGGTTGATCAACTCCACCCACCACCACGCTTCAACGTCCGTGTGCGCTGCAGGTGGGAAAAACAGGGCTGCCGTCTTGAGATCCAGCGCCGTCCATACTGTGGGAATCAGCGCTAAAACCACGGTAATACCCAGAAACCACCAGAACAGTGTGGGCGTGGCGTGGCGGGTCGTTGAAGGGCTTGGGCTGGGTAACATGGATAGCGCGGGGGATGGAGGAGCAATTGTCTGCGAAAATCCGGGGCAGGTATTATTCAGAACCCATTTAGCGAACCCAACCCCATGACCATTCTTGTGACCGGCGGCGCCGGATTTATTGGCTCCAACTACGTGTTGGATTGGCTGGCCCAGTCGGATGAAACTGTGGTGAATCTGGATAAGCTGAGCTATGCAGGTAATCTGCAAAACCTGGCCAGCCTGCAAGACAACCCGCGCCATGTTTTCGTCAAGGGCGATATTGGCGATGCCGCGTTGGTTCCCACGCTGCTAGCCCAGTACCAGCCGCGCGCCGTGGTGAACTTTGCGGCAGAGGCCCATGTGGACCGCTCCATCCACGGCCCTGGTGAGTTTGTACAAAACAATATTGTGGGCACCTACCAGTTGCTCGAGTCCGTGCGTGGCTACTGGAGCGCCTTGCCCGCTACCGCCAAGGCAGACTTCCGCTTTCTCCATGTCTCCACAGACGAGGTGTACGGTTCATTGTCAAAAACAGACCCAGCCTTCACAGAATCCAATGCCTTTGAGCCCAACAGCCCTTACAGCGCCAGCAAGGCCGCCAGCGACCACCTGGTGCGCGCCTGGCACCACACCTACGGCCTGCCCGTGCTCACCACCAACTGCAGCAACAAC
>CAYXWW010000274.1:0-3989 GCA_964468905.1 uncultured Rhodoferax sp. | reverse complement strand
CTGCGGGTCGCTGGGCATGCGGCTGATCAGGTAAATGTCTTTGGGCAAAAAGCTGGCACCCAACGCATGCTCCAGTGCCGGAACAATGGTGTCGATGTTGAAGGCCACACCCAGGCCCAGTAACAGCCCGGCCAAGGTGCCGATGACACCCACCATCGCTCCCTGCACTACAAAAATGCCCATGATGCTGCCCGGACTCGCACCCAGGGTGCGCAGGATCGCAATGTCGGCCCGCTTGTCGGTCACCGTCATCACCAAGGTGCTAACCAGGTTGAAGGCTGCCACCGCGACGATGAGGGTCAGGATGATGAACATCATGCGCTTCTCGACCTGCACCGCCGCAAACCAGGTGCGGTTTTGGCGCGTCCAATCGCGAATGGAGAGGTCACCAGTGAGTGTGCGGCTCAATACATAGGCCACTGCCCGCGCGTCGTGCAGGTCGCGCAGCTTCAGTCGCACACCAGATGGGCCTTCGAGCCGAAAGATTTTTGCTGCGTCATCCACATGCACCATGGCCAAAGCCGAGTCGTATTCAAAATGGCCGGAATCAAACGTACCGACCACCGTCATTTGCTTGAGCCGTGGCACCACGCCCGCAGGGGTGACTTGGCCACTGGGAGCTACCAGGGTCACCCGATCGCCTGTGCGTACTGCCAGCGAGCGAGCCAATTCAGAACCCAGTACCACGCCAAAGCCGCCCGGCACTAGACGCGACAACACTGCAGATTGCTTGCCGCCTACTAGGTCGGTCACGGCATGCTCTTGCGCCGGGTCCACGCCACGGATCATTGCGCCTTTCATGTCCTCGCCCCTCGCCAATAGGGCCTGAGCTGCTATAAAAGGTGCAGCACCAATGACTTCGGGGTTGGCGCGCGCCTCACGCAGCGTCTGCTCCACATCCGGCAGCGCCTGCCCGCCGTTTTCATAGACCTCAATGTGAGAGACCACGCCCAGCATGCGGTCACGCACTTCTTTCTGAAAGCCATTCATCACGCTCAGCACGATAATGAGCGCCGCCACACCGAGCGCAATACCCAGCATGGAAACACCCGAAATGAATGAGATAAACCCGTTTCTGCGGGTCGTGCGCCCGGCCCGGGTATAGCGCCAACCAATGATCAGCTCGTAAGGAATTTGCATCATCCCCGGATTGTGGCATCCATACAGGACAATCTCCCCATGCACTTGCTTATTTCCCATGCCGCCCCCACTGGCACCGCATGCCAGGCCGCCATTGCCGAACTCACCCTGCCCCACCTGAGCGAACTGCTCGGTCTGCTATCCCCTTCAGAGCCCGTGTTGGGCTCGCCTGAGAACCTGACCCCGTTGGCCGAGCGCTTGCGCGCGAACAACCTGGGGCTGGTTGGGGCCGATGGACTCGTCCCCTGGGCTGCAACCGATGCACAGCACCTGGGCCTCACCAAGACACACAGCGACGCAGGATGGGCCTGGATCACACCCTGCCATCTCAACGTGCAATCCAATCAGGTGCAGATGGACGACCCGCAGGACTTGCACATCAGCACACAGGATTGCGAAAGCCTGCGCGCGGCCATGAAACGGTATTTTGAGCAAGACGGCATCACGCTGCACCCGCTGTCCAACGGCACGTGGCTGGCCTTTGGTGACATTTTTAAAGACCTGCCCACCGCGTCACTGGAGCGCGTAGCGGGCTCCAGCATTGACCCCTGGATACCTCGGCAGGAGCACGCACGCAAATTGCGCCGTTTGCAGAATGAAATGCAAATGCTGCTCTATACCCATGCCATCAACGATGCCCGCAGCGCGCGCAAGCTGCCCACCATCAATGCGTTTTGGGTCAGTGGCACGGGCACACCCACCACCTCGCCCCTCATCACCACTGAGCGGCTGGAGCACGTCGATACCTTGCGCCGTGCGGCCCTGCGGGATGACGCGTACGCCTGGGCGCAAGCGTGGCACACCTTGGACAGCACCGTTGTAGCCGACTTGATCGTCCGTGCCAAAGCGGGAAAAACCGTCCAGCTGACGCTGTGTGGCGAACGCATGGCCGTGACGCTGGCACACAAAGAGCGTCCGTGGTGGGGACGTATCCAACAGCACTTCGCCAACACATCGCCCCACCAACTGCTGCAGACCCTATGAACCACAACACCTTTATGCAAACATTTCAACGCTGCGTTGCGGCTGCCATTGCGTGCAGTGCGCTGACGTGCGTCCCTGCCATTGCCAAAGACGCGCCCACCGCCACGTCTGTGCAAAGCAACGCCATCACCGGCGTCGTGCAAGAGGTGATTGATGTTGAGAGCTACACCTATTTGCGGCTCAAAACCAAAGATGGTGAAACGTGGGCAGCAGTGGTCAGAGCGATGGTTAAAAATGGAACCACCGTGACCATCGAGCGCCCCATGGTGATGAAAAACTTTGAGAGCAAATCGCTCAAGAGAACGTTCCCATCGATCGTGTTTGGAACCATGGCGGGGGGTGCATTGGCAGGCGGTAGTGCGCGCACCGGGTCTCCAGCCATCGCTGATACCGCACCAATCAAAGTCGCCAAAGCCAGCGGAGCCAATGCTCGCACCGTGGCCGAAATCATGACCATGGGTGCTGCACTCAAAGACCAGCAGGTTGTGTTGCGCGGAAAGGTCGCCAAATACAACGCCGCCATCATGGGCAAGAACTGGATTCACCTGCGTGACGGGTCAGGCTCTGCAGCCGACGGCACTGACGACATACTGGTGACTTCGGCCAGCACCACCAAGATGGGCGACGTGATCACCGTAACTGGCGTGGTGCGGGTTGACAAGGATTTTGGCGCGGGCTACAGCTACAAGGTGCTGATCGAAGACGCCAAGATTCAGCCCTAACCGCACGCCGACCCCATGCACATCATCCCCCGCGACATACCGCCCCGCAGCGTCTGGGTACTGGAGCAAGCTGGCATCCACCCGCTGCTCGCGCGCCTGTATGCGGCGCGTGGTGTTACCGGTACCGAGGAACTGGACGACGCACTGGCCAAGCTGTTGCCGCCCTCCTCGATGCTCGGTCTGCCTGAAGCCGCCACGCTGTTGGCCGATGCTATTGCGCAGAATAAGCGTCTGTGCATCGTGGCCGACTACGACTGCGATGGAGCCACCGCCTGTGCGGTGGCCATGCGCGGCCTCAAAATGCTGGGCGCCCACCATGTGGCCTACATCGTGCCCGACCGCATTGTGGATGGCTACGGCCTGACCGCACCCATAGCCCAGCGCGTGAAAGACAGCGGGGCCGACGTGCTAATCACCGTTGACAACGGCATTGCCAGCATAGACGGCGTGGCCCATGCCCGCGCGCTGGGCCTGCAGGTGCTGGTGACGGATCACCACCTCCCTGCGTCAGAGCTTCCTATCGCCGATGTAATCGTCAACCCCAACCAACCGGGTTGTGCATTCGCCAGCAAGTCCATTGCCGGTGTGGGTGTGATGTTCTATGTGCTGATGGCACTGCGTAGTGAATTGCGCGCGCGTGGCGTATTCGACTCCACCACACAACCAAAGCTCGATGTGCTATTGCCCCTGGTCGCGCTGGGCACTGTGGCTGATGTGGTCAAGCTCGACGCCAACAACCGCCGGCTCGTAGCCCAAGGCCTAAAACGGGTGCGAGCCCTGGCCATGCCTGCAGGACTAGCTAGCCTTTTTGTAGCATCTGGCCGTTCCGCCCCCGTTGCAACTACCTTTGATTTCGGCTTTGCCTTGGGGCCGCGCATCAATGCGGCGGGCCGCCTGAGCGATATGACGCTGGGCATCGAATGCCTGCTGACCGACGACCCGGCCCGCGCCGACGAGCTGGCCAAAACGCTGGACGGCATCAACCGCGAGCGCCGGGTGATTGAGGGTGACATGCGCGAGCAAGCCATGCAGATTGCCGAATCGCTATTTGACGAAGGCGATGAAGCGCCTCCCGCCATTTGCGTGTTCGACCCCGACTTTCACGAAGGCGTGGTGGGCATTGTGGCCAGCCGTATCAAAGAC
>CAYXWW010000273.1:0-4008 GCA_964468905.1 uncultured Rhodoferax sp. | reverse complement strand
GACCACGTCTTTCCAGAATTGGAAGGTTTCCAGTACGTTGGCTTTGTCCACGCTGGTCACACGGCCCTCGCTGCCAGCCGCCTTGCGTTTACGGGCGGCCTGGAATGCTACGTGGGCAATGCGCTCGATCTCCGGGCGGCTGTACCGCATGGTGTCAAAAGCTTCCTCTGCACCGGGGAAATGTCCGTCGGTTGCGACACGGCGTCCGCGGGGCTGGCCGAAGTAAATGTCGCCAGTCAGTTCACGGATGATCAGAATGTCCAGGCCAGCGATCAATTCGGGCTTCAGGCTGGAGGCGTCAACCAGCTGTTCGTAGCAAATGGCGGGACGAAAGTTGGCAAACAGGCCCAGGTTTTTGCGCAATCCCAAAATGGCTTGTTCTGGCCGCAAAGGGCGATCAAGTTTGTCATATTTCCAGTCGCCGACCGCACCAAACAAAACGGCGTCTGCTTCTTTGGCGAGTTTGAGTGTCGCGTCAGGCAGGGGGTGGCCATGTGCATCATAGGCAGCACCGCCAACCAATGCACTTTCCATTTCCAGGGGGAGGCCCAAGACGTTCAATACCTTGACGGCCTCGGCCACAATTTCGGTACCAATGCCATCACCTGGCAATACTGCGATCTTCATACAAGTTCCTATTCAGTTGAGGACAGAGTCAATGACTTGCCCTGCAAAATTTCATGTCGATATTGAGTGAATCTGCATAGGCTCACGCGTACGCAGATTTCAATGTGCTATATATTTAATAGCTGCTTACGCAATCATCTTGAGGGCTAACCACGGTTTTTGTGCAAGGCGAAGCGATTCAAATGCCTTGATCTTGTCCGCATAGCGCAGTGTCAAGCCGATGTCGTCGAATCCGTTGAGCAAGCAGTATTTACGGAACGCCTGTACATCAAATGCAAGCTCTTCACCCTGCGGTTTGACAATGACTTGGCGCTCCAAGTCAATCGTGAGCGAATAGCCAGGGAAAGCGAGCGATTCGTTAAACAGTTGGTCCACCTGTGCTTCGCTCAAAACAATCGGCAAAATGCCATTCTTGAAGCTGTTGTTGAAAAAGATATCTGCATAGCTGGGTGCAATCAGGGCGCGAAACCCAAATTGCTCCAACGCCCATGGTGCGTGTTCGCGCGACGATCCGCAGCCGAAATTCTTGCGGGCTAGGAGAATCGATGCACCTTGGTAGCGCGGCTGGTTCAGCACAAACTCGGGGTTGGGTCGGCGACTTGCAGGGTCTTGCCCCGGAAAACCTGCATCAAGGTAGCGCCATTCGTCGAACAGGTTTTGGCCAAAACCCGTGCGTCGGATCGACTTGAGAAATTGTTTGGGGATGATGGCATCGGTATCGACGTTTTCACGGTCCATGGGTGCCACCAGACCTTGGTGGATAGTAAATGGCTTCATTATTTTTTATTCGCTGCGTCTTCGAGTTTTCCGCCCACTTTTTGAACGTCTTGCCCAAAGCCCTTGACCGTATTGCAGGCGCCAAGCAGACAAGCGATAGATACAACAAGCAGTGTCATCAGGTATTTCATGGTTTTTCCTTTTGGACGTAGTGTTTAGCTGAATTTACGGACATCAACAAAGTGGCCATGAATGGCCGCGGCTGCGGCCATGGCAGGGCTTACCAAATGGGTGCGTCCCCCATTGCCTTGACGCCCTTCAAAGTTGCGGTTGCTGGTGGACGCGCAGCGCTCGCCCGGCTCCAGTCGGTCAGCGTTCATGGCCAGGCACATGGAGCAACCCGGTTCGCGCCATTCAAATCCCGCAGCCTTGAAAATTTCGTGTAAGCCTTCTTGCTCAGCCTGTGCCTTGACCAAACCGGAACCAGGAACAACCATAGCCAACTTGATGCTTTTGGCGACTTTTTGCCCCAGTGTCTTCACAATTGCTGCCGCTTCGCGCATGTCTTCAATTCGGCTATTGGTGCACGAGCCAATGAATACTTTGTCCACGAAGAGGTCGTTCAGTGCTTTACCAGGCTCAAGACCCATGTAGACCAAGGCGCGTTCGATGGCACCACGCTTGTTGGCATCTTTTTCCTTGTCCGGGTCTGGCACGCGGCCATCAATTCCCAAGACCATTTCTGGTGAAGTGCCCCAGGTTACCTGGGGGATGATGTTGGCGGCATCGAGGACAACGGTTGCGTCAAATTGCGCGTCTGGATCGGAATGCAGTGTGCGCCAGTAGCCGACAGCCTGATCCCACTCGACGGCTGCAGCGTTGCTATCCGCGGCTTGGTGACCCGGAGCCATCGGTCGCCCCCGTACATAAGCGATGGTCTTGTCGTCTACGGCCACCAAGCCTGCGCGTGCCCCAGCCTCAATGGCCATGTTGCACACGGTCATGCGGCCTTCCATGCTCAGGTCGCGAATAGCAGAGCCACCAAATTCAATGGTGTAGCCCGTGCCACCTGCGGTGCCAATCTTTCCAATGATGGCCAGCACAATGTCTTTGGCTGTTACCCCGGGAGCGGCTATGCCGTCAACCCTGATCAGCATGTTCTTGGCCTTCTTGGCCAGCAAAGTTTGCGTGGCCATGACATGCTCGACTTCACTGGTGCCAATGCCGTGCGCCAAAGCGCCGAATGCGCCATGGGTGGATGTATGCGAGTCGCCGCAGACAACCGTCATGCCGGGCAAGGTTGCGCCGTTCTCGGGCCCAATCACGTGCACGATGCCTTGTCGCTGGGACAGGAAGGGGAAGTACGCCGCTGAGCCGAACTCGGCGATGTTGCTGTCCAGTGTGGTGACCTGCTCTTTGCTGGTGGGGTCCGTGATGCCGTCGTATCCGCGATCCCAGCCGGTGGTAGGCGTATTGTGGTCAGCAGTGGCGACGATGGAGCTAACACGCCAGACCTTGCGCCCGGCTTGGCGCAAGCCTTCAAACGCCTGCGGACTGGTGACTTCATGTACCAGGTGGCGGTCAATGTAGAGCACGGCGGTGCCATCGTCTTCGGTGTGGACGACGTGGTCGTCCCAGAGCTTGTCGTAAAGGGTGCGTGCCATGGTTGTACTGTGCATCAATGTGTGTGTGGGTGCAAAGGTGGTATCGTGCTCTCTTTTTCAAACTGGTACAAGAAGTCTATTTATCCTGGTATAAAAATAACCATGCATGACGCGAATCCTCGGATTTTGTTGGGCACATTCATTCGAGCGCACCGGGAGCGCTTGCCTGTTTCTGCCAAGACAGGCGGGCGCAGGCGTACCCCTGGCTGGCGGCGTGAGGAGCTTGCGCAGGCAGCGGGCGTAGGCGTTACCTGGATTACCTGGCTGGAGCAGGGGCGCGATGTATCGGCGTCACCTGCAGCCCTGGCTCGGTTGGCAGATGCGCTGCGCTTGAATGCGGCAGAGCGTGCATCGTTGTTTGATCTTGCCGGGCGCCGCGACCCTACGGAACCGACGGAGCCACAGCTGGAGTTACCGTCTTCCGTCCTTGCCTTGCCGCAGCTGATGCAGGTTCCCGCCTATTTGCTCGACCACTTGTGGACTGCGCGTGCCTGGAACGAGGCTGCAGAGCAATTGTTCACGGGCTGGTTGGATGCAGGGCACGAGCGCAACCTACTGCGGTTTGTTTTTTTATCGCCCCAGGCGCAGAGTCTGATTGCAGATTGGCCGGAGCGTGCTCAGCGTTTGGTTGCCGAGTTTCGGGCCGACTTTAGCCGCCATCCGCGCGATGCGGCCATGCAGGCTTTGATCGACGAACTCTTTGACAGCAGTGCGCTGTTTGCGCAGTTGTGGCGGGAGCAAACGGTGTTGTATCGAGAGGGCGGCGAGCGCAGATTTCAATGTGCTGATGGCGCGGTGCGCCGTTTTCAACAAACGACCTTGGTCGTCGCATCACAGATGGACTGCAAGTTGGTATGTTTGGCACCCTTGCCGTGAACTGAGGTTCTGCAAGGACCCATAAAAAAAAGCCTGCAATACTTGCGCGTTGCAGGCTCATTTTTCAAAGTTTTAGCGCTGGCCGATGGGCAGCACGTCGCGGCGCTCGGAGCCGGTAAACAAC
>CAYXWW010000272.1:2680-4009 GCA_964468905.1 uncultured Rhodoferax sp. | reverse complement strand
AGGCGCACGATGTCGCGCGGGGTGAAGTGTTCGCCAGCGGTGTCGTTCGAGCTTTCGGCAAACTTGCGGATCAGCTCTTCAAACACCAAGCCCATCTCGTAGGGGGAAACTGCCTTGGGGTGCAGGTCCATCGTGCGGACCTTTTGCACCACCTTGTAGAGCAAGTTGGCATCGTTCAAGAGGCCAATGAATTCGGCGAACTTGAAGTGGTCAAAAATCTCGTGAGCGTCTTTGGAGAAGCACTGGATGTAGCGCTCCAGGTTGGCCTTGATGCCCGACTCGCCCAGGGTGCTCAGGTCCATGGGCGAGGTGTTGAAGAAGCTCAGCCCACCGGTGGCGCGCAGAATTAGCTTTTCCTTAGCCTCTTCGGCAATGGCCATTTTTTCGACCTTAGCTACTTCGGTCAGCACGCCCGCCTTGCTGCTTTCCAGCACACATTCCAAGCGGCGCAGCAGGGCAAACGGCAGGATGACGCGGCCATATTGGCTCTGTCTGAAATCGCCCCGCAGCAGGTCGGCCAGCGCCCACAGGTCGGCAGCGAGGTTATTGGTTTCTTGGGTCATGTTGGGGTGGTTATGTGCGGATAAGAA
The DNA here is from genome assembly GCA_964468905.1 of uncultured Rhodoferax sp. Lineage (GTDB taxonomy): Bacteria > Pseudomonadota > Gammaproteobacteria > Burkholderiales > Burkholderiaceae_C > Allorhodoferax. The sequence continues at coordinate 3,419 of CAYXWW010000272.1, read as the reverse complement.
ATTCAACCACATGCGCCCAAGTATCGCACCCATAGCGGGACTCGAAAGACCTGTGCATCCACGGTCGCCAGTCTGATTTACCTGGGCTTTTAGGTGCCAAACTTAAATGCCAAACGCACAACCAAGTGGGGATCACCCCCCCTGCGCCAACGCCCACAGCACATGCTCCCGCACTAGCGCACTCGGATGCTCCACGTGCCGCTGCAAAAACGGTCTCACATCCACCCCCGCCCGCAGGGCATTGCCCAGCGCAACGGCAATATTCCGTTGCCAGCGTTCATGCCCAATGCGGCGGATGGGGCTGCCCTCGGTGCGCTGCAAAAATTCTGCCTCGGTCCATTCGAATAGTTGCCCTAGCTGCTGTCCACTCAAACCAGCACGTGGATCAAAGTCGGCCAAGGGGCTGCGCTGTGCAAACTTGTTCCAGGGGCACACCAGCTGGCAGTCGTCACATCCATAGATGCGATTGCCCATCAGCGGGCGCAGCTCCAATGGTATAGGCGCAGCGTGCTCAATGGTCAGGTATGAAATGCAGCGTCGTGCATCCAACTGGTGTGGGGCTACGATGGCCTGCGTGGGGCACACGTCTATGCAGGCCGTGCACGTGCCGCAGTGGCCTTGCAAAGGCGGATCCGGTGGCGATGTAAGTGGCAACGCGACATCCACATAAATCTCGCCCAAGAAAAACATCGACCCTGCTTCGCGATTGAGCAGCAGCGTGTGCTTGCCGCGCCAGCCT
>CAYXWW010000272.1:0-2670 GCA_964468905.1 uncultured Rhodoferax sp. | reverse complement strand
GGCCACTGCGGGCCGCCAGCTCGGCCTCCAGCACCGGGGCCGAATCGGTAAACACACGGTGGCCAAACGGACCGATCTCTTGCGCAATGCGGTCGCTGAGCTTTTGCAGGCGGCTACGCAGCACCTTGTGGTAGTCCCTTCCCCGTGCGTAGAGCGACACAATGCCTTCGGTAGGGTGCTCGAGCCGCTGCAGCTCCACCTGTGTCCACCCGTCTGGCGTGTTGAGTGGCAGGTAGTCCATGCGCGCAGTGATGACGCACAGCGTGCCCGGCACCAGCTCGGCGGGGCGCGCGCGTTTGAGACCGTGGTTGGCCATATAGGCCATGTCGCCATGAAAACCGCGCGCCAGCCAGTCGGCCAAACCCGCTTCGGCAGAACTTAGGTCTACACTGGCAACACCGATTTGGGAGAATCCCAATTCCCGGGCCCATGCCTGTATGTGCAAAACCAGCTGGATACCATCGAATTGAGTGCTATTGATCGTCACGCTCCCATTGTAAAAACTCTGAGCTTGCCGCATGAGGATGCCACCCGGGCGTTTGCCCAGTCGCTGGCAGCGGTGGCATCTATCAGCCATGCCTTCATTGCCTTGCACGGTGACCTGGGCGCTGGCAAGACGACTTTTGTACGCCACTTGCTGCAGGCACTAGGGGTCACCGGGCGCATCAAGAGCCCCACTTATGCAGTGGTGGAGCCCTATGAATTGCCAAACCTGAATGTATGGCATTTTGACTTTTACCGCTTTGCAGACCCTCAGGAATGGGAAGACGCGGGATTCAGAGACATCTTTGCCAGCACAGGCCTCAAACTGGCCGAGTGGCCTGAAAAGGCCGCCACGTTTTTGCCCCAGGCAGATTTGGACATTTCCATTGCCACCACCAGCGAAAGTGCGCGCTTGGTCACGCTCACCGCCCACACGCCCACAGGCCTTGCCCTGGCGCAGGCCGCACAGGAAAACGCGCCATGAAGCGCCGCACCCTATTGCAAGCAGGCAGTGTCGTACTGACGCTGGGCGTGGCGGAGCTGGCACGCGGTGCCACCATCATCACAGTGCGTGTGTGGCCAGCGCCTGAATATTCGCGGGTGACCATTGAGTCCGACACGGCACTCGGCACCAAGCAGCTGTTTGTGCCCAGCCCGCCGCGCCTGGCTGTGGACATTGAAGGCATCACGCTGAACCCCGCACTCAAAGAACTGGTCGCCAAGGTCCGTGCCGACGACCCCAATATTGCCGGCATTCGTGTCGGCCAGTTTTCGCCCAGCGTAGTGCGTTTGGTGATTGACCTGAAGGTACCCATTCGCCCCCAAGTTTTTGCACTGACGCCGGTAGCGGCTTACCAGCACCGCCTGGTACTGGACCTCTACCCGGTGCAAGAGACTGATCCACTGGAGACACTGATTGCCCAGCGGCTGCAAGACAATGCGGCGCAGACCACGGCCAAACCCACAAACCCGGCAAGTGCACCCACCACAGCCGACCCACTGGGCGAGCTAATCAACCAACAAACGCAAAAGCCTAGTACAACTGGGGCCAACGCCACCACACAGTCCGCTACACAAATGATAGCGTCTCACGCAACATCTACGAGGGCTAGTGGCCAGAATGGCTCCAAGCCACCAGCCAAGACCGATATCCCGGAGCCCAGTGTTACAGACCGCCTCATCATCATCGCACTGGATGCTGGGCACGGCGGCGAGGATCCCGGCGCAGTAGGCCCAGGTGGCACGCGGGAGAAAGACGTGGTGCTGCGCCTAGCCCATTTGATGCGCGACCGCATCAACGCCACCAGCGTCAACGGCAACGCCATGCGCGCCTACCTCACCCGCGATGGTGACTTTTTCGTACCGCTGCAAGTGCGTGTGCAAAAGGCGCGTCGTGTGCAGGCGGACCTGTTTGTGAGTCTCCATGCCGACGCCTTCTTCACGCCAGACCCGCAGGGTGCCAGCGTGTTTGCGCTAAGCCAAGGCGGCGCATCGAGCAGTGCCGCGCGCTGGATGGCGGCCAAAGAAAACAAAGCCGACTTGGTGGGTGGCCTCAACGTGCAAAACAAAGATGCCACCGTGCAGCGCGCCCTGCTCGACATGAGCACCACGGCCCAGATTAACGACAGCCTGAAGCTGGGTAAAACCTTGCTGGGTGAAATAGGCCGTGTGGGCAAGCTACACAAGGCCAAAGTAGAACAAGCGGCCTTCGCGGTACTCAAGGCGCCCGACATTCCCAGCGTGCTAGTAGAAGCTGCATTCATCAGCAACCCCACTGAAGAGGCCAAGCTCAACAGCGAAGAATTTCTTAACAACTTGGCCAACGCACTGATGCGCGGCATTGAAAGCTATTTCTCCAAGAACCCGCCGCTGGCGCGCAACCGGGTACGGAGTTAGTCCTTCACGCTCCGCTCTGAGCCTTGCGCCGCGCGCTCCAGGCGCCAGCCAATACGATGAGGCCAGGAATAAGAATCATCGCCCAGATGATCTTGTCCAGGTTTTCCTTAACCCACGGGAAGCTGCCCAGAAAATAGCCCGCAGTGCAGATACCCAACACCCAGACCATTGCCCCCACCACGTTGTACAGCGTGAACTTGGCGCGGTCCATCTGCGCCACACCGGCCACAAATGGCACGAAGGTCCGTAAGAAGGGCATGAAGCGTGCGGCAATGATGGTAAAGCCGCCAT
>CAYXWW010000271.1:0-4019 GCA_964468905.1 uncultured Rhodoferax sp. | reverse complement strand
GCGTCTTACCTTCAGTTGTTCCAGCGCCTGCTTGGCGCCTTCGATGCGTTCCTGGCGGGTCAGTGACTTCTGCGCCTCCTTGACCTGATGCTGGAGCTGGCCCGTGTGCACGGCACGGCGTTTGTGCTGGTCACGCACGACGCAACGTTGGCTGCGCGGTGCAGTCGGCAGCTGAAGCTGGTGTCAGGGCGTTTGGCCGAGACCCGAGCCTGAATCTGTCGGGGGTCTATGCATTGGATCGACACCCACTGCCACCTGGACGCGCCAGAGTTCGCGCCTGACCGCGCCACTGTGCGCCAGCAGGCACGCGATGCGGGTGTAAGCCACTGCGTGATACCCGCCGTGGAGCGGTCCAACTTTGACACCGTGCGGGCCTTGGCCCACGCAGAGGGCGATGGCTATTGTTTAGGCATCCATCCGTTGTATGTGCAGCATGCCCAAGCCGATGACTTGCGTGTGTTGGATGAGCAGTTGCATGCCCATGCCGCTGATCCGCGCCTGCTGGCGCTGGGTGAGATAGGGTTGGATTACTTTGTGCCCGCGCTGCAGCAAAGCCCGCTGCGTGAGCAGCAAGAAACCTATTACCGCGCCCAACTCAAACTGGCCCGCCAGTGTGGCCTGCCCGTTGTGCTGCATGTGCGCCGCTCGGCGGATCGGCTGCTCAAGCACTTGCGCGAAGTGGCACAGTCAGGCCCCGCATGGTCTGGCATCGCCCATGCCTTCAATGGCAGTGAAGTGCAGGCCATGGAATTTATCCGCTTGGGGTTCAAGCTGGGTTTTGGCGGCGCGGTCACGTTTGAGCGCGCCCTGCAACTGCGCCACCTGGCCCAAACGCTGCCGCTGGAATCCATCGTGCTGGAAACTGATGCGCCCGACATCCCGCCGCATTGGCTCTACACCACGGCGAGTGAGCGTGAGGCCGGGGCAGGGCAGGGCCGCAACGCGCCGGGAGAATTGCCCCGCATAGCCGCTGCGGTGGCGCAACTGCGCGGCATTTCGCTTGACGTTTTGGCAGAAGCTACAACAGCCAATGCGTGTCAGGCGTTGCCGCGTTTGGGTAGACTAAGGTGAGTCCCACGAAACGCAAACATCAAACCGCCCCACAGAGCAGCCTTTCATGAAAACTGGTACCAAATTCCAACCTGCTTTTGCAGTGCGAGTGGCCGGTTTGGCAGTTGCCGCTGCACTGACTGCGTGCGGCGGCGGTGGGGGTGGCGGAACACCTGCTGCAATCCCCCCCGCTGCATCGACTCCGCCAGTTGTTGTGGGTGCAAGCCTAGTGACATCGGTTCCGGCTGCTAACTACACCGGTGAAGCGGCAAATGCCTTTGCGCTGCTCAATGCAGAACGCAGTGCCTGCGGATTTGGCTTGCTGGCTCAGAATGCGCAATTGGATGCTGCGGCTGCTGCGCATGCGGCCTATACGCCTTTGAGTGCAATTGCCGGAGAAGACCTATACGCGGAAGTGCCTGGTCGAGCCGGTTTTTCGGGTGTATCGCCGACAGCACGGGCAGTTGCAAAAGCTTATCCCGGATCAACTGATGAGGTTATGGCCTTGGGGAGTGGGACGAATGCAATTCGACAATTGTTATCAGGTCCATACCACTTGCGTAGACTGATGGATGGCTACAGAGACGTTGGAATTGGATTGGTTGCAACAGCATCAACCCTGCCAGACTACCCGTACTTTGTCGCTGATTTGGGCGTGCAAACAGCGGCTGGTGGAAAGCAATTGCTAGCTTCCGATGATGTAAAAACCTATCCTTGTCAAGGAACAACGGGCGTCAATTATCAATTGCGGGGGGAGGTTCCTAACCCGGTCCCCGGTCGTGATCTTTCAAGCAATCCGATTGGCACGCCTCTCTTTGTGAAAGCTCGCGATGGAAATATGCTGAACATTGCAAGCGCAACGTTGATAAAAGTCGCAACGGGAACATCGGTTGTTTTGCGTGCGCCAGTAACTGCGTTCTTGGATCCGAACGCGTTCGGTGATGTGAACTACTTCCGTAAAAGCGAGGCATATGTTGCGCCAGATGCGGCATTGGAAAAGGGTACACAGTACCAAGCGACTATCACCGGCACCAACAATGGTGCTTCTTTCAGTCGAACGTTTAGTTTCACGACGGGTACTGGCGTGAACTGAGTTTGAGTTGCATGGAATGGCCCTTCAATTAGCCATCTCCAATGGAGAGTAGACCAGTTCCTGTGACTACCCAACCGCATGGATAATCTGCCATACATCCCATGCCCAAACAAGAACTAACTCCACTCCCCGAAGTCAATTTCTCTGACGAAGGCCCCATCCGCCACCTGCATCTGGACAGCATCTGGATACAGGGCTCCATGCTCATCAAAGCGCCCACGGTGCTGGTGCACGAATACATCCAGCGCATGATGGCGTGGCTGTTGTTTGTGGACCCCGCAACTGTTCCTCAGCGCCAGGCGCTGCAGTTGGGGCTGGGGGCGGCGTCGCTTACCAAGTTTTGCCACAAGGTCATGCACATGAAGACGACCGCCATCGAGCTCAATCCCCAGGTAGTAGCCGCGTGCCGGGGCTGGTTCAAGCTACCGCCAGACAACGGCCGGCTCCAAGTGGTGCTGGCCGATGCTGAGCAAGAGATCAAGCAGCCGCATTGGGCGGGCGTGGTGGATGCGCTTCAGGTGGACCTGTACGACCAGGAAGCCGCTGGCCCCGTGCTCGACAGCGCAGAGTTTTATGCAGACTGCCGCCGGGTTTTGACCGATGATGGCTGCATGACTGTCAACCTTTTCGGGCGATCCTCCAGCTTTCAGCGCAGTGTGGACAACATGGCTGCCGCGTTTGGCAAAGAAGCCTTGTGGGCATTCAAGGCCACGCGCGAGGGCAATACTGTCGTGTTGGCCCAGCGCACACCCGTGCGCCCCAGCCGCGCACTGCTAACCGAGCGGGCCGATATGATCCAACGCCAGTGGGGCCTGCCTGCGGACAAGTGGGTCCGCGTCTTCAAACCGGTGCATTCATGACTACTAAACCACATTCTTCAGCAACCGCCAAAGCCACTCCCACCGGGCCCCTTGACTGGCGCCGTGTGGTGGAATGGTTGCACGCCGACGGCATTATTTCTGACGAAGAAGCCAAGCGCACCATCGGCCGTTGCGCGCAGGCCGAGAGCGTACAGCACCCGCTGGTGCGTTTGGCCAGTGTGTCCATGCGGCGCACGGCTGACAACAAGCCGCTGGACATTGAACTGCTCACGCAGTGGCTGGCCATCCGGTTTGGCATGGACTACCTGCGCATTGATCCGCTGAAAGTTGATGTGAGCAAGGTGGCCGACGCCATGGGCGCGGTTTATGCCGAGCGCCACCGCATCCTCCCCGTGCAGGTTAGCCCCAGCGAGATTACCGTGGCCACGTCCGAACCCTTTGTCGTGGATTGGGTAGCCGAGGTAGAGCGCCAGTCGCGCCGTGGTGTGCGCCGTGTGCTGGCCAGTCCGCCAGAGATTCACCGCTACACCGCGGAGTTTTATTCACTTGCCAAATCCGTTAAGGCCGCCAACAAAGCCGGTGTCAACAGCGGCGGCAGTTTTGAACAACTGGTGGAGCTGGGCAAGACCAACAAGCAGCTCGACGCCAATGACCAAAGCGTGGTGCAGGTGGTGGACTGGCTGTGGCAATACGCCTTTGATCAGCGCGCAAGCGATATTCACCTAGAGCCCCGGCGCGAGCAGGGCGTGATCCGCTTCCGCATCGACGGCATCTTGCACCCGGTCTACCAAATGCCCATGGGCGTGCTCAACGCCATGACCGCGCGGATCAAGCTGCTGGGCCGCATGGACGTGATCGAAAAGCGCCGCCCGCTGGATGGCCGTATCAAGACCCGCAACCCCAGTGGTGACGAGGTTGAAATGCGTATCTCCACCCTGCCAACCGCCTTTGGCGAGAAGATGGTGATGCGGATTTTTGACCCCGACAACACCGTCAAAGACCTGGATGCACTGGGCTTCTCCAACCACGATGGCCAGCGTTGGGAGCCGCCGGTC
>CAYXWW010000270.1:0-4063 GCA_964468905.1 uncultured Rhodoferax sp. | reverse complement strand
GCGCGAAACCCTGTTCAACTGGCTGGGCCAGGACCTGAGCGGTCTGCGCTGTGTGGATGCCTTTGCGGGTACTGGCGCATTGGGCTTTGAAGCCGCGTCGCGCGGCGCGGCTGAAGTGCTGCTGGTGGAGCAGGATGGCACGCTGGTTACACAGCTGCAACGCGTGCATGCGCAGTTGCAGGCGCTGGAGGTACCAGAGCCCCAACCACAGAAGATCCACATCGTGCGGGGTGAAGGCCTTGCAACGCTGCGCCAGCTGGCCCCCGGCAGCTACCACGTCATCTTTCTGGACCCGCCATTTGACGCAGATATCTATAAAGCCGCATTGGCGGCCGCTGCCCGAGCGTTGGCGGTCAATGGGTCCGTCTACTTAGAAGCGCCCAAGGCGTGGACCGATGCGATGCTGGAGCCCATGGGTTTGGTCGTTCACCGCCATCTCAAAGCCGGTGCGGTACACGCACACGTGTTGCGTGCAGTGGTGCCCACAACCCCGCCAGCGGAAACAACCGGCCCGGCATAATCTACCCTGCAGCAGGCCCGTTGGCCCTGGAAAGTCGTATGTCCACAACCGTCCTTGCCCTGTATCCCGGCACCTTTGACCCCCTTACATGGGGTCACGAAGACCTTATTCGCCGTGCGGCTGGCTTGTTTGGCACTGTGGTGGTGGCGGTGGCCACAGCGCACCACAAAAAGACCTTGTTTAGCCTGGAAGAGCGATTGGAGATGGTGCGTGACGTGGTGGCGGCATACCCCAATGTGCGCGTGGTGTCGTTTACGGGGCTGGTGCGCGATTGCGCGGTGGCCCACAGCGCCAACGCGATGGTGCGTGGTGTGCGTTCTGTAACCGATTTCGACTATGAAAGTCAGCTCGCCGGTATGAACCGCGCGCTGGCGCCCGATGTGGAAACCGTTTTCTTGACGCCTGACGCACGCTATCAGCACATTTCGAGTACGCTGGTGCGTGAAATAGCTGCGCTGCGGGGCGATGTGGCGCAGTTTGTGCCGCCCGTTGTGCATGCCCGGCTGCTGGCCAAACTTTCTAACTCGACGCTTTGCTGACCAAGGAAAAATATGAAAATCTTGCTACCGGTTGATGGTTCGGAGTTGTCCTTGGAGGCCGTGCGTTTTGCGATCCGCATGGTGTTGGCTGGGCTGCGGGCCGATGTGGTGCTGGCCAATGTGCAGGAGCCCGCCAATCTGTATGAGCTGCTGGTTGCGCATGATCCTGAGGTCATCAACCGCGTGAGCGCAGAGGCCGGTTTGCACACCCTGCAATCGGCCCAGGCGCTGCTGGATCCTGCGGGCATTGCCTATGAGTGCGAAGTGGCCAAGGGCGACCCGGCCCACACGATCGTTGATATTGCGGAGCGCTTTGCTTGTGACCTGATTGTCATGGGAGCCCGGGGCAGTAGCGCGTTGCGCAGCGCCATGCTGGGTTCTGTGTCGAACGAGGTGTTGCACGCCAGCCCTGTGCCGGTGGTGATCGTGAAACCGGATGAGGTCTGACGCGAAACTATGGCGCTGATCATTACCGACGAATGCATCAACTGCGATGTGTGCGAGCCCGAGTGCCCCAATGAAGCGATTTTCATGGGGACCGAGATTTACGAGATTGACCCCAACAAGTGCACGGAGTGCGTAGGCCACTTCGATGAGCCCCAGTGCGTGCAAGTGTGCCCCGTGTCGTGCATTCCGGTAAACCCGCAGTTTGTGGAAGACCGCGAAACACTGTGGGCTAAATACCGGCGTTTGCAGTTGGTGCCAGCGGCAAAGACCTGACCGCTAGCGTGTACCGCTGGCTGGTGTTTTGGGCTTCGGTTTTGACGTCGGTTCGCCTTTTGCCGTGAAGAACTCTGGTTCTTTGTGATTCTTTTTGGCGGTCGATTTTTTGTCCTTCTTGCCGGTGCTGGCTGTGTGATCTGTTTCGGATGGTGCGTCCCGTGATGCTGGGCTAGGCGCGATAGCTTTCTTTTGGGCTTTATCCTGTTTCGCTTGCGCTGCACGCAGACGCGCTTCTTCTTTCAAACGCGCTTTCTCCATTGCGTTGGCTGTAGCCAAGTCGCGCCGTGCGGCAGAGTCGGTTTCAGCCTTTTGCGCCGGGGTGCGCGGATCGCTGGCATCGAGGACGATCGCATCGGTACAGGGTACTTGGCTGTAGCTACTTCCACACTTATAGACATTTTGGCCTGTGGCCCACGTAGATATGGCGTAGATTGCTATGAAAAATGTAGCTATGCGAATGGCGTGCTTCATGGTGTTTGGCTTCAGGGGTCCGTGGGCGCGGGCTGCGCGGTTGGTGTGGCGGCACTGGGTGGAGTCGGTGGCCGTTGGGGTGGCGGTGGCTTGTGCGCCCGGGCCGGCTTACTGGTGTGTACCAGCAGCGTGGCTTTCTCCATATCTCCGGTCAGGAAGGCGGGCAGCGCTTTGAGCGACCGATCAATGCATTGGTCAATGGCGATGCGGTGGTCGAGTGACGGCTTTTTCAGCACCCAGTTGACCACCTCATCCTTATTGCCCGGGTGACCTACGCCCAAGCGCAGCCGCCAGTAGTCGCCAGTGCCCAGCTGTGCATGGATATCGCGCAAGCCGTTGTGCCCCGCGTGGCTGCCGCCAAACTTGAGCTTGACCTGGCCGGGCACAATATCCAATTCGTCATGGATCACCAAGATTTCGTTCGGCGCAATTTTGAAGAAGCGTGCAAGGGCCCCGACGGACTTGCCCGACAGATTCATAAAGGTCTGTGGCTGCAACAACCACACGGTTTGCCCCTGCACGCTGGTGCGCGCCACCATGCCGTGATAGCCCTTGTCCATGTTAAGAGTCACCTTGAGCTCGCGCGCCACAGCATCCACCCACCAAAAACCCGCGTTGTGGCGGGTGGCTTCGTATTCAGGCCCAGGGTTGCCCAGGCCGACAAATAGTTTGATCATGAATTGCGAATGGATTGTTGTGCCGTAGATGGTAGGCCGAGTTTAGAGCGTCACTGAAACGACAACGGCCCACCGAAGTGGGCCGTCGACAGCTTGCGCCGTAATCAGTTTTAGGCTGATTACTTCTTGGCAGCAGGCTTGGCAGCTGGTGCCTTGGCTGCTGGAGCACCCTTGCCGCCCTTGCCAGCTGGAGCTGCTTCAGCAGTAGCTTCAGCAGGCGCCTCAACAGCAGGAGCAACCACGGACACGAGAACGGGGTTCTCACGGCCCTTGACGACAGCCTTCACGCCGTTTGGCAGCTTGACATCGCTCAGGTGGAAGGAGGTGCCCTTCTTCAAGCCAGTCAGGTCCACTTCGATGAACTCGGGCAGATCAGCTGGCAGGCAGGTGATGTTGATTTCATTGAGCACGTGGGTGATCAAGCAATGGTCGATCTTGAATGCAGGAGACTCTTCCTGACCCTTGAAGTGCATTGGCACCTTCATGTGCATCTTGGTGTTGGCATCGACGCGCTGGAAGTCAATGTGCAGGATCATTTGCTTGTAGGGGTGCATTTGCACGTTACGCAGCAAAACCTTGCTTTCCTTACCAGCCAGTTCCATGTCGAGAACGGATGCGTGGAAGGCTTCCTTCTTGATGGCGTGCCACAAAGCGTTGTGGTCCAGCTCAACCAACAGGGGCTCACCGGCTCCACCGTAAACGATACCGGGTGTGCGACCCGAATTGCGGAGACGGCGGCTCGCACCCGTACCCTGCTTAGCGCGCTCAAAAGCGACAAATTTCATAACATTCTCCTAAAGGAATCCACCGCGACCAGTGTGACTCCGGTTTAACAAAAGCGCTGAATCGCTGCCCTATGCAGCGGCGCTTGCTTTTTGTCTCAAAAAAGGTTTTGTAGAAATCTAAAAAAGATTTTCCTGATCCGAGAACAAACTCATGACCGACTCTCCCTTGGCGATGCGCTGAATAGTTTCAGCAATCAACGGTGCCACGGAGAGTTGGCGAATTTTTTGACATTTCCTTGCAGCATCGCTCAGGGGAATGGTGTTGGTGATTACCACTTCATCCAGCGCGCCACCATTGGCAATGCGCTCAATGGCGGGACCCGAAAAAATCGGGTGTGTGCAATAGGC
>CAYXWW010000269.1:0-4078 GCA_964468905.1 uncultured Rhodoferax sp. | reverse complement strand
GCAACACACCAAACCAATAAAAACGGGCGCCGAAGCGCCCGCTTTAAGTACTAACATGACCTAAGTCAGATTAGAACGTGGTGCGAACACCCATACCATACGTGAACAGGTTCTGACCGCCAGTTGGCTTCAGGTTCGACAGTTGTTGACCGCCGAAGTAGTTCTGGTTCATGGAGTTGTTCAGGTTCGAAACCAGGCCGTACACCTGGGTACGCTTGCTCAGGTAGTAACCAGTGTTAAGAACCCACTGACGAGCACCGGTCTGACCAGATTCGACACCATTGATGCTGCTTGTCCAAGTAGCAGCCAGACGTGGCTCCCAGTTACCCATGCGGTACGAAACACCCGTGTACAGCTGGTTGTTCGACAGCTTGTTAGCGCCGTTGTTGTAGGCAGAATCAGCGTTAATACCCAGCGAGTTGCGGTTGTAAACTACCGAAGCCTTCAGACCAGCAATACCGGTGTAACCAACACCAACGAGGTAGCTAGTGTAGTTACCAAACGGTGTATTGAAACCATCCATTTGCAGGTTGGTCTTAGCTTGTTGGAAAGCACCAGCAACGTTTACGCCGTAGCCAGTCCAACCCAGATTAAGCGACATGGCGCTTTGTACTGGAGCCGAAGCAGCAGAAACCGAAGGGTTGTCAATACCAGTCTTGGAGTCGTTGTTCTGACCATTGTTGTTAGAACCGGTGTAAGCGATCGAACCGTTGAAGCCGTACAGGGTTGGCATTGCGTATGCAATGGCTGTGGCGCGGATCGACGAGTCCAAAGCCAGATAGTTTGTAGTGCGAGTAACACCACCAACGCGCATGCTGCCCATCATTTGTTCAGCTTTACCCGAACCGGTAGCACCTGGCAGAACGTCGAAGCTAGTCAGCGACGAGCGGTAAGGTGTCGACAGGTAACCAGCCAGTGCTGTACCGTACTTGCTGTTCAGGCCAACGTACGAATCACGCAGGCTACCGAAAGCAGAGTTCGAAGTCTGAGTAGCAACGGCAGCACCACCAGTCAGATTCAGGGTTGTTTCAGCTTGAAACAGCGCCTTGAGGCCATTACCCAGATCTTCAGTACCCTTGAAGCCGATCAGCGAGGAGTTGTTTTGCAGATCAAACGTCGAACCCGAAGCAACTTTACCAGCACTGTTTGAGGTAGCGTAAGGCAGAGCCTTACCAGCCGACATAGTGTAGCCTTGACCCGAAACGTCAGCAACACCGTAGATAGTTACGTTAGTTTGTGCGAAAGCAGCGGTCGACAGACCGGCAACTGCTAGAGCAACGATTTTCTTTTGCATTAGAGATCTCCTTAAGATTGATGGCAACTCGGCTTGCGCTTTATTGCCAGGAACCTCTCATCGGATGAGTGGTTGAGTGGATTGTGGTACACCCCGAAGGGCAAAGCAACTTAAATACAACAGATTTGGCCGAAAGGTGTTGTTTTGTTGCAACAATGCAACACTTGCTTCGATCATCCCTATCCCACGCACCAGAATTGACTACGCTGCTAAAATTTTAGGCAACACACCTTGGTTCACTTTATGACATCCCTTATCCAACAGGCATATACCTTTCTGCAACAAGGCAGCCCTCAAGAAGCGCTGGCGCTATTACTTCAAACATCAGGGCAAACCGAACGAGATCCTAACGTTGATTTTCTTCTTGCCATTGCCCAATCGATGACCGGCCACAAAACCGATGCTGTTGCCAGCTATCAACGCGTCCTGCAGAAAACCCCAGAGAACCCCATCGCTTTAATGAATATGGGTGCCGACTTATGCAGCCTCGGTAAACTTGCCGAGGCCGAGAAAGCGCTTGCTCTAGCCCAACAGATAGATGCGGACAACCCGATGATTGCCCTTAACCTCGGAAATGTGCATAAAGCAGCAGAGCGAGCCGAGGACGCTTTGGCCTGTTATGACAATGCGACTCGACTGAATTCAGAGTATTCCGAAGCCTGGAGCAACCGCGGCGATGTGCTTTGCTTGCTAGGGCAGACATCTCGAGCCATTGATTCCTATCAGCGAGCAATCACAATCAATGCGGAGAACTTCGAAGCGCTCAATAACCTTGGCCTGACGTTTGTGGAAATGAAGCGTTTCGCTGAAGGCATTGAACTTATAAAACGTGCTTTACAGATCCACCCCGGATTTGCGCTAGCGCACAACAACCTGGGCATCGCACTCGTTCGAACGCAACGCTATGACCAAGGACTTGCCGCCTACCAACAAGCCATAACACTGGAACCGAACTTGCCTGACCCTTACTTCAACGCGGCAGAGGCCTTCTCCGAGCTTCGCCAATATGAACAAGCGATTCAGTGCTACCGACTTGCAATTGAGCGCAGCAACAATCCAGCCAGCATGCTGGGAGCACTACTGCACGCCAAGATGAAAATCTGCGACTGGTCTCAGTATGAAATGCTGACGTCTCAGTTACTTGGAGCGATTGATTATGATAATTGCGTGGTCAGTCCGTTCACGATACTAGGCATTCCCTCAACCGCCTCACAGCAAAAAAGATCTGCCGCTGCCTTTTCTGCGAAGGTTTACGCAAGCACTACAAAACAGATCCCCCCTTCGCCTTCTGCTCAAAGTAGCGCCCAACACAAGATTCGAGTCGGCTATCTGTCGAGCGATTTATTTGCACATGCCACTGCCTATTTAATGGCAGAGCTTTTCGAGCTCCATGATCGAAACCGCTTTGAAATCATCGCGTTCAGCTATGGCACAGGCCCTGACGATGCGATGCGTGCACGGCTGACAAACGCCGTTGATGCATTCCACCCTGTTCACGAACTTTCAGATGCGCAGATTGCCGAAAAGATTCGCACGGCCAAAATCGATATCCTGGTGGACCTGAAAGGACATACTGAAGGCGCACGTTTAGGCATCATGGCCCAACGTCCGGCGCCGATACAGCTCCACTATCTAGGCTACCCGGGCACGCTAGGCACACCCTTCATCGACTACCTGATTGCCGACAGCCACTTGGTACAGCCAGCGGATTACGAACACTATTCAGAAAAGATCATCCACCTGCCAGGAAGCTATCAGGTGAATGACCGTCAACGACAGATCCACCCCGAGGCCGGCACACGCGCAGAACACGGGCTCCCCGAGTCCGCTTTCATTTTCTGCTGCTTTAACAACAACTGGAAAATAACACCCGGCATCTTTGATGTCTGGATGCGACTTCTGGACAAAAACCCAACGAGTGTTTTGTGGTTGCTGGAAGACAACCCAACGGCCGCTATTAACTTGAAAGAAGCCGCAAATGAAGAGGGCATCAATCCAGACCGCTTGGTTTTTGCCTCGAAACAACCTCTGCCCGAACATTTAGCAAGACATCAACATGCTGACCTGTTCTTGGACACACCTTATTACAACGCACATACAACCGCGAGCGATGCGCTTTGGTCCGGGCTCCCTGTCTTAACGGTGGAAGGCAATACTTTTGCAAGTCGGGTAGGTGGCAGCCTTCTCTCTGCGTTAAACATGCCGGAGATGATTGCCAAAGATCTTGAACATTACGAACAGCTCGCCCATGAGCTTGCAAACAATCCAGATCAAATGGCCGATCTCCGATTAAAGCTAAACAAGGCTATCAAGACGGCACCACTATTTGATACGCCGAAATTTACGCGTGACCTGGAAAGCGCTTACGAAACGATGATGTCAAGTTGGCAGGCTGGGTTAGCACCCGATCACATAGCAGTTTCATCTAAATGACTTAAATCACTGCGGCACAACAACTGACCCAAGACTTTTAAAAACAACTCTAAATTAGCCCTGCTGGAATCGTCAAAACGCCTTCAGCAATCTGCAGCACATCCTGACGCATGCACACCACGCCGCCAGACCCGATAGGCAAGCCCAGTTTTGCACCCGCCCGAATCCCTGCTACAGCACTTTCTCCTGGCGCTGTGCTTTTCTTGAATTCAACGGCATGCAGTTGGCCATCCCGTTCAATCAGCAAATCAATCTCCTGCTGATCCCGACTTCTAAAGTAATACAGCGGCGCGCGTTGTCCGTTGTGCCAGTAGCTCTTGATGATTTCAATCACGCACCATGTTTCAAAGA
>CAYXWW010000268.1:0-4082 GCA_964468905.1 uncultured Rhodoferax sp. | reverse complement strand
ATTATTTTTGTCGCCAGCTGGTTTGCCGGCCTGTTCTATTTGCCGCGCATTTTTGTCAATCTGGCGATGGTGCCAACAGGGTCCGACGCCGAACGGCAACGCCTCTTGCTGATGGCGCGCAAGCTCTATCGGTTTATGACCATCCTCGCAGTACCGGCCTTGGGCTTTGGGGTGTGGCTATGGGTGGGGCTGGGTGTCGGCTGGGGGCCGGGCAATGGCTGGATGCACGCCAAATTGGCGGTGGTGGCATTGGCCATTGGCTACCACCACGGGTGTGGCGTGATCCTGAAAAAGTTTGAATCCCACACCATGGCGCGCAGTCACGTGTGGTTTCGCTGGTTCAACGAGGCACCGGCTTTTATGTTGATAGCCGTCGTCTTGTTGGTGGTGGTAAAACCATTCTGAAGAATTGCCGCGGAAGCCCTAGCGCAGCCTCGTTACCTGCCATAGAGAAAGGTGTGTGATGCACAAATCAGCGGCATGGCCACTGGCCCTGATCTATGTGGGTCTGGTCACCTATGCCAGTTTGTACCCGTTCTCTGAATGGCGGGATCAGGGCATTGCGCCCTGGGTGTTTCTGGCAGCGCCCATGCCACGCTATTGGACGGGTTTTGACGTTGCCATCAATGTCGCAGGCTATGCACCATTGGGCGCCCTGCTGGCGCTGAGCGCGCTACGCAGTGGTCGCGCACGGTTTCCCGTACTGGTGCCGACGGCAATGGCCGCTTTGCTGGCATTGTCTATGGAGGTTTTGCAAAGCTACCTGCCCGCACGTGTGCCTTCGCGCGAAGACCTGCTGCTCGATAGCGCGGGGGCATTCTTTGGCGCGTTCAGTACGGTGGTGTTCGCCCGCTTGGGTGTGATCGACCGATGGAGCCAAATTCGCAGCCGCTGGTTTGTGCCCCACGGGCGAGGGGGTATCGTGTTGCTGGCCTTGTGGCCGTTGGCATTGTTGTTTCCGCCCTCAGTGCCGTTTGGTCTGGGTCAGGTGCTGGAGCGCATAGAGGAGACTCTCGGCGAACAGCTGCAAGGCACCCCGTTTCTGGACCTGCTCCCGGTGCGGGACACAGAGCTGCAACCCTTGCTGCCGGGGGCCGAAATGCTCTGTGTGTGGTTGGGCTTGATGATTCCGTGTTTGCTCGGGTTTTGTGTGGTGCGAACACGGTTGCGCAAGCTCGTCTTCGTTGTGATGGTGTTTGGCGCGGGCATTGGCGCGTCAGCGCTGTCGGCCGCACTGAGCTGGGGACCTGCGCATGCGTGGGCCTGGCTGGGCTTTCCCGTACAGGTGGGGTTGGTGTTGGCGGCAGCCTTTTCGCTTGCGCTCGCGTTTGTACCGTGGCGAGCCAGCGCGGCGCTGCTCTTGCTGTGTCTGGGGATCTACCTGAGTGTGCTGAACCAGGCACCCGAAGGCGTCTATTTCGAGCAAACGCTACAAGCTTGGGAGCAGGGGCGCTTTATCCGATTCCACGGGCTGGCGCAATGGCTGGGCTGGTTGTGGCCCTACACCGTGCTGCTGTATGTGCTGACGTTGATCTGGCAGCGCGACGCAAAAAACTAGAATCTACCCATGACTGCGTCCACCCCTCCATCCGCCGGCTACTATGCGCGCCACATTTTCTTCTGCCTCAACGAGCGCAAAAACGGTGAGGAATGCTGTGCCCAGCACCGCGCGCAAGACGGCTTTGACCGTTGCAAGCAACGTGTGAAAGAGGCGGGTTTGTCTGGCCCCGGTCAAGTGCGTGTGAACAAAGCGGGCTGTTTGGATCGCTGTGCGGCAGGCCCTGTAGCGGTGGTTTACCCGGAGGGCGTCTGGTACACCTATGTAGACGCACAGGATATCGACGAAATTGTGGATTCGCACCTCAAGAATGGCGTGGTAGTTGAGCGCCTGCTGACTCCAGCCCACTTGGGTCGATAAGGCAGTTGTTTGAATAAATACAACGCCTAGCCCTCGTGCAATAAGCGTAATGCGCTCCTATATTGATAGCTGATACATGAATTCCCAAACCCGACGATTCACGCTGCGCGGGCCCGCAGGTGCCATCGAATGTCTGGAAGATTTGCCTGTACTGTCACCCGGTCAGGAATCTTGTGGTGTAGCGGTAATTGCCCACCCTCACCCGCTTTTTGCGGGAACCATGGACAACAAGGTGGTGCAGACCCTGGCACGCGCCTTTGTGCAATGCGGTTGGCGTGCGGTTCGCTTTAATTTTCGCGGCGTAGGTGCAACCGAGGGTGTGCATGACGCAGGGCGTGGTGAACTGGAGGATCTGCTGGCCGTGGTTGATCAAGTTCAGCATGTGGAGACCATGGATGCGCACGCAGGGTCGCAGGCCGCCCCTGCGCTGGCCTTGGCGGGTTTTTCTTTCGGTGCCTTTGTGGTGAGCCATGCGGTAGAAGCTCTGCGTGCAACGCGCGCGCCGAAGCACTTGGTATTGGTGGGCACGGCGGCCACGCGGTTCAATGTGGCGCCCATCGCACAAGAATTGCATGCGCGGACACTGGTGCTGCATGGTGAACAAGATGACACGGTCCCATTGACCGATGTCTTGAACTGGGCGCGCCCGCAAACCTTGCCAGTAACTGTTATTCCAGGGGTCGCCCACTTCTTTCATGGACAATTGCCGCTTTTACGCAGCTTGGTAGTGCGCCACCTGATGGCCGCGCCTAGTCCATAGGCCTAACAGACTCACTTTGTAATCTTGTCGATCCGCCGAACACCGGCAATGGACCTATTCCCCATGAAATTCCTTCTCTCTCTAATTCTTGCAGCCGCCTGCTTTTCTGTGACTGCACAAACGCCTCAGCCACCCGAGGTGGCTGCCCGCGCTTATTTGTTGCTGGATGTCACTTCCAATCAGATACTGGCTTCCAAAGACATGGATATGCCAGTGGAGCCTGCTTCACTAACCAAGCTGATGTCAGCGTATCTTGTATTTGACGCGCTGCGTACCAAAAAACTGGACCTGAAGCAAACCCTGCCGGTGAGCGAACGTGCCTGGAAGATGCCAGGATCGCGAATGTTCATCGATCCCAAGATGCAAGTGCCCGTGGAGGATTTGATCAAAGGCATGATCGTGCAGTCAGGCAATGACGCGACGATGGCGCTGGCAGAAGGCGTGGGCGGATCGGCAGAGCGTTTTGTTCAAATGATGAATGACCAGGCCAAACTGCTGGGCATGAAGTCCACGGGCTACAAAAACCCAGAGGGCTTGACGGAGGCTGGGCACACAACCACGGCACGTGATCTCAGTATTCTGGCAACACGGCTCATGGCGGATTTTCCGGATTACGTGGGCTTCTACTCCATCAAAAAGTACCGTTACCCGGGCACTCCTGCTGCAAATGACAGCAATCGCAATTTGTTGCTGTTTCGCGATCCAACCGTGGATGGCTTGAAAACCGGCTTCACGGAAGCGGCCGGATATTGCATGGTGGCCACTGCCAAACGTGATTTCATTACCCCCGCCAGTCCAAGCGCTCCGGCCGGCACCCCTGCAACCACCATCAGCCGCCGACTGCTTTCGATTGTTCTGGGTACAGCTAACGAAAATGCCCGTGCCAATGAATCGCAAAAACTGTTGAACTGGGGCTACGCCGCGTTCGAAACGGTCAAGCTATTTGACGCGAACCAAGCGGTAGTGAGCGCAAACATCTGGAAAGGCGCTCAATCTATGGCCAAGCTTGGACGCCCACAGCCCATCGTCGTCGCGGTTCCCGCTGGCACAGCTGCCAAACTCAAAACCCAGGTTGTCCGCACGGATCCGCTGGTTGCACCCATTTCCAAAGGGCAACAACTGGGCATGTTGAAAATCCTGGCAGGCGAGGAACTCGTGGGCGAGGTGCCTTTGTTGGCTTTGGAGACGGTCGAGCAGTCTGGAATTCTGGGCCGCGCTTGGGATTCTGTGCGATTGTGGATTCGCTAAACCCCTTGCGGGGAAAACCTTGATCTGATACAGTTGAAGGCTTTTCGGAAATTCCGAAGGGATTCACGTTTTCGTAATTTCACAAACCAAACAATTGGTCAAACAATTGTCGTCAAACGTTTAGGGACGTTTTTTCTTTAGGAGGCTTAAGTGCCA
>CAYXWW010000267.1:237-4101 GCA_964468905.1 uncultured Rhodoferax sp. | reverse complement strand
CCGCGTTGTGGCGCAACGGACCGTCCTTGGTAGCACCCTGGGTGGCACCCAGCAGGATGTCTTCGAGCTCACCCAGTAGCGGGAAATTGGCCCCCGCCGTCAGAAAATACTGGATCACGCCAGTGTCCTGGCAGCTGGGACGATCGAGCTTGTCGGCAGCGTCCTGGTTCTGGCGCATCGATTCGTACACCTCTTTGGCCAGAAAGTTGACTTCTTTCTCGCGAAGTTCACCGAGTTTCTCGGTCACATCGGTGGGCAGACGTTTGCCGATGTACGAAGTGAACTTCGACATCACGTGTGTCAAATCTGCGACGGCAGTTGCTTTGTCCATGGGGTTACTCCTTTGATTCGGGAATTCAGTCCAGCGTGACTTTTCCGACTTTCACAAGTTGGGCGAACTTGTCGGTCTCGTCCTTGATTTGTTTGGCCATTTCTTCGGGCTTGTTGCCCACCGGCTCGGCACCGATGTCCATCATTTGTTTCTTGAATTCAGGCGACTGAATGATCTTCACCACTTCGGCATTCAGACGTGCCACCACAGGCTTGGGTGTGGCCGCAGGGGCCAGCAATCCAAACCATGTCCCAATCGCGATATTCGGAATGCCCGCTTCTTGCAGCGTTGGCACATGAGGCAAGGCCGAAGAACGCTTGGCTGTTGTCACTGCCAGCGCCTTGAGCTTGCCCTCCTTGATGAAGGGCAGTACCGGTGTGATGGTGTCAAACGACATGTCCACCTGTCCGCCCAGCAAATCGGTGGTCAAAGGTGCGCTGCCCTTGTACGGAACATGCAAAATCTTGGCGCCACTTTCCATCTGGAACTGGGTGCCGATCATGTGTTGCGCTGTGCCGTTGCCGTTGGAGCCATACGCCAGCTTGTCTGGGGCAGCCTTGCTCGCGGCCACCACATCCTTGACCGAGTTATAAGCCGATTTGGCGCTGACCGTCATGACGTTGGGCACCAGCGCCACCGTGGTGATGGGCGCAAAGTCTTTCTCAAAGCCGTACTTCAGATTCTTGTAAACACTGGTTGCCACGGTGTGGTGCACAGCGCCCATGAGCAGGGTGTGGCCGTCAGCCTGGGCTTTGGCAACCAGGTCAGCGCCCAGTGTGGCACCAGCACCAGGTTTGTTGTCCACGATCACCGGTTGACCCAAGGCAGGTGACAACTTGTTGGCCACCGCCCTCGCCAGAACATCGGTGGTTCCGCCTGCGGGGAAAGGCACCACGATGGTGAGCGTTTTGGTGGGCCAAGTTTGGGCCGATGTCACCGCTGCAGCACAGCACAGGGCCGTCGTGAAAATGGGTTTTCTGAATTTTTTAAGCATGTTGTCTCCTCGTTTTGGGCTGAACAGCCAACACGGTGGCTGGCGGTTAGGCGCAACTTTAACGATCAAGAAGCTGAAAAATTGGCTGTATATTCAAATCATTGTTAACTTCAAGTTAAAGATATGAGCCAGCTGATCAGCCCCTCCGATCTGGGTTTTTTCATGGCGCTTGCCAGCGCCGGCTCATTGAGCGCGGCTGCACGAGAACAAGGCGTTTCACCCGCGGCCGTGAGCCGACATTTGGGACTGATGGAGTCGCGGCTGGGCAGCCCCTTGATCAACCGCACCACCCGCAGAATGAGCTTGACCCCGGAGGGCGAGATTTACCTGGAACACGCCCGCAAAATCATGCGCGACATCGAAGGGCTGGAAAACCAGTTGCTGGGGGCAACGGTGGTGCCCCAAGGTTTGCTGCGGGTCAATGCAACGCTGGGGTTTGGACGCAGCCACATTGCCCCTTTGATTTCCCGCTTCACACAGCAATACCCCAAAGTGGACATCCAGTTGCAACTCTCGGTGAATCCGCCCCCCAGCGGAGACGATGCCTTTGACATTTGCTTTCGCTTTGGCAATCCACCAGACTCGCGGTCCATTGCCCGCTTCATCGCCGCCAACAAACGGGTTGTCGTTGCTTCACCTGCCTACATCCAACAACATGGCACGCCACAAACACCCCAAGAGCTGATACAGCACAACTGCATTGGCATCCGACAAGGCGACGAGGCATACGGCTTGTGGCGATTCACCAGTACCAAGGGCAAAGGAAAAAAACAAACCACGGCGTCTGAAAACGTCAAAATCCGAGGCAACCTGACCACCAACGATGGTGGTGCCGCGCTCAACTGGGCATTGGATGGGCACGGCATCTTGCTGCGTGCCCAATGGGATGTGGAAAAACACCTGGCATCTGGTGAACTGGTGCAACTGCTGACCGCCTACAACAGCCCCGATGCCGACATCTATGCCATCTATGCGGAACGGCACAGAACATCGGTCAGGGTGAAAGCCTTGATCGATTTTGTAGCTGGCGCATTTCAACACCGATGAACCCCAGTCGAGGTGTTCGCCACGACACCTTGAACGTCAAGGGCTATTCTGGCCATTGCGACAACGGCTGCCCTTGAAGGGTCAACCCGTGCGCGCCCATTCTGGGGCGTGCACCTCAAAACGGCACAAACGGCCCTGGCACCCTGTGCGTTTCACCGGGAATGGAATCAAAGCCGCCTTCAGCCCAGCGCCTGGCTGCATCGGCGATGCGTTGGCGATCGACAGAGACATAGTTCCACCACATGCGCACAGGCTGCGCCAAAGGCGCACCGCCAATGACCACGCAACGCACTCCATCAGCGCCCGCACGCACCGTGCAGGCCGCGCCCTGCGGCAACACGGCCATCTCTTGGGCTGCGACGGTTTGCCCATTGACCTGCAGCGGGTGTTCGGGGCTGTAAATGGCCATCTCGTCCGCCAGCGCCGGCAGCGTCCAAGTGGTGTTCGCAGGCCATTGCACGTCAAGGTACAGCGTGGGCGATGCGGTATTCACCGGGCTGCGATGCCCAAAAGCCTGGCCCACCAGCACACGCACCACAGCACCGCTGGGGTCGGTGTGCGTGGGGATGTCTGTGGCCACGACATGCTGAAATGCCGGCTCGGTTTCTTCCAGGTCGGGCGGCAAGGCCACCCAAAGTTGCAGCCCATGCAGGCGCCTGGCCTGGTCGCGCGCGGCATCGGGCACGCGTTCGCTGTGCACGATGCCGCGCCCAGCCGTCATCCAGTTGATGTCACCTGGCAGGATCAACTGCGCGCTGCCGATGCTGTCGCGGTGCAAGAGACTGCCTTCGAACAGGTAGCTCACAGTCGCCAGACCGATGTGCGGGTGACCGCCCACATCGCTGTCCGTGTCAGCTTTCAGACTGACAGGCCCCATGTGGTCAAAAAACACAAAGGGGCCGACCGATCGCTTGAGCGCCGTCGGCAGCACACGGCGCACCTGCAGGCCTGGCGTGAGCTCGCTCACACGGCCTTGAAGTTTCAGCAGTTCAGACATGCCAAGGGCCCTTTTGCATGCACGGTTGGTCGTTCTTGAAAGCTCAGGCCGATTCCCCCAGGCGTCCGTCCCGGAAATCGCTCAGGGCCTGATAAATCTCGTCTTGTGTGTTCATCACGAACGGGCCGTACTGAACAATGGGCTCCTTGAGGGGTTTACCGGACACCAGGATCAGCTTGGCATCGGCACTGGCCTCGATCACCACGCCATCGGCATGGACCGTGTTGGCCAAAATGGCCATGCGCTGCACCGGCACGGCCTGGCCCGCAATGCGCACTTCACCGCGATAGACGTACACAAAGGCGTTGTGGTCGGCGGGCAGCGTTTGCTCAAAGCGTGCGCCCTCGGGCATGTGCACATCCAGGTACAGCGGCTGGGTGATCTCGCGGGTCACAGCGCCTTGCACACCGTGGCTGGCACCGGCAATGACGGTGACGCTCTCCCCCTCTGGCGTGTGCAGTTTGGGCAAATCTTCGCTCTGGAAATCGCGGTACC
>CAYXWW010000267.1:0-227 GCA_964468905.1 uncultured Rhodoferax sp. | reverse complement strand
GGGCTCCTTGAGGGGTTTACCGGACACCAGGATCAGCTTGGCATCGGCACTGGCTTCGATCACCACGCCATCGGCCTGGGCCGTGTTGGCCAAAATAGCCATGCGCTGCATCGGCACAGCCTGGCCACCAATGCGCACTTCACCGCGGTACACATACACAAAGGCGTTGTGATCGGCGGGCAGCGTTTGCTCAAAGCGTGCGCCCTCGGGCATGTGCACATCCAGGT
>CAYXWW010000266.1:0-4101 GCA_964468905.1 uncultured Rhodoferax sp. | reverse complement strand
AGAACTCACGCCACGCGCCCATGTTCCAGGCGACAAACATCAAGATGGCTGCCATGGCTGCCAGCGGAATATTCTTGGCCAAGGGTGCCGCCAACAGCATGACCAGCAGCAAAGTGACCGCATGTATGACACCGGCGATGGGACTGTTGGCACCGCTTTTGACATTGGTGACCGTGCGGGCAATGGTGCCAGTGGCGGGCATGCCGCCAAAGAACGGCGTCACAAAATTCGCAATCCCTTGTGCCATCAGTTCCTGGTTGGGGTCGTGCCGGTCGTCGATCATGCTGTCGGCCACCCGCGCGCAAAGCAGCGATTCAATGGCCCCCAAGAGCGCCAGTGTGCTGGCAGGCAGGAGCAAAAAGCGCGCAGACGCCCAGGAGAATTCTGGCCATTGCAGCGCAGGTAAGGCCGAGGGTATGCCGCCAAAGCGTGTGCCAATCGTCTCGACCGGCAGCGAAAAAAGCGATACGCACACCGTGGCCAGCACCAGCGCAACGACCGAGCCTGGCACCAGCAGCAGGCGATGGGCCCAGGTGAAGCGCGGGGCCAGCTTGGGTATGGAAACCTGCCACGCAATGATCAGCCCCAAACACGCCACGGCCAGCGCAGTCGCTTGCCCATGGAATGTAGGCAATGCGCGATACAGCGTGGACAGGATGCCAAAAAAATCCGCCGGCATGGCCACAACCTGCAAGCCCAAAAAGTCCTTGATCTGCGAAATGGCGATCAGCACCGCAATGCCGTTGGTAAAGCCGATCACCACCGAAATGGGAATGAACCGAATCAACGTGCCCAAGCGGAAGAACCCCATGGCAAACAGCATGACGCCCGACATGGCGGTGGCAATGATGAGGTTGGCCAGCCCGTAGCGCTCCACAATGCCGTAGACGATGACGATGAACGCGCCGGCTGGCCCGCCAATCTGCACGCGGCTGCCACCCAGGAGCGAGATAAGCAGCCCAGCAATGATGGCCGTAAAGAGACCCGCCTCGGGCTTGAGTCCACTGGCAATTGCAAACGCCATGGCCAGTGGCAGGGCCACCACGCCGACTGTAAGGCCCGCTCCCAGATCTTTGAGAAAACGATTCCGGTTGTAGCCCACTATGGCATTGAGAACGCGCGGCCTGAACCACGATTCGGTTCTTCTTTGCGATGTAGCTTCTGTTGTCATGTCAATCGCACCTTTGTTCGAATCACGCCGACCTACGCCAATGTTTGCGCTCTGTTGCTGCGGGCGAGCGCTCTAGAAGCCAGAAAAACACGCGCCATGCTGGGTACCAACTCGCGCCATGCTGTATCGTCAACGCCGTAAGGGCATCGCACAACAGCGAACTTGGCAAGGGCTTGGAGGTCGTCTTTGACCGCAAAGGCAACGCGATTGCTGCCATCCGGGTCGTTAACCATCAGTAGGTTGCCCGCAAAGGTGGCACGGATTCTCTCGACGATGATTTCAAACATCGGTTTGCAGCCATGCAAATTGGCAACGAAGATGCCGCCAGGGTTCAAGGCATTGTTGCAGTCTTGGTAAAACTGGGGCGAACACAAGGCTGGTGGCAGGCCATCAATGTCGAAGCCGTCGGCCAGGATTACGTCAAACTTCTCATCGGTCTCGCCCAAGTAGACTGCTGCGTCTGCTTGGCGTACCGTGAAACGGTGGCTATCGGGCGGCACGAAAAAGGTGTCGCGTTGCGCGATGACATGTGGATTGATTTCAATGACGGTGATATCCGCTAGCGGCAGACAGCGGTAACAAAATTTGGCCAACGATCCACCGCCCAGACCGATCATGGCGATGCTGCGCGGTTGGGGGTTGTGCAGCAAAAAGCCCATCATGATCCGGGTGTATTCCAGCTGCAATTCGTCAGGGCGCATGATGTCCATGCGGCTTTGAATATCGTGAATCGAGAAGAACAGCGACTTGCTGCTCAGTGTCTCGTAGATGACAGGTTTGATGTGTTGGCGGTGTGGCATTTCAATGCGGACCCGTTGCAAAGCGGCCGTTGCGTATGTCATCAAGCATGGGCCCCCATGTCAATGCAATGAGCACAAAGGCCAGTGGCACTGTCGCGATATATCCAAAGGTCTTGAACCCATAGGCGCCCACTAGCGCCCCGCCGAAAAAACTGCCCGCCAGCCAACCGAGAATGCGCATCTTGCTCTGGTTGGAGATCACCTTTTGCGGGAAATCCGACCGGTTGAAATACAGCATCTTTCCCAGCTCGATGCCCAAATCTGTCAGCAGGCCGGTCACGTGGGTGGTGCGTATCTCTGCGTGTGATATCTTGGTGATCACTGCGTTTTGGAGCCCCATGATGAAACACAGGAGCAGCACCGTGACGGGCACAAAAAGTTCTGATAGGTGGTTGATGGCAGCTCCAAAAATGCCAAACACCATGAGCAAACCAGCCTCAACCAGCAGAGGGCGCGCAAACGCGCTACGCATGTGCCGACGCTGGCTCCAGTTCACGATCCAGGCAGTGGTCATGGAGCCGCACAGGAACGACAGAATCAGCGCAATCCCGGCCACTGCCAATTGAAGCTGTCCCAGGATCAGGTTGTCAGCGACCGACGACAGGATGCCTGACATGTGCGATGTGTATTGCCCTACCGCCAAATAGCCGCCAGCATTGGTCGCCCCCGCAACGCCGCACAGTGTGCAACCCAAGCGCAAATCAGTGTCCGCATTGCGGTGAATGTCGGTCCACCAGTGGATTCGATAACTCACGGTTGCAACGTTCCGGTCGGTAAGGGACTAGTGGATACGCATGCCCGGCTGCGCACCTGGCCAAGGGTTGAGGATATAGATGCCGGGGGTAGTTTTTTCATCGCCATGGCTGGCAGCAAGAACCATGCCCTCGGACATGCCAAACTTCATCTTGCGCGGTGCCAGGTTGGCCACCAGCACGGTAAGCTGGCCCACCAGTTGCTCTGGCTGGTACATGCTGGCAATGCCGCTGAACACGTTGCGCGTAGTGGGCTGGCCATCGGCATTTTTCTCGCCCACGTCCAGAGTTAAGCGCAGCAGCTTTGTGGAGCCTTCCACCGCCTCGCAGTTCACAATTTTGGCGATGCGCAGGTCGATCTTGGCGAAGTCGTCAATGCTGATGGTGGGGGCAATGGCCTCGCCGCCTGGGGCGTTGGGGTCTATTGGTGCTGCGGCCGGACTGCTTTTTGCTACCTTTTTAGGAGCGGCTTGTGCAGGTTCTGCGAGGGCTAGAGGCTCTTTTGGTTCGAATAGTGCGTCTAGTTGGTCTTGGGTGACGCGTTGCATCAGGTGTTGGTAGTTGCCGATCTGATGCCCTTCGCCCAGTGGTGCTCTTACGTTTAGTAGGTTCAAAGGTTCGCACCGAAGGAATTTTTCTACTTCTTGCGCTAGTGCTGGTAGGACCGGCTTGAGGCATGCAGTCAGAACTCTAAACATTTCCAAACACTCTGAACTCACTTGTGCGGCTTCCAGAGCTTGGCCTTCTTTTACCAGCTTCCATGGGGCATGGACATCGAATCGACTGTTGACCGCGTCTGTTAGCCCCATGATTTCACGCATGGCCTTCGCGTAATCGCGTGATTCATAGTAGGCGCTGACGGTCTCCGCAATCTTGCTCGCTTCAAAGTGAACTAGCTTACTTGAAGCGAGCTTTCCGTCAATTAAAAACTTTGCTGCCCGGCTGGCAATATTTACATACTTGCCAATCAAATCCGAGTTCACCCGCGCCATAAAGTCATCGGCATTGAAGTCGATGTCTTCATTGCGCGCCGACAGCTTGGCCGCCAGGTAGTAGCGTAGCCACTCGGGGTTCATGCCCAGGTCCAGGTACTTGAGCGGGCTCAAGCCCGTACCGCGGCTTTTGCTCATCTTCTCGCCATTGTTCACGGTCAAGAAGCCGTGCACAAATACGTTGTCCGGCGTCTTGCGGCCGCTGAACTTCAGCATGGCGGGCCAGAACAGGGTGTGGAAGGTGACGATGTCTTTGCCAATGAAGTGGTATTGCTCGGTGTCCGACGCAGCCATATATTCCTCAAAGCTGCGCGTGTCGCCATGCTTGGCCTTGGGGCCGCCCCCCGTTGCCGATTGACTAAACCAGTTCTTGAGCGATGCCAGGT
>CAYXWW010000265.1:0-4114 GCA_964468905.1 uncultured Rhodoferax sp. | reverse complement strand
ATCCTTGGGAATGTCGACAACCACGGGGCCGGGTCGGCCACTGCGTGCAATATGAAACGCCTTCTGCATGGTCTCGGCCAAATCACGGGCGTCTTTGACCAGAAAATTGTGTTTGACGATGGGTCGGGTAATGCCAACGGTGTCGCACTCCTGGAACGCGTCAAGCCCAATCGCGTGCGTTGGCACCTGGCCGGTGATGATCACCATGGGAATGCTGTCCATATAGGCCGTTGCAATGCCGGTTACAGCATTGGTGGCACCCGGACCCGATGTAACCAGCGCTACGCCAACATCACCAGTGGCGCGAGCGTATCCATCAGCAGCGTGCACAGCGCCCTGTTCGTGGCGCACCAACACGTGTTGGATCGTGTCTTGCTTGTAAAACGCGTCGTAAATGTGCAATACCGCACCGCCAGGGTATCCCCAGACGTATTTCACGCCCTCGGCCTGTAGTGCTTTGATAAGAATTTCCGCGCCTCGAAGTTCTAAAGTGGCGGATGCAGCAGATGCTGAAGCGATTTCAGCTTTTGAAATTTCCATGATGAACCTTTGTGAATTTCTCTAACGAAAAACCTTGGGTGCCCCTTCGCAAACACTTTTGGAGTCGCGTCGGAACTTAGGATTGAAGCCATGGACGCACTGAATATTGCGCCGAACTAAAACCCGTTTGCCTTTGAATGCAACGAGCATTATCGCACTGACTCGTTGAAAATCAGCGCTCGACGGAAGAATGTTGTGTCGCAAATGCCATAATCGACGGCTAGCAGCATGAAATTGCACACCACCATCACCTTCGGCTCGTAACTTTTGGCTACAGAACGCGAACTTTCTGATTTCTTGAAAAGCGTGGAAAAACGCGCGTTCAAGCGTTCGGTCTACCACGTGCGAAATGATGAATCCGCGTTGGACATCGTGCAAGACAGCATGATGAAGCTGGCGGAACACTACGGGCACAAGCCAGTAGAAGAGCTCCCGATGCTGTTTCAGCGCATACTTTCTAACTGCACGTTGGACTGGTTTCGCCGACAAAAGACCCAAAAATCACTGTTTTCAACTATGAGTGACTTTGAGTCGTCAAGCGATGATGAAGGTTTCGACTTATTGGAAACACTCAATGCAGCGAGCGGCGGGGAACAAAATGAGAGTGCCGAGACTCAAACTGAGCGGGCACAAACCTTGCGTGAGATAGAAATTGAGGTACAACAGCTTCCAGCGCGTCAACGAGAAGCGTTTTTGATGCGTTATTGGGAAGATATGGATGTTGCCGAAACAGCCGCGGCCATGGGCTGCTCGCAAGGCAGCGTCAAAACGCACTGCTCCAGGGCAGTTCAAGCCTTGGGAAAGGCCTTGAGCGCAAAAGGAATACGACTATGAAAACATTTGACTCAACCAGCAGCGAAAGCAACGAGGACCGCTTGGGCCGCAGCATCGCGTCGCGCCTCGCTGAATCAACCGACAATATGCCAAGTGATATTTCCGAACGTCTGAAAGCCGCGCGGATGCAGGCCCTGGCAAAGCGCAAAGTCATCAAACTGCAAACCGCGTCTGCGATAAATACCAACGGCGGTGCTGCCACGTTGCACCACGACGGCGCCGACAACAGCCTCTGGACGCGTTTTGGTGCCGTTATTCCGCTGCTTGCGCTGGTCTTTGGCTTGCTCGCTATTTCATTTGTTCAAGAGCAACTGCATGTCAATGAACTTGCCGAAGTGGATATGGAACTGCTTGCGGATGAACTGCCACCCGCAGCCTATACAGACCCCGGTTTTTTGCATTTCCTGAACAGCAACCGCCGCGACTAATACTGCACTACCCACCCACATGCCTCTTGTTGACAACCTGCAATTTACGCAACTACGAAACCGCGCCATCACTGCGAATGCCGTGACCGCGAGGTTTGCTGCGTGTGTAGTGGGTGCACTGGTTTTGGTTGCGTGTACTCCGCAGACAACGGACCAGACAGCAGGTGCGGGCAATCCGGCGCAAAGTGCGTCGGCAGCTTTAGGCGCCACGCCCACAGCGGGTCCAAAATGGCGCGATTTGACACTCGAGCAGCAGCGCATTCTGATGCCGCTGACAGCTATTTGGGACTCACTGGGCCCAACCAGCAAGGGCAAGTGGATTGCCATTGCCGTGAATTATGCGAAGCGCAGCCCTGCGGAGCAGCAACGCTTGCAAGAGCGCATGGCGCAGTGGGCGTTGCTAACCCCAACTGAGCGCGAGCGCGCCCGCCTGAATTTTGCTGAAACCAAAAAGCTCCCGCATACGGAACGTGCTGCGGACTGGGAAGCCTACCAAAGCTTGAGCGAAGAGAAGAAGCAAGCCTTGGCCAAAGCAGGAGTAGCCAAACCGGTGGGTGCCGCCATAGCGCTGGTACCCACAAGCCAAGATAAGCTGACACCGGTTCCAGTAACACGCCGCACGCCAGTGAGCGTTGATGCGGCGGCGGCCGCAGCAAGGCCCAACCTGAATCCCAAAACTCTGCTTCCAGTCCCTGTACCACCCGAGGCAGTCTCCGCACCAGTAGCAGATCCGGTGCCAGCTGCTAACAACGCCCCATCTGAGACAGGCCCAACTGATAAGAGCTTATTGCTCAACTAGGCCTTCGTACAGAAGCAGCTGCCGCCAGTCGGATTTGCGATCAGCCAGCCCCTACAATGCGGCACCGTTCTGGCCTCCGCAAAGATGCAACTCGAATTCAATACCCCCGGTTTATGGCGCCGCATGGCATGTTGGCTGTACGAAGGCATGCTGCTGTTTGGCGTGGTGTTTCTGGCTGGATACCTGTTCAGCACGCTGAGCCAATCCCGCCATGCCATGGAACATCGCAACGCCTTGCAGGCCTTTGTCTTTGTGATTTTTGGCATTTACTTTGTGTGGTTTTGGGCCAAGGGACAAACCCTTGCGATGAAGACTTGGAATATCCGCATCGTTGACTGCCACGGCAATCCCATCACACAAGCCCGGGCGCTGGGGCGATATGCTTTGTGCTGGCTATGGTTTTTGCCTCCGCTGATGGCTCTGGCACCATTTCAACTCGGCGTTGGTGAATCAACGGTGATCATTCTGGGCTGGATCGCCGTCTGGGCGCTGCTCAGCCGCTTCCAACCGCAAGGCCAGTTCTGGCACGATGTTTGGGCGGGAACGCGCCTCGTCAGCACCCAACCCCTAGCCGATAAAAGCACTAAAGGCACCGCCCCGTGACACAACCCACTTCAAACCAGACTGTTAACCCGCAAAAGGCCCGAAAAGGACTTAGCCGTGTGTGGCATGCCACCGGCTATTCGCTAGCTGGCCTGCGCGCTGGCTGGGGTGAAACCGCGTTCCGCCAAGAGGCCATTGCCGCCTTGGTCTTGTTGCCAGCGGCCTTTTGGCTGGGGCGCAGTTGGGTCGAAGTGGCCCTGCTTTGCGCAAGTGTCATCTTCATCTTGGTTGTCGAACTACTGAACACGGCGGTAGAAACCGCCATCGACCGCATTGGGCCTGAATGGCACGATCTATCTAAGCGTGCCAAAGACATGGGCAGCGCGGCTGTTTTGCTGAGCCTGCTGCTATGTATTGGTATCTGGGCCGCGGCGCTGTACCACCGACTTTAACGGCGAACGCAGCAAAGGTACGCCCCAAGCAATTTTCAGCCCCCTTTGGGGGCAGCGAACCACACAACGTGGGGAGCGTGGGAGCCCTATTACTAGACCGCTGACTCGTCTTGCTCGCCCGTGCGGATGCGCACCACACGCTCTACGCTGGTGACGAAAATCTTGCCGTCACCAATCTTGCCGGTTCGCGCCGCCTTGACGATGGCATCCACGCAACGGTCCGTGTCTTCCGTCTTTACGACGACTTCAACTTTGACTTTGGGCAAAAAGTCCACCACATACTCAGCACCACGGTACAGCTCCGTGTGACCCTTTTGGCGTCCAAAACCTTTAACCTCGGTGACGGTCAACCCGGTGACGCCGCATTCGGCCAGTGCCTCGCGGACTTCTTCAAGCTTGAACGGTTTGACGATGGCGGTAATTTGTTTCATAGGACTCCAATTAAAGTTCGATCTGGTGGCAGCCAACAGCAGGCCACCCGCGCGGGCGCTACGCCCTAAAGCGATTGGTTATAGGAT
>CAYXWW010000264.1:0-4121 GCA_964468905.1 uncultured Rhodoferax sp. | reverse complement strand
GGCGTAGGCGTAGGCGTAGGCGTAGGCGTAGGCGTAGGCGTAGGCGTAGGCGTAGCCGCGGCGGCCGCTGGTGTGGTTGTTGGTGCAGGCTGTGTCAGTGGGGTGGGGGCTGTCACAGGTGCAGTCGGCTCTACTGGCATCGGCGTGGCTCCCGCGCTGGGTGCTGGCGTCACTGCAGGTGTAAATACTGGTGCAACGGTTGTACCGCCCGGCAGGGGGCTAGGGGCTGAAACTGCTTGTGAAGTGTTGCTTGCGCCGCCACCGCCGCCACAAGCAGTCAGGAAAACTGTTGCGACAAGGGGCCATGCTGTTACTCGACTGTATTTGACAGGCATGCGCATATTGCACTTTCTGAGGGGTATTGATAATGTTCAGAATCGCGACGCAATTCTGATTGCGCTATCCCCGCCGAATAAGACTGGGTGCCGCATTACATCAAAGGGCGCCCAAATTAGGAAGAAGTCTTACAAAGTTTTACGACTGAATTAAGTGACGGAAAGCGCATCTGCAAGTCGGTCTGGATGCGCGCTAACCAAGCCAAGGTGCTATTTCTTCAGCTTGCCCGTCCCATTGACCATGGTCACTTCGACAAACTTGGAGCCTACGCGGTTGGTTTCGCCGAAGCTGATGTCGTAGCCGCCCAGGTCATAGTTTTTGATGGAGGCCAGTGATTCAATCAGCTTTGCACGGGTAGGCTTGGGCCCGGCACGGCGAAGCCCCTCTATGAGTACCTTGGCACCCAAAAACTCTTCAAAGCTCGTGTAAGAAGGCTCTTCCTGGGGCGCATATTTTTTGAGCAGCGTGCGGTATTCGGCAGCAACGGCTAGCAAGACGGAGCCGGGTGACGGTGCTACTTGCGTAATGCCCACGCCACGCAGCGAATCGCTACCGATCAGGGCGACCAGATCATTCACATTCACCACTGAAATGTTGAACAACAGGGCGCTGGTGTTGAGCGTGCGGAACTTTTTGACAAAAGCTGCGGTGGATTGGGTGACCGAGATCATGATCACTGCGCGCGGTTTGGCTTTTGCCAGTTCTGTGGCTGCTTGCTCCACGTCTTGCGTGTTCTTCTCGTAACTTGCCTTGGCGACTATCTTTGCGCCGTGCCGTATCGCGGCAGCCTCTACGCCGGCCAGCCCCGCAAGGCCAAATGCATCGTTTTGAAAGAACACGCCAATTTCTTTGCCACCAGTGGTTGCCAATTGACTCACCATGGCCTCGGTTTCATCGCCGTAGCCCGCCCGCACATGAAAGATGTAGGGGTTGAACGGGTTACGCAATGCTTCACCACCGGTATAGGGTGCAACCAAGGCAATATTTGCGTTGCTCAACACGTTGCGCTTGAGTAGTTCGGCAATGTTGCCCGTGCCAGCAAAGCCAAACAGACCAATGGCGTTGTCGGTCTCAATCAGCTCGCGGGTGAGGCGCATGGTCTCGTCGACCTTGTAGCCGTCGTCCTTGACGATCACTCGGATCTTGCGTCCATGGACTCCGCCTTTAGCGTTGATGTGGTCAAAGTAAATCTTGCCACCCACCACCATTTGCTTGCCGGTTTTCTCCAGCACTCCCGAAAGTGGTGCAACCTGCCCTATAACCAGATCACCAGAGGCTTCCGATGTTGGTGCAGCCAGCGCCGAAAGTGCAGCCGTGCTGATGAGAAGAACAGAAATAATGCGCGTGAAAAACATGGAGACAACCCTTTAGAGACAATTTTTTGTAGTCGGCAAATGTAACGCCCTGAAGTTGGCGTTCTGTGACAGATCTAGTAACTCGGCCGGTTGAAAGACGGTCAAAAACCTCAGCCCAGATCAATGGCCCGGCGCGCAATTTGCGTGCCAGATTGATCGCCGCCACTCAAGCTGCAACTGCGCGCAAATGCCTTGGGCAAAGGGGTGCTTTGGGGTTATGCGTTTCGCGCATAATCCAGGCCATGGAAACCAAATGGCTTGAAGATTTTGTATCGTTGGCTGAAACGCGCAGTTTCAGCCGCTCCGCCCAGTTGCGCCACGTCACCCAGCCCGCGTTCTCGCGCCGTATTCAGTCGTTGGAGGCATGGGCAGGCACGGATCTGGTGGACCGCAGCAGCTATCCCACGCGGCTGACGCCAGCAGGTGAGACCTTGTACGACCAGTCGATGGAGGTTTTGCAGGCATTGCAAAGCACGCGCGCCATGTTGCGTGGTCACACGGCGGCCGCGCAAGACGTGATCGAGTTTGCGGTGCCATATTCGTTGGCGTTTACCTTCTTTCCCGCATGGGTGTCCGGTATGCGCGACACCTTTGGTCCGATCAAAAGCCGTTTGATTGCCTTCAACATGCACGACGCGGTGATGCGATTGGTGGAAGGCAGCTGCGACCTGCTCATTGCCTACCACCACCCATCGCAGCCGTTTCAACTGGATGCCGATCGCTACGAAATGCTGTGCTTGGGAGAGGAGATCGTCGCACCCTTTGTCAAGCCCGACGCAAGTGGTGCACCCCTCTTTCAACTGCCTGGTCGCGTCGGTCAACCGCTGCCATATTTGGCCTATTCGCCAGGGGCCTACCTGGGTCAACTGGTTGAGCTGATTCTCAAAGAGTCGGGCGCGGCCATTCATCTGGACCGCGTGTATGAAACCGACATGGCCGAGGGGCTCAAGGCCATGGCGCTTGAAGGCCAGGGCATTGCCTTCTTGCCGCGGGGCACGGTGAAAAAGGAGCTTCGGGCCAAGCGGTTGGTCAGCGCCATGCCACCGGGTGCCACCGGAATGAATATCACGCTGGAAGTGCGCGTGTACCGTGAGCGGCCGGCTCTGAAAGAACTGCCGCGCGGTGGGTCGCCAGTTTCCAGAGGGGCGACAACCGCACCCAAGACAGCACCCAAGAGCGCGGCCCGATCCCTGTGGGACCACCTGGTCGCCCAGGCTGGGCCGCTGGCAGACACCCCCTAACTTGAAAGGAATTCCCATGAACCGTAGTTTGAAAATCTCTTTCATCCTTGCCGTGGCCCTGGCCACCACTGCGTGCACCCGCATTGAGACCGGCGAGGTCGGCCTGCGCATCAATTTTGACAAAACCACCGACCCCACCGAGCGCTTGCCTGGGTCGTTTAATCAGACCCTCGTGGGTGAAATCATCACGTTCAAAATTCAGGATGTGGCCGTAGCGGTGGACAACATGACGCCATTGGCATCCGACAACTCCACAATCAAAGACTTTGACATGACGGTGGTCTACAACGTCAATCCGGCAGCGGTGTCCGAGCTGTGGACGACCAAGAACAAGACCTTTCACGGATTGACTGAAAAAGGTGGCGACATTCTCTTGATGCAAAACTACGTTGCGCTGAGCGCACGCAACGCAGCCTACAAAGTAGCGCGCGGCTACGAGTCCCTGAAGATGGCCGACAACCGCCCGCTGATTGAGCAGCAGATCCGAGAGAACATCATCAAGACCCTGACCGAAGAGAAGTTGGGCGACAAGATCACGGTGTCCCAGGTGCAGGTGCGCGCCATCATGCCCGCCGATGTCATTGTCAACAGTGCCAATGAACTGGTGCGCGCCCAGAACGAACTCAAAACCAAGGAAGTGGAAGTGCAAACCGCCAAGAAAGAGGCCGAGCGCATTGCCGCGTTGAATGCCAATGCAGGTGCTATTGGCTACATGAACGCCATGGCTAACCTGAAAATTGCCGAAGGCGTAGCGGCCGGAAAAGTCAACTCCATCGTGGTGCCGTATGACTTCAAAGGCATCGTGAACGCAAAATGAGCACTGCTGATATGACTACCATTACCATTACCCGCCCCGACGACTGGCACCTGCATGTGCGCGATGGCGACGCCCTGCGCACCGTGGTGCCGCATACGGCTGCCCAGTTTGCCCGTGCCATCATCATGCCGAATCTGCGCCCACCGGTCACCACCGCTGCGCAGGCGCTGGGGTACAAGGCGCGCATCCAGGCTGCAGTGCCGCAAGGAGTCGCTTTCGAACCCTTGATGACGCTGTACCTGACCGACAACTTGCCTGCCGATGAAATCCGACGTGCCAAAGATGCTGGCGTGGTTGCTGCCAAGCTGTACCCCGCCGGTGCCACCACCAACAGCGATGCTGGTGTGACCGACCTGCGCAAGACCTACAAGA
>CAYXWW010000263.1:0-4125 GCA_964468905.1 uncultured Rhodoferax sp. | reverse complement strand
ATCGCAGACAGCCGCTCCGACACCATCTGGCGGGCCTTGAAGATTTCGGTGCTCCAGTCAAAGGTAACGTAGATAAAGGACAACCCGGCGCTGGATACCGAACGCACACTCTCTACACCGGGTAGGCCGTTCATGGTCGTTTCGAGCGGGAAGGTGAGGAGCTGTTCCACCTCTTCGGCCGCCATTCCGCCGGCCTCGGTCATGATGGTGACCGTGGGTTTGTTGAGGTCGGGGAACACATCCACCGGTGTGCGCGACAGCGTGAACGCGCCGTAGGCCATCAGCACCAAGCTGGCGATGATGACAAGCATCCGGTTGGACAGGCTGTTTTGGAGAAGCCACTTGAACATGCGTGTGACTCCTTAGCGGATTTGGTTGATCAAGCTGGCTCCTTGCATCGCAATGCGGTCACCAGCCTTCAGGCCTGACGTGACTGCAAACGAGGCACCATCCAGAACCTCCACCGTGACCGTGCGCGGCTCGAACCGTTCGGGTGCGGTCTTGACCCACACCACGGCCTGGTTGGCCGGGTTCTTCAGCAATGCCTGTGCTGGCACACGGATGCCTTTGACACGGGTGGCCGTTTGCACATAGACCTTTACCGGCTGGCCCACGGCCAGTTTGGACAAGGCCGGACCTTCGGCACGGAACAACATCGGCAGGGCCTGCTCACGCAAACTGCGCGCCGCACCGATAATGGTCAAGGCCACGGTATCCGCGCCAATTGCCATGCTGGCACCTGCCACGTTGCTCGCCACGTCCGCGTCATAGGCCAGTGCCTCGATGCGCAGGCGTGTTGGGTCCACCACCTCAAACACCAATTCGCGGGCATCAACCACCTGGCCAGCGACCGCGTTACTGGAGGCTATGACGCCAGACACCGGTGCCACCAGTGCGTCACGGTTGTTGAGACCACCGCTGACTGCGGCCATGCGCTCGCTCAGACTGCTGAGTTCGCTTTGTGCGGCCTCAATGTCTTTGCGCGGCACGGTGTCAGCCAGTTCCTGTAGGCGGGCCACGCGTTTCTCGGCCAGAAACCTGGCAGCGCGCAACTCGGCCAGCGCGCTGGACTGATTGGAACGCTCAATGGCACCACTGGAGGGGACTACGTAAGCCAGCACATCACCCTTCTTCACCGCTTGCCCCACACTAGGCAGCCCACGCGCACCCGCTTCCAGGCGGCCTGCCACCAAGGCCTGGACCTTGCCACCGGCGTTGGGGTCCATCACCACTTTGCCGGTCAATTCCAGCGAACGGGGCAACTCGGCATCCAGCACTTCCAGCGTGCGTACGCCGATTTGGCGTTGGGCTGGTTTGGGAAGAAATACGCTGCCATCGGGTAGACGCTTGGGGCCGTCGCCGCTGGCGGCAGGGGGCGCATCACCATGGTCATGGCCTTCGCCAGCCCAAACGGGTGTAGCGGTGGTCAGCAACAGGGCACTGAGGATGTGGCAGCTTGCCAGCAATACAAGACGGGGCTTCATGCTGCACCTCCGAGGCGGTTGTTGCGTTGTGTATTCATGCGTCGCAGGGCAAATCCCAACAGGACAAGGGCCATCAGCCCGCCAAACGCCCAGGCGGTATAGGTTTTCCACGTTGTACCTTGCGCGGAATCAGCATGGGTGTCGGCATGGATGTCCAGATCACCGGCCAATAGATCGGTAACTGCACCTGCGACCACAGTGGCAGACACGCTCATCTCACCGGGTGGAAGTTCTTTCGCCAGCGTGGCTTCAAACTCGCCTTCACCGTGCGGCTGGACCGCGACCTTGGTGCCGCCTAAATCAAGCTCCAGCTTGGCGTCCTTGACCGGGCTGTTGTCCGCCGCGTGGTCCAGATATAGCGCAATGTGTTTGCCGTTGACCACACCCACCAGCTCAAAGGCTTCGGAAGTAGCGGTGAAACGGGGTTTGGCCGGGCCTCCCGCGGCGGCAGGTGCCTCGCCATGGTCGTGGCCTTCACCGGCCAAACTGAAAAAGGATGCGGTGGCTAAAAGCACCGCGAGTAAGAAGGGCTTGCGCCGTGTAAATAAATTCATCATGGTGTGTGTGTTTCCTTGAATGGGATGGGTTGTGCCAAAGCAGGGCCAGGCCTATTCCGGCAGCAGGCCCAGGGTTTGGCGCAATGCGGACTGGGCCGCCGCCAGGTCTATGCCCGAACGGGCAGCCTGGCGTTCGGCGTCCACGGCCTCACGTTCCATGCGCAGGCGGGTGGGCAAATCGGTCTCGCCCATCTGGAAGGACTTCTGAAAAAACGCACGCGACTCGCGGGCCAACTGCGCGCGCCGCTGCGACGCATTGACCTGGGTCTGAGCAGACACCAGACCGACGCGGGCGGCTTCTACATCGCCCTGTAGTCGTTCGCGCTCCAGCCGCAATTGCGCCTCGGCTTCCATCGCATCGGCCTGGGCGCTGGCGCGCTTGGCCTGGTTGCGGCTGCTAGAGCCCAGCGGGAAGCGAATGCCCAACGTAATGCTGTTCTGGTAGGCCTCATCCAATTGCCCGCGATCGCGAGTGGTGGCCAGCGTCAATTCGGGGTTGGCGCGGGTCTGTACATGGGCCAGCTCGGCGGAACGTTGGGCCACGTCTGCACTGTCCTGCAGCTCGGCAACTGCCGGGTGGGCAGCCAGCAGCGTGGCACTATCCGCAGGCAAAACAGGCATGGGTTCTGCCCCAATTGCA
Organism: uncultured Rhodoferax sp.; assembly: GCA_964468905.1. GTDB lineage: Bacteria > Pseudomonadota > Gammaproteobacteria > Burkholderiales > Burkholderiaceae_C > Allorhodoferax. The sequence goes on along the minus strand of CAYXWW010000263.1, from coordinate 1,444 downwards.
GAGCCTTGTGTAGCACCAGCAAGGACTTGGGGCACAAGGCCGGTCAATGTGCGCAAGCGTTGGGCGGCCGTCGCCAAGGCACCTGTAGCCTCAGCCAGAGTTGCCTCGGCCGCAGCCACTGAGCCTTCTGTCTGGTGCTGGTCCGCGCGCGCCAGGTCCCCAGCGCGCACTCGTTTGGCCACATCCTGGGCCAGCTGTTGTGCATGGCCCAACAACTCACCGGCTAACCCATGGTCCATGCGTGCTCGTTGCCATGTCCAGTACGCGTCGCGCACGCTAGCTGCGGTGCGCAGTTGGGCTGCACGTACCTTGCTACCTATAGCACGGGCCTGCGCATCGGCCACGGCAACGGAGCGTGTACGTTCACCCGGCAGCCAAAGCGGAATGCTGATGCCGGCTACGGTTTCGTCACGGCCCAGATTCTGGTTGAGGCGGTCGGTCTTGGTAGACAACTCCAGCGCAACCGGTTCTACGGTCCAGCGGGTTGCGGCTTGTTGCTGGGCAGCGGCTGCTTCCTGGCGTATCTGTTGTGATAGGGCCTCAGGCTGGCGCTGCCAGGCAGCTTCAAAGGCCTGCTTCAGTGTGGTGGTGGTGCCAGCAGGGTCAGCGATAGCACTGCCGGCCGCCAATGCCAGGATGGCGCACGGCCACCAAAAACGGTAATTTCTTCGGAACATCCGATTCTCCATAAATGAAAAACATTTGGGGGAATCGGCGAGCTGTGATCAACAGGACCCTGCACCCCGTCACGCACTGCACTAAGCAGTCCGTTCGCGCGGCCAAAGGTCGGGAGGAAGAAGCCAGCCTCGCCGATCAGGCGAGGTGGGCCCAGTTCGGGCGTTCTGGCAGGGAGGAGGGCTGGGAAGATAGGCGCAACGCGGTTGCGCTGTGGATCTCGGACGGTAGCTTGGCCATCACAAGGGTTGACGACTGCACCATGGCCGAGCAGGTACCCGCGTGGCAGGTGCCGCAATCAACGTCGACAGCACCTGCAGCCTTGGACTTTGCGTGTGGTTCGCCATCGTTTGAGGGTTCCGCACCGGCGTCGTGCTGGTGCTCGTGGTGCCCTATATGCTGGGCCGCTGCGCCGCTTTCGTGCTGGCAATAGCTGGCTACTGCAGCCCAACTGAGCTGCATAGGCAGGAGAACGACCAGGAAAATGAGAAACCAGCGACGCATTGCGGGCCGAGTGTAGCAGCCGATCCAATTCCTTGGCGTTTTGGCGTGAAGTGCGGAGCGAATGGGCATTTGGGTTTGAAAAACGTGTTCAACCCATTACGCAACCTGAAGCCACTATAGAGTCAACAGGATTCTTGAGAGTCCCCATTGACTTTGTTGAATTGACCAAGCCACTTCGCGCCAGCAAAGTGTCCACCTAACGGTTACTACCGCCTGATGCCATTGCCCAAACCATTCGATGGTTATGTTGAACAACCCGCCCGGG
>CAYXWW010000262.1:0-4179 GCA_964468905.1 uncultured Rhodoferax sp. | reverse complement strand
AAGTACGGGACGATCGGTCGTTGACTAGCGCTAATCTGGTGACCGCTATGGGTCGGAAGATGCCGGTCACTGTCTAAGCTGAACGGCTACTCCCAGCCTTTAGGTGACTTCTAAAGTCGCGGGTCTAGATTGCAGCAATGCCATCTGTCACTTTGCGATCGGTTTGCGCCATAAAGAGCGGATCACTACCATGGGGAGAGCTTTTCACGCACCGAAAGCTGCTTTGGGCACAAGTTGCGACCAGCCCAGAGAAAACATAGGCTGTATTGGCTTCATTTGTTTCATGCCCATCATGGGTAGCATTTGCTTCATGCCTTTCATTGGCTTCATCGGTCCGCCGTGAAGGATTCGGCGTCACATTCTGCGACGCGATTCGACAATGCCAAGCAAATGCGAGGCTAGGACGATCATGTCGCGCGCCTCGTGGGCCTCGATCTCGACGCGCCGATGTGATGTTGGGTTCTTGTAGCTACCCAGTGCTCCTGTCATCAGATTCATGAGCGCCACTCTTTCGCCTTTCTCTGCGTCCATGTCGGTGAGAGGGCCATCTTCGGGGTTGAATGCTCGACTGGCCAGTTGAATTCCGACAAGATCATGGCTGAGCCCAGCCGCAGAACGGATAGCGACTTCCAACGTCTTGAACGCCTCGAATACTGCGGTCTCGAATCTCGCTTGAAAGAACAGGGGCCGAACGTTTTGCAGCAACTCAGGCTGAAGGAACGATTCAGGCAAGCGCTCGCTCGTCATAAACTGCTGTAGGTCCTGATGATTACGTAGAGCTTCTCCTCGACGCGTCGGTACAAACCATTCATTGTCTTGCTCAGGATGCCTTGCGATAAAACCATTGGCTTCTAGCCAAGCCCAGGCAGAGGAACACGCTACGCCTACGCTCTCATCGCCACCCTGTCCCGGCAGGGCGTAGTCGCGGGATGTTTGCATGCAGAAGTTGCGTCGATTCCAGATGCCGCGCTCCATAGGGCCAGCGGACATCAGCACTTCCAGGATGTATCCCGCCAAATCGGAGGCCAGCATCCCGACTACTGCTGTAGCTTCTGGAACGAGCGCACGCAGAGAGGTCATGAGTGGCACCCAACTATAGAACTCAAGCCTGTCTGCATATCAAGGGCGTATCTCATAAAGTTTCCTGTCGTGATTTTTAGTACCTGAAGATATCCGTCTTTTCTGCTTCCACCTACGTGGCGCGATATCGGCTATTGGCCAAGGGCGGATGCCTACTCTTAACGAGACCACGCGCCACAAATTCAATGGAATCTGATCAGGGATTACGACTTTCGGATCTTGTTTCGTAGGTCAAGCATGAACCGCTTTTCGTTCCTGTTGAACGCACTTCGTCTCGTCTCGCAAGCCTTCATGACCGTCTCAAGGTCGTTGAGATCTTTTCCAAACTCAATAGGGTCAGGTGTTTCATACTGTCCGGTGCTCGGACTGTCGTGACCCACGATGACCTCACTGGACTTTCCATAAATGGAGACTATGGCCCGCCACTGCTCTATTTCGAAGCCTGCAATAGCGCCCACATCAATGACACGCACCTCGTCGCTGAACGGGTGAACAGTGTTGTTCAAGACGATTTCACGGATGGCCCGTTCGATCATCCCGCGCATGTGCGCGTATGCATCCCGTATAGCTTTTTTATCGTCATTGTTGGGGTATGGATTGTGTGTCGCCCTCATGTGTACGGCCGTGGCTTTTAACTCCTTAAGCTGGTCGCAGTAGGGCTTACTCTCCCAGGCTAGTCCATCAAGGAGAGCGCCCGGGCTTCCCCCATCCCATTCAACAGTCTGGATCTTTGCTGGGGTCTGCTGCTCGGCGATTTCACCCAAAAGGGTCGTCAGGAAGACCGCGTCATGTGTGAAGATAACTACTGGACGTATCTTGGAGAGCCCGACCAAGTGCTCAGCCATTTTCCGTCGGTGTAAATGATCCAATGATGTCGACGGATCGTCGAAGACGATGGTCGATTGATCCCCGCGAAGCCTTGATTCGGCAAGAAAGAATGCGAGGGCTACAGCCCGCTGTTCACCTTCAGAGAGCACTTCACCTGCGCCGTGATTGCAGCCCTCTAAGGCCAAACCATGTACATTGCGACCGCCCTTAGTCTGGCTGGTGAGTTTGGGCTTGACCCTGTGGCGGTACCCTAAGGCTTCAAGCTCGTCATTGAGCGCCTTTGCCAGTGCCTCCGTCGTGTAGATTTTCGATAGGTTTGTGATCTTCGCAGAGACCGTCTTGGTGCTCAGTGCATCGCGTGTTGTTTCCAGTCCGCGGCGACGTTTGGCTTCGTGAATGTAGGTCCGGATGGCGGGCAAATGCGCACCGAGGTCGTGTCGCGAGGTAACCTCAGCCAGCTGTGCCTTAAGCTTATCGTATTCTTTCTGATCCTTAGCTTGGCGGAGTTGAGCGGCGTGTTGACGCAGAGCCGTAGCCTTGGCGGAGAGCTGCGTGGACAACGCAATGGCATCAGGCAGAGACGGCCGTAGGTCGGTCCAGTTAGACAGTGCGTAAGAGGTTTCGATCCATTCACGACGCGCTACCCAAGCGGCCTGATGGACGATGACCGCTTCGGCAAGGCTTTCGTCATATTGCTTTATCTCCGCCAAGGTGGGTGCATCCACAGGTGCGAGATTGGCCGCGTTAATCCTCTGACGCGCTTCAGAGACGGCTTTGCGGACACTTTCCAAGTTCTGTGCAGCATCGGCGGCCAAGAACTTCGCAAAGCGACTCAGGCGCGCTTGCGCATCCTCGCCAAGAGGCTGCTGGCACAGCAAGCATTGATCATCCGGCCCTGTGGGCGGGTGGTGCGGATGTCCGGGGTAAGCTTTGAGCGAGAAGTCAATCGCGGCCTTGAACAAAACTTTCCATTCCGCTCCTCCGGTTTCAGGGAGCAAGCCGCTTGCGGGATCATTGAGGCCGTCTTCACCGCAAAGAAAGCCTTGCGCGAGACGGTCCGCCTCGATGGCGGCGTCTTCAGAATTGGCGAGGCCAGCGAACTTGTCCAAGGCAGCATCGGTGACAAACCGTTCAGCATTGGTCGCGAGGTTTGCCAGGTTGTCGAGCCCTTGGGCCATACGCTCGTGCTTACTGGCTTCAGGCTCTACGTCTAAGCCCTTGATAGCCAACGACAGTTCCTTGATCGACTCTGTCTCTTGAGGGGTCAGCTTGGCCAGTGCTTCCAGTGCCGCAAGATCAGTGTACGGGCCAAGCTCAGCCATAAGCTTCCCGACCGAGTGACCGCCTTGCAATGCGGCGAATTGTTCAGCTTGGAGATGGATTGCACCGATTTCGCGGGTTAACTCTTCCTGTATCGCTTGCTGCGCAGCTGCTAGCGAAGACAGGGCGTGAAATCCGTAGGGGACAAAAGTCGACGGACCATCGTTGCTAATGTAATCTTGAGCGCACTGACTGTCGTAAACCGAAACCATGGCTAGGTCTAGATTGCTAGCACCACCCTCGGTCCAAATGGATGTCTGGTTCTTGCCGACAGAAATATAGGAGAGTGTCGCTTCAGGCGACGCCGACACCCCCTTGGCAAAGGCATTGGCCAGAACCGGGGAGGAGTGTCGAGCCCTACAGGCTCGTTTCATTACCCGGGCGAAGCCAGACTTTCCTGCGCCATTCTCACCAAATATCACCGTTATTCCCTTGTCGGCGATATCGAGCTGTCGACCGTTGGCGAACCCATTGACGTTGTTGAGATGCGATAGGCCCAGAAGAACCGTGGATGTGCCGGAGCCCATTGTGGGAATATGGGACCTGGACAGCGGCGTCGGCTGGGGGGCGCCAACGCGCCCTTCGGCCATGGCCCGGATCTCATCTCTGTCCTCTGCCGCGAGCTGGCCATCAGTTACGAAGATTCGACGTAGGGCGTCGCGCTGCCAGTCAGGAAGGTCGTTGGACCAAGTAAGGATGTCTTCGAGAAGGGCCATATCGTAAGTATCAATACTATTACTAACTATAGCTTTTTTTTGAGTTATTTTTCGTAAAAATTTGACTGACGCGAATCCAAGAGTAGTGTATTGGCTACTTGCAGTCACCAGTTAAAAGACCAGTGATACTGTTAATAAAAACAGTATCATTGGTTTTATGAAAGTATCGCCAGCATCAACAAATCAACCCCTGCCCATCGATTCAAGTCCACTTTGGCTGGACGTTTGTGGCTGG
>CAYXWW010000261.1:3744-4193 GCA_964468905.1 uncultured Rhodoferax sp. | reverse complement strand
ACCATTGCCCGCGTGCGCGCGGGCTTGCAGGCTGCTGATGTAGGTATTCCCGAGGGCTACCCCGACTACGTGTTGCACACCATGGTGCGCGTGGTCAAGGGTGGCGAAGAGGTCAAGATCAGCAAGCGCGCGGGCAGCTACGTGACGCTGCGCGACCTGATCGAGTGGACCAACCGGGATGCAGTGCGCTTCTTCCTGCTCAGCCGCAAGCCTGACACGTGCAGTACGCCCATGCGCGTATTTGCTCGGTGTTGGCTGCCTGGGGTGGTGACAAGGCCAGCTTGCAGAGCGTTGAACTGTCAGCCCTGCACAGCACGCAAGCCCAGGCTCTGATGCTGTTGCTGGCCAAATACCCTGAGATGCTGACAGCTGCCGCAAATGACGAAGCGCCACACGACGTGACCTTTTACCTGCGCGAACTGGCCGCCTATGGGAGGTTCAAACCTAAC
>CAYXWW010000261.1:0-3734 GCA_964468905.1 uncultured Rhodoferax sp. | reverse complement strand
GGCCGCCTGCTACCACAGCTACTACGATGCCGAGCGTATTCTGGTCGATGATGAAGCTGTCAAACTGGCGCGCCTGGCTTTGGTCGCAGCCACTGCGCAGGTGTTGCACAATGGCCTGGCAGTATTGGGCGTGAGCGCACCGGAAAAAATGTGAGGATACAAACTATGAAACAACAGCATGGCGGAACCATTGTGGGGTTCATCATTGGCGTCGTGGTTGGGCTGGCCGGTGCGCTGGCTGTGGCCGTGTATGTGACCAAAGTGCCGGTCCCTTTTATGAATAAGGCGCAGAGCCGATCGGCTGATCAAGACGAAGCCGAAGCCAAGAAGAACAAAGACTGGAACCCCAACGCACCGCTGTACGGCAAAAACCCTGCCAAACCGACCACGTCGGCTGCCAGCGCGGCATCCGCACCAGCTTCTGCCGCATCCGGGGCGGTGGCCAAAGCGTCTGCGCCAGCAAATGCAAAACCGGGCACAGAGGCCAAACCCGCGGTCACCGCTGACCCGCTGGGCGATCTTGCCAAGGCCAAGTCAGCCAGCGCGCCCGCAGAACCGTTTCTCTTCTATGTGCAACTCGGAGCTTTCCGCACGGCGGAAGACGCAGAGACACAACGTGCCAAGTTATCCTTGAGTGGGATCGAAACCAAGATTACGGAGCGCGAGCAATCGGGTCGGGTCGTCTTCCGTGTGCGCACTGGCCCGTTTGAGACCAAGGAAGAGGCTGAGCGCAGCAAGGACAAGCTGGATAAGGCGGGGCTTGAAACATCCCTGGTGCGGGTGCAGCGGTAAGCGACTGCGGAACTTATAGCCACAGCGGCAATCACAAACTGAGCTTTTTGGAGTGTTTTTATGAAATTGCAACGGCGTGAATTTTCCAGGCTTGCCGCAGGTGCTGCGCTGGCTTCAACCGCTTTGATGGGCGCTACGGCACAAGCCCAGGCCAAGAAACCTGTGGCAGGCAAGGATTACCAGGTGCTGGAGCAGCGTGCTTCGGTGGAGGCTCCAGCGGGCAAAGTGGAGGTGGTGGAATTTTTCTCCTATATGTGCCCCCATTGCAGTGCGTTTGAGCCCACCTTCAGTGAGTGGACCAAGCGTGCGCCCAAAGACGCGGTGATCCGCCGGATTCCTGTCTCGTTTTTGGCCAACGCACCCGTCTTGCAGCGCTTGTACTATTCTCTGGAGGCACTGAATCTCGTGGACAAACTGCATGCTGCGGTTTTTGCTGCCGTGCACGAAGAGCGCCGCACGTTCCCCGATGCCAATGCGGCTGCCGACTGGGCCGCCACCAAGGGCGTTGACCGCGCCAAGTTCCTGGAGCATTTCAACTCGTTTACCGTTGCCAGCAAGGCCTCCAAGGCCAGCCAGCTGACCAATACCTACAAGATCGATGGCGTACCCGCACTCGGCGTGGCGGGGCGCTTCCTTGTTGGCGGCAACCCCGCTGGCCTGCAAATCGTAGAAACGCTGGTCGCCGAGGTCAAGGCCGGGCGCTAATGGCGCTTTAGAAAGCCTACGGTGCACCACAACTCTGATTTCGAAGCCCGTAGGCGCGTTCTCGTGCGGGCATTGGCTGCCGGGGCTTTTGTAAACCTGGCGCCCCCAGCGCAAGCCCAGGTTCAAGGCAATCTGCCGCGCGAATTGCCTGCCAACCGTTCGGTGCATGCCTTGAGTGGCGATGTCAAGGTCAATGGACGACCCGCCACAACCGACACCGTGATTCAGGCAACCGACACCGTCACCACGGGTGCTGGCAGCCATGTCATATTCGCGGTGGGACGCGATGCTTTTCATCTGCGCGCTGAGGCTTCAGTAGAGTTCAACGGCAAAGGTTTGGCAGTGAGCACGCTGCGTTTGATAAAAGGTGGTTTGCTTTCTGTATTTGGAAAATCCGACCACCGCATCGTGACGGCGACTTCCGTGATTGGAATTCGCGGAACCGGTGTCTACGCCGTAGCAGACGAGGAGAAGACCTACATCTGCACGTGCTATGGCCTCACGGATTTGGCGACTGTCGATGGGCAACATCGCGAATCCGTCGACTCCAAGTACCACGACGCGCCACGCTATATTTACAAAGACGGCTATCGCCCCATTCAGCGTGCACGCGTGATCGGTCATACCGATGAAGAGCTTATGTTGATCGAAAACCTGGTTGGGCGGACCACGCCATTCGCCTCGTATGGCGGCAACTACGGTGGGACTAAGCGCTGAAAAATGCTGTGACCGCCGTTGCTGCCGCTTAATTTTTTTTGTTTGACTTCCCCAATTTTTTGGACTTGGCCGGTGCGCCGCCTTTGCCGCGCCCATCCAGTTCGGCCTCCACACGCTCGCACAGCGTTCGCAAAATTTTGACGCGGGCGTAGTTTTTATCGTTGGCTTCCACCAGCGTCCATGGGGCATTGCCCGTGCTGGTGCGCTCCACCATGTCGCAAATGGCCTGTTGGTAGGTATCCCATTTCTCGCGGTTGCGCCAGTCTTCTTCGGTGATCTTGAAGCGCTTGAAGGCAATCTTTTCGCGGGCTTTGAAGCGCTGCAATTGTTCTTCCTGGCTGATTTGCAGCCAGAACTTGACGACCATCACACCCGATGCCGCGAGCTCATGCTCGAAATCGTTGATCTCGGCGTAGGCGCGCAGCCAGTCGCTCTCACTGCAAAACCTTTCTACGCGCTCTACCAAAACACGCCCATACCAGGTGCGGTCAAAAATGGCGACCTTTCCCTGGCGCGGTACATGGCGCCAGAAGCGCCACAAATAGGGTTGCGCCCGCTCTTCTTCCGTGGGTGCTGCCACGGGAATGATCTGGTACTGGCGCGCGTCCAGCGCCGCACTGATGCGGCGAATGGCCCCGCCTTTGCCTGCGGCGTCAGCACCCTCAAATGCACACAGCAACGATCGGCCTTTAAAGCGCGGGTCGCGGATGAGCTCTGCCAGTCGCCCTTGCCATTGCGCCAGTTCACTTTCATACGCCTTGTCGGGCAGCGCGTGGCTTAGGTCCAGTTCGGACAGCACGGTGCGGCCGTCGGTATTCACCCGCACCATGGGTGCGACGGGTGACTGCGGCTTGGTGGTGCGGGCCAACTTTTCTTGCATGGCCTGCAGCAGTATCTGACCGACGGTCAGGTAGCGGTAGCGGTCATTGGTGCCTTCCACCACCACCCAGGGCGCCCACGGGGTATTGGTCAAACGCAACAGGTGACCTGCTACGTCTTGCAGTTTGTCATAGGTCTTGAGCCGGTCCCAACTCTCCTTGGTCACGCGCCAGGCAGTCCGCGGATCTTTTGAAAGGTCTTTGAGTCGCTTGGTCTGACCGTCTTTGGTCAGGTGGAACCAGAATTTGAGGACCAGTGCCCCTTCGTTCACCAGCATGGCTTCAAAGCGGTTGATTTGATCGGCTTCGGCGTCGAGGTCTTTGAGGGTTATTTCGTCTTCAATGCGCTGGCGAATGGGCTCCGAATACCACGATCCGGCAAAAATTCCGATCCGCCCCTTGGGTGGCAGGGCGCGCCAGTACCGCCACATGGGCGGGCGTTCACGCTCTTCATCGGTCGGCAGCGAAAAAGCATTTGCAGATATAAACCGCGGGTCCATCCATTCGCACAGGACATTGATGGTTTCGCCCTTGCCCGCACCATCTTGCCCGCTGATCAAAACCACGACGGGAATTTTTTTGCTCTCGTGCAGGCGTACCTGGGCGTCGAGCAAAGCGGCGCGCAGTGCCGGCACAGCCGCC
>CAYXWW010000260.1:0-4195 GCA_964468905.1 uncultured Rhodoferax sp. | reverse complement strand
GGAGGGCGGCATCCTCAAATACTTGGAGACCGTGCCGCCAGATGAGAGCCTGTGGGATGGCACCTGCTTTGTGTTTGACGAGCGCGTGTCGGTAGACCATGGGCTGACACCCGGCACCCACAAGCTGTGCCGCGGCTGCCGCATGCCGCTGGAAGACGGCGCGATGGAATCCCCCCTGTTTGAGCTGGGCGTGAGCTGCCCCCGCTGCCACGCCAGTACCAGCGAAGTGCAAAAGAACCGCGCCCGCGAACGCCAACGCCAGTGGGAGCTGGCCAAGTCGCGCGGCAAAGGCCACATTGGCGAACCCATGCAACCCAAGCCTAAAAACCAAGCCCAGGCAGCAGAGTCGACCCCAACCGCAGGCTGATGGCTGCGCCTTCGCCTTCTATGGTGTCGCTACCAGTTCTGTATTCGTTCCGCCGCTGCCCCTACGCCATGCGCGCGCGGCTGGCAATAGCCGCCAGCGGCACCCTGTGCGAGCTGCGCGAGGTGGTGCTGGCCCACAAACCTGCCGCCTTGCTACACGCTTCACCCAAAGGCACGGTGCCAGTTGTGGTGCTGCCCGATGGCGCGGTACTGGAGCAAAGCCTGGACATCATGCTCTGGGCCCTGCGCCGCAACGACCCGCTGCACTGGCTACCCGCCACATCACATCACCTACAGCAGACACTGGCATTGATTGCGGCATGTGATGGCGACTTCAAAGCCAACCTAGATCGCTACAAATACCCCAACCGCTATGCACTGCCGGATGGGCTGGCCCATCGCGCCCAAGGTGCCGTGTTTTTGCAGACGTTGAACGACACACTGGCAGCGCAAGGTTTCCTGCACGGCCCGCACTTTGGCCTGGCCGATGCGGCCATCGCACCTTTTGTGCGGCAATTTGCCCACACCGATGTGCCGTGGTTTGCCAGCCAGCCCTGGCCTACGCTGCAGGCGTGGCTGGCTGGGTTTGAAGCGTCGGATGCGTATCTCCGGGTGATGGGCAAGGTGCCTGCTTGGGCAGACGGCCAAGTCCCAATGCTTTTCCCGGCGGTATAGATGCTATCGTTTTAATAGCTTCTTACACATATTCTGCGAGAGCTAGAGGCCATTTTTGTCATTGCTTGTGGGCCAGGCCCAATTTAGTGGTGACGAAAGAAGGACAGCCACTACCCAGCCACGTTGACGCTGGCCAAGAGCGACATGCTGGTCGATGGCAAACGGGTGCACATCAGCCCGGGGATGAATATCACGGCGGAGATCAAGACCGGGCAGCAACGGATTATTGAGTACCTGTTGTCTGCGGTGCAGCGGGCGGGGAATGAGAGTTTGCGGGAGCGGTGAGGGAATGAAAATGAAAACTATGAAACAGAAAACACTATGAAATTGATAGCTGCTTACGCATGTTCTGCGAGGGTTAGTGGCCTTTTTGATACCCGTACGCCGCTTGCCATCGCTAACTGCCGTATCAAACCTCAACAACCGCGCAGGGGGCAAACCCAAGGCCTGCGCCAGTCTGCAAATATTGACCAGTGCAATATTGCTCTGCCCACGCTCCACGCCACCCAGATAGCTGCGGGCCAAACCGCTGTCCAAAGCCAAACTCTCTTACGAGATACCCTGTGCCCAGCGCAACGTCGCCACGTGCTGACCAAAACGCACCATCGGGTCGTAAGGCAGCGTAGCAAGAGCGACCTCAAAAGGCGAGTGAGCGGGTTTGGGTCGGGTGAGTTTGGGCACCGCCTGAGCGTAAAAAATAGTCCTTTATCAAGCTAGGCTTTATGAGTTCAATAACGACGGGAGGAAATATGACAAGACCAGATCAACCAATTGCACAAGGAAAAGAATGCATGACGACCTCAAACCCGCAGACGCTACTGAAGTTCACGCGTACTTGGTTCAACCGAGCCTTTGTTTTGTTGTACATGACCATGCAAACTAACTCTGCTGTGGCTACAAGTCCGCCCTATGTGGCTCCAACATTGGCGCAAAAAGTCAAAGACTCGGAACTTATTTTGGTCGCGCGCGTAGGTCAATTGAAATACATGAAATGGCCGAGTAAGGTCAATTCAGAAGGGGCGTGGGAAGTATCCGACGTTCCAGTCGATGACTTCTCTCCATATCTGAACTTGATAGACATCAAAGTCCTTCATGCCAAACCACCGACCAACGATGTGCAGCGGATAAACGAAAAACCGGACTTGCCGTTGTGGGTGCATTTGGGGGGGTGTTTCCCATTCACTTGGGATAAACCTTTCAAACTACCGTCTGCTGATACACGCATATTCTTTTTGTCTAGAAAACTCTTGCGGTCAGCCAATAGTCTGCACTCCTCAAAGTGCAGCTTTCCGTCCATTGAAGAATCGGATATGGCAGCGGTTATACAGGCCATTGGTCAATCCAAGTCAAAAACAAACACAAACACAAAGTAAATCGAAGAGCTCAACATGCCATACGCAGCAAACTACCTCGTTGATTTAAGCCGGAAAAATTTCCTTCTAGGTCAAGTCATCAAATCCTCATTCTTGTCTGCCTTTCCATTGTCAGACTATCCAGTAGACAGTTTTAACAGCGACACCTGGAAGAGTATTTATAGGAAAAAAAGGGCCGGGCCCGATTAAAGAAAATCCATCTGCCCATCGCTTCTCCTTAAATCCACTTCATCACTCGGTTTGCGTGGCCTCCCGCGTGGCTTGCCTTCGCGGCTGGCGTCTGGCGCCAAGCAGGCGTAAAGCGGATGCGGGGCCAAATTGAGTCGAACCTAGCCCAATTTAGTGATTTAACAATTTTTCAAGCAATGTACACGCAATACTTTTAATAGCTGCTTACGCATATTCCGCGAGGGCTAGCGGCCATTTTCATCAATGATGACAATCTACAACATCCATCCAGCCATTCTTCGGTTACGATTCAAGCCATGAACACATTTGCACTAGTGCTACTACTAATCCCCTTCGGGCGGAGACGGTAGCGCACGCATCTAGCGCAAGTCACACGGCCCGTAGCTACCAGCAACGAGCCGTTTTTCATTGGGTTGCTGGTTTTTTTGATCACTCAAGGAGCACCAGCATGTTGCAAGACCCCAGCCGCAAGTACCCCGCCTTTGCGCCCATTGCTTTGACCGACCGCACCTGGCCCAATGCCGTGCTGACGCAAGCGCCCATCTGGCTCAGCACCGATCTGCGCGATGGCAACCAGGCGCTGATCGAACCCATGGACATGGCCCGCAAGCTGCGCATGTTTGCTCATTTGCTGGAAATTGGCTTCAAGCAAATTGAGGTGGGTTTCCCCGCTGCGTCGCAAATCGAATTCGACTTTGTGCGCCAGCTGATCGATCACAACATGGTGCCCGATGACGTGACCATTCAAGTGATGGTTCCTGCCAAAGACGCACTGATTCGCCGCACCTTGGAAGCGCTGGTGGGTGCCAAGCGCGCTATCGTTCACGTGTACAACGCCACGTCCCCAGTGATGCGGCGCGTAGTGCTGGGTATGGACGAAGACCAGATCGTCGAGCTGGCTACCAGCCACGCCAAGCTCATACAAGACCTGGCCCGCCAGCAGCCCGGCACGCAGTGGACGTTTCAGTATTCGCCCGAGCATTTCTCCGGTACCGAGCTCGCATTTTCCAAGCGTGTGATCGACGCTGTCACCGCCGTGTGGCAGCCCACGCCCGCGCGGCCTTCCATCATCAACCTGCCCACCACGGTGGAGCATTCCACGCCCAATGTGTTTGCCGACATGATCGAGTGGATGCACCGCAACATCGCGCGGCGCGACAGCGTGGTGCTCTCCGTGCACCCGCACAATGACCGTGGCACCGGCGTGGCGGCAGCGGAATTGGCATTGATGGCCGGCGCACAGCGTGTGGAAGGCTGCTTGTTTGGCAACGGTGAGCGCACGGGCAATGTGGACATTGTCACCATCGCGCTCAACCTCTACACACAGGGTGTGTCGCCCAAGTTGGACTTCTCGCAGATTGACGAAGTGCGCCGTATGGTGGAGCACTGCAACCAGTTGCCCGTGCACCCGCGCCACCCCTATGTGGGGGAGTTGGTCTACACATCGTTCTCCGGTACGCACCAGGACGCCATCAAAAAGGCCTTTGCCTTGCGTGCGGATGCGGCACAAGACGCAAGTGTCGATACCGTTTGGGCCATCCCCTACCTGCCCGTGGACCCCATGGACTTGGGCCGCAGCTACGAGGCCGTGA
>CAYXWW010000259.1:0-4211 GCA_964468905.1 uncultured Rhodoferax sp. | reverse complement strand
ATGAGGCCGAGATCATGCGCATGGCGCTGTTGTTCAACCAGATGTGCAACACGGCAGTTGATGGTCCCTATGGTGATACAGCCCTCGGCTTTGTGCCCATGCAGCATGAGGCGCATTGGGCTGATGCGGTGGTGGCAGTGCCGCAGCAGGAGATGTTGCAAGTCGGATAAAGATCCGGTTTCGTACCCCGCGCAAGTAGTCACTATCAAATTGGTAGCTACTTATACAAATTCCACGAGGGCTAGCAGCCGATTTGCTTCAGAAGCGCATGTCCAGCCAGCGTTTGAGTTCGGCAAACACGGGGGCCGCATCCAGCTCGTTGAATATCTCGTGGTACAGATTGTCGAAGCATCGGGCCGTCACTGCCTGCGGTGGTGCAGTGGCCGCAAATGCGCGGCTACCTGCAGGATTGACCAGGCGGTCGTCCCCTGCGTACAGCAGCAATGTCGGCACGGACCATTGCGGTGCAAGCGCCAAAGTCTGGGGACCCGCCTCTGCAATAAAGCGGGCTAACCGCGCCGAAATGCGATCATGCACCAATGGGTCATTGCGGTACACGGCCACCACGGCTGGGTCGTGCGAAATGAATTGCGGCTTGACGCCATTGCCCGCCCGGAAATTGGGCATGACCTTGGGCAAGATGGAGACCAGTAGCTGCTGAAAGCGGCTCATGCCAGCATCGAGTGCGGGTGACGACAGGATCAGGCCGTCCACCGGCCGCATCGCCAACGAAACGAATCGGGCAGCGACCAGGCCACCCATGCTGTGCCCCAACACAATCAACGGGGTCTTCTTGCGCATGCGGGCGCGCGTGCTGTCAACGATATCTGCCAGGTCATCGAGGAGTCGGGTGTCGGTAGGCAGACCGCCACGCGCGCCACCCGATTCGCCGTGGCCAAATTGGTCGTACCCACGGACGGCAAATCCCCAGGCGTTGAGCGCTTTCGCCACATGGTCGTAACGGCCTGCATGTTCACCCAAGCCATGGACCACGATGACCACACCCCGCAAAGGCACATCGGGCGCAAGTGGCCAGTCCTGAATGACAACGTTGTCCCCATCGCTGGCGACAAAAGTAGACAGTGTGGATTCCGTGCTCATACAGCGTGGGTTGACCTTAACTAATGGGTCCTAGGGGAACCGCGCAATGACGTGGGCAACTGCTGCGGTCAACCGCTTGGCGTAGGGAATGTGCAAAAACTCGTTGGGCCCGTGCGCATTGCTTTTGGGCCCCAACACACCACACACCATCATTTGCGCTTGCGGAAAGCCTTTGGACAGCATGTTCATCAGTGGAATGGTGCCGCCTTGCCCCACATACGCACACGGTGCGCCAAAGTGCAGGTTCGATGCAGTATTGACCGCCGCTTCAAACCACGGTGCAGTGTCAGGTGCATTCCACCCGGTAGCACTGGCCAGCCCTTCAAAAGTGACCTTGGCCTGGTACGGAGCGTTGTCTTCGAGCAAAGACTTCAGTTCTTGCACCGCACGATCGGCCGCAACCAATGGGGGCAAGCGCAAGCTCAGTTTGAACGCGGTGTAAGGGCGCAGTACGTTGCCAGCGTCTTTCATGGCCGGAAAGCCGTCGGCACCGGTGACGCTCAAGGTGGCCGCCCACGTGCGGTTCAACAGTGCCTGCAAGGGGTCAGTCGTGGTCGGCAGTGCGAAGGCTGTGGCACCACCGCAGTCGTAGTGCGCCCAGGGAAAGCGCTTGTAGAGTTCATCGCCCAGAATATCGGCGGTTACTTTGGCCTGGTCAAGACGATCCGGTGGTACCTCGCAATGGAAGCTGGCTGGCAACAACCGCCCGCTGGCGCTGTCTTCCAGTCGGTCCAGTACCTGGCGCATGATGCGAAAGCTTGACGGCACCAAGCCGCTGGCGTCGCCCGAGTGCACGCCTTCGGTCAAAATTTCTACCTTGAGTACGCCGCTGGCCATGCCGCGCAAGCTGTTGGTAATCCAGAGTTGGTCGTAGTTGCCAGCACCCGAGTCCAAACAAACGACCAAGCCCACCGATCCCAACCGCAATTTCAGTGCATCGAGATAAGGCAGTAAGTCGAACGACCCACTCTCCTCACACGTTTCGATCAAACCCACAATACGTGGATGCGGAACGTTTTGGCTCTTGAGTGCCTGGATGGCTGCGATGGCAGCATAGGCGGCATAGCCGTCATCGGCACCCCCACGTCCATAGAGCTTGCCGTCTTCTATTTTGGGCGTCCAGGGCCCCAGGTCATTGCGCCAACCGTCAAATTCCGGCTGCTTGTCCAAGTGGCCGTACATCAGGACCGTTTGCGTTGAACCCGCCTTGGTTGCGGCGATTTCAAAGAACAAAACCGGTGTGCGGCCCGGCAGGCGAATCACCTCCAGGCGCAGGCCGTCCACCTTTTGCGCCTCGATCCAGGCAGCAGTGGTACGCACCACGCTATCAATGTATCCGTGGGCTTCCCATTGGGCATCGAAAAGCGGCGACTTCGCCGGTACGCGAATGTAATCCTGCAACTGGGGCACGATCTCGTCATCCCACAGGGCACTTATCTCGGTCAGTGTGTTTGCCACGTTCAGAACCGACGGTGGCGTGCGGTCGTTCATGAGAGCCTCCTGGCTTGCCACAGTGGCGAGCATACCGACATCATGCCATGGCTTACGCGGGATGTCTGGGGCTGCAAAAGCTTGCTACAGTGGCGTGCATATTGACTGCACTTTCAAGGGGTTCTCAATGCACAGCACATCAGCTTCGCGACAAACTTTTGGCATGGCACGTCTCCTTACGCACGCAATAGCCATTGCCGCCTTCTGCTGGACAGGATTCGCACAGGCGCAAACAGGCACGGTCAAACTCATGGTCGGCTTCCCGCCGGGCGGTGGTACCGACGCTATTGCGCGAATCATGGCTGACAAGCTCAAGGACCAGTTGGGCGTGCCGGTTGTCGTGGAGAACAAGGCCGGAGCCGGCGGCCAAATTGCGGCGCAGGCGCTCAAGAATGCACCCGCGGACGGCACGACACTTTTTCTGTCACATGACCACACGATTTCCATTTTGCCCCTCGTGGTCAAGAATCCAGGCTTCGACCCTGCGCGCGACTTTGTTGCGGTGGGGGGCTTTGCAACGTTCGTGAATGCGTTTGCCGTGTCTGGTGGCACGCCGGCCAAGACGGTCACTGAGTATGTCAATTGGGTACGCAGCCAGGGCGCGGGAAAAGGAACCGTTGGCGTTCCGGCACCAGCATCTGTCCCTGAGTTTTTGGTCAAGATGATCGGGCAAAAATACCAACTGGATTTACAAGCGGCACCCTACCGCGGCAGTGCTCCCATGATGGGCGACATGCTGGGCAACCAGATCTCTGCAGGAACTGGCTCCGTCCCGGACTTTATCGAGAACCACAAGGCGGGAAAAATTCGCGTGGTCGCGGTCATGGGCACGGGCCGCCAAGCCGCTCTACCGGACGTCCCCTCCTTCAACGAACTGGGCCTCACCGGGTTTGACGAGGTACCCTACTATGGCATCTTTGCCCCCGCTGGCACCCCAAGCGCGACCATTGAAAAAATCACCGTGGCATTGGCTAAAGTTGTGGGTTTGCCGGATGTGCGGGAACGGCTGTCCGCGATGGGCCTCACTGTGGGTTACACAACTCCGCAGGAGCTTGCTTCGCGTGAAAAAGCCTATAGCCAATCGTGGTCAAAGATTATCAAAACCAGTGGCTTTGTGCCGCAATAGGGCGACACGCTAAGCGCACAGAGCTGCTATTTTTGTGCAGCAGCTTTTGCGCGACAGGTGGCTATACGTTGCGCAAGGCGCTCTCAATTTTGTTCTTGAGATCCGCCAGCCGTGGTGGTTTGACAATATAAGCCGCCACACCCAATGGCATTGCCGCGCTGAGCGTTTCACGGCTACTGTCTGCACTCATGAAAATCACCTTGAGTGATTCTTTGCCAGCACCTGGCAAGCTGCGCAATTGGGTGACAAAGTCGAGACCATCCATTGGCTTCATATGGATATCGGTCAGAATTAAATCGGGACGAAATGCCTGAACTCCACGCAGTGCTGCCGTGCCGTCACCGCACTCTTTAATCTGCACGATGCCCAGACGTTGCAAGGTGTTGACAATAAAGGTCCGCATGAGCGGATCATCTTCTACGACCAATATTTTTGCGTCAGCAAGATTCATTTTTTTAGTCTAACGAATGAAAGGGACTTCCCCGTCCCAAGC
>CAYXWW010000258.1:0-4269 GCA_964468905.1 uncultured Rhodoferax sp. | reverse complement strand
AGCTCTACAGCCAGATTAAAGACCCGCGCTTTTTGGGCCGCAAGGTGATGCAGGAATTTGTAGCCGCTGGTGCACCGCCCGAGATTTTGTACGAGGCGCACCCCCACATTGGCACGTTCAAACTGGTGAAGGTGGTGGAGAGCATCCGCGAGCAAATCATTGCGTTAGGCGGCGAGGTGAGGTTTGAACAACGCGTGGTTGATGTGCTATTAAATAGTGAGCACACTACGCACGTTCTACGAGGGCTATCGGTCGAAAACACCAATGATGGTAGCGTGAGCATACTACCCGCCAGCCATGTGGTGATGGCGCTGGGCCACAGCGCGCGCGACACCTTTGCCATGCTGCACGACCGGGGAGTGGCCATGCAGGCCAAGGCATTCTCGGTGGGGTTTCGCATCGAGCATCCGCAAAGCGTGATCGACCGTGCGCGCTGGGGCCGCCATGCGGGCCACCCCATGCTGGGTGCGGCCGACTACAAGCTGGTGTACCACGCCGAACAGGGTGCGGGCAAGGGGCGCAGCGTCTACAGCTTTTGCATGTGCCCGGGTGGCACTGTGGTGGCTGCCACGTCAGAGCCGGGCCGTGTGGTGACCAACGGCATGAGCCAGTATTCGCGCAACGAGCGCAATGCCAACGCTGGCATTGTGGTGGGCATTGACCCCGCGGACTACCCGCAAGACGCTGCTGCCTTCATCGCCGCATTTGGCCCTGAACAAGGAGCACGGTACGCACAGCAAGCCGCAGCTCTTCGGGCCAAAGACCCTGAAGCCGCGCACCCCCTGTCTGGCATTGCACTGCAGCGGCAATTGGAATCGCATGCCTACACGCTGGGTGGCAGCAACTACCAGGCGCCGGGTCAATTGGTAGGAGATTTCCTTGCCGCCAAAGCCTCCAGCGCATTTGGCAGTGTGCTGCCGTCCTACAAGCCGGGCGTCACCTTGGGTGATCTGGCAAGCAGCTTGCCGCCCTACGCCATAGCAGCCATCCGCGAGGCATTGCCAGCGTTTGGCAAAAAAATTAAAGGCTTTGACATGGCCGATGCAGTGCTGACAGGCGTGGAGACACGCACCTCGTCACCACTCAAAATTCCGCGCGGGGACAACCTGCAGTGCACCAACGTGGCGGGGCTGTACCCGGCGGGTGAAGGGGCCAGCTACGCCGGGGGCATTTTGTCAGCGGCGGTAGATGGGATCAAGGTGGCCGAGGCGGTGGCTTTGGATCTGATTCGCTGATTCGCTGATTCGCTGCACGGTGTGACGCGCCAACGCGCGCAAAAGGTTCGTGCCACCGGTAACGCCCAGTTACAAAAAACACGGCGCAAACATCGTGTGAATTCAAGACCGAATCGCCGGACTTCCATAGAATCCGGGACTCTTGTTTGCCCGATGTGCGAAGTTATTGGGTCATGCCTTTCGGTGACCAGCCGTGTCCAACACAAACATCCACTCTCTTTTCATATGAAGCTCCACCTGATTTCCTTCGGCCTTGCTTCTGCGTTTGTTTTGGTAGCCTGCGGCGGTGGTAGCGCCCCTCCTAGTGCGACTCCTCCGGCGCCCATGGCTGCAGTTGTGGTGACTCCAAACCTTTCCACATTGGCCAGCCCCGCAGTAGCGGTCCCAGACACGGCAGACACAACAGCCCCCAGCGCTCCTGCGGCATTCACTTCAAGCAGCAGCACCAGCGACAGCATCTCGATTGGCTGGCTGGCCAGCACCGACGGTGTGGGCGTCGTCAGCTACGAAATATGGCGCAACGGAACGCGCCTTCAGGCCACGCCTGCAAATCAAACCACCTTTCAGGACAACGGATTAACGCCTGGCACAAATTACACCTATGCTGTACGCGCTGTGGACGCCGCAGGCAATTTCTCCGCGTTTGGTGCAGATCTGAATGTGCGCACCCAGATCATCACTAGTTCGGTCGATACCACCCCTCCCAGTACACCTACAGCGCCGGCTGCAAGCCAAGTGGCCGCGACGAGCCTGACCGTCAGTTGGGGGGCCAGCACCGACAACACCGGCGTTACCCGTTACGAGGTGTACCGCAACGGCACGATCCTGATTGGCAGCACCGCGCAGCCATTCTTTACATTGACCGGCCTGACTGCCAGCACAACGTACACCCTAACCATCAAGGCCTTTGATGCAGCAGGCAATGCCTCGGGTACCAGCGCCTCCGTCGTGGTCAGCACTGCATCTGCGCCTGCCACGCCTACGTCCGACACGACGCCCCCCACCGAACCGACAGGTCTGGCCACAAGCACCGCAACCAGCACAAGCCTGAGCATCAGCTGGACAGCCAGTACCGACAATGTGGGTGTAGCGGCTTACAACGTATACCGAGATGGCATACAGGTCGGGGCAACCAGCGCGACTAACTTTACGCTGACCGGTCTGAACGCTGCCACCAGTTACGCGATGACAGTTCGAGCGATCGACGCGGCAGGTAATGTGTCTGTGGCGAGTGCGGTTCTCAACGCCAGTCCAACGCCCCTCAACACTACGGACGGCACGCTGTACAACGGCAAGACATACTGGGTATCCAAATCAGGGAGCGATGCAAAAAGCTGCTTGTCGGAAACCACCGATGCGTGCGCCAGCATTCAAAAGGCACTGAGCCTAGCAGCTCCGGGCGATCGCATTTATATCAAGCCGGGCACTTATGTCGAAAGCTCTCAGTCCAGCGTGTACACCACTCCCTGCAGTTGGTTTAACGGTGTCGCAAGCCTGTGTATTCAATCGTCCGGAACCTCCTTACACCCTATTCTGGTGAGCGCAGCACCCGGTGCTGCCAAGGGTAGTGTGGTCCTTGACAACGCAAATGCCCGCGTCGGCATCATGATGCGAGCGCATGACTACATTACCTTTCGCGGGCTGACAATCAAGAACAGTCTTAAAAATGCCATTGCCAATGGAGGGCAGGCGGAGAACGCTGTTGCAGATCCCGCGTTGCTCAGCATCGGTGTAATTATTGAAGACTGCCAATTGAGCGGCGTAACCACCTTGGATGCGGGCGACAACATCGCCACCGTAGGCATGTGGAGCACGCAAGACTGGATCGTCAGAAACAATCTGCTGGAGGGCGTACCAACCGGCTCGGGTATTCGTTCTTACGGGGTCATTAACGCGCTGATTGAGCACAACACCATCAGAAATGTGAGCTCAGGGGTCATGTGGAAAGACCACTTCGTCAAAGATCTGGCGACCCGTCAGCATGTCGTTGAATCAGAAATACGCTACAACACCATTACCGCAAAAGACTATGGCGTCCTCATACAGATTCGTGGCACCCAGTCACCAGAGGCAGGCCATAACTATGTTCACCACAACATTATTAACGGCATTGTCAATGGCGAACCAGCGGGCCTTCGATTCGCTATGTCAGAGGCTTTTGCCCAGAGTGCCTCACTCAGGTTTGACAACAATCTAGTGGATTGCAGCACTGCTGCAACGCCGGTTGGCATCACGATCGACTCATCGAACAACGCCCAGTATTCCGGCAACATTTTCATAAATTGTGGCTTATCGATTGAAGCCATCAAATATGGCAACACCATTTACGCCAACCTCACCAAATCAAATCACAACGTGTTCGTCGGCTCGTTCAGCGCGGTGATGGATCGATACTCGCCAACGTCAGTTCAGTATCCCACGCTTGCCGCGTGGCAAGCAGCAACGGATGCTGGGTCATTCTCCCTGGGCTTCAATGGCCCAGATGCTGCAAGCAAATTTGTGGCGTATTCCAGCTCACTGTTCAGCAATACCAAGCCCTACTTCCCCAGCGCCAGCTCGCCCGCAAAGGGCTTGCTGCCTGATGGTAGCAACGCGGGGCCCTACCAATTGGGGACCGAAACAATGGGTGCGTGGGACGGCCCATGAGACTCTTGCGCGACGTCCGAGGCTTTTTGTTTGTCCGGTGATCAACGGTATTCGGTCACCCCCCTCACTTCGCATGTTCCCAGAGTGTGCCCTCGTCTGCCGTGAAAGTTGATCCGTCTGTGGCGGAGTTTTTGCCGAGAATGCACGCGCAGATGTCTATGTGTGACCACCCGGTTTAAACCCGGGTGCGAGCAACGTGCACAAGTTCACCGACAGGGTCTTGCCTCGCGGCTAGTCCAGCCCGACCCGTTTAGGCTGATGCGTTCTGCAGCGCGGCGATGCGCTCTTCAATGGGCGGGTGCGTGGAGAACAATTGACCGATGCCACCAGCAATGCCCATGGCGGCCACGCTCTTGGGCAACTCTCCGGGCGCCATGCCACCCAAGCG
>CAYXWW010000257.1:0-4278 GCA_964468905.1 uncultured Rhodoferax sp. | reverse complement strand
ATTCTAGGCAGCGGGAGCGCTCACTTCACTTGACCTGCATCAAGGCAAGCAGGCTCGGGTCGGCCAGCAGGTCTTGCACATCAGTTTGGTCCAACAAGCCAGAGGGCTGGTAGTCGTAACGTACCGCCTGCGGATTGCTTGGCTCGTAAAGGGCTTGGCGCGTCATGTCTGCGCTTTGGCCGTCCATGGGACGGATCGTGGCAGGGGTATGCGCTGCGAAAGCCTGCAGGCGATCGCAGACATCGGCTGGCAGTGCCGACGGAAAAACCACATATCCATCGCGGCGCAGTCGCTCACCTAACTCGGCACAATGCGGCGCATCTAACGCGCCCAACACACCTGAGGTGTTCGGCAAGGTCACCGGTGGGCGGCGCTTAGCAATGCACCACGACATCCAGTCGTTAAAGCGCCCCCCGGTCGCGCAAAACAACCAGATCATCGACTGATAGGAGACATAGGGTGTAAGGCCAGTAGCCAAGTAGCGCCACAAGCCCCAGGGCAGGGCGAAGACACTGCGAACGGCCAGTATTGGCCAACGAAAAAACCGGAGCAGTAACCCTAGTAGAGGGATGCGGCACAGACTTGCGTAAAGGGACATAGTAAGGTTCTCCAATTCGTTGGTCCAGCAGTCTAGGCTCGTGCCGGAGCGGCTTGCATGTCCTGGATCAACTCTTGGACGAATAGCGCCCATGCTGGCTCGGCACGTAGGGCCTCCAAGGAGTGGGCCAACGCTTCTGGCGGCGCAGAGGTGTCATTGCCGACTTTGAACAGTTCGCCAAAGCGGGCTCGAAGCGACAGCGCTTCGGTCGTTCCATGCAGGTTGTGCGCATAGTAAAACTGCAGAGCCTGTTGGCGCATCTGCTCGCGGCTCAGGGGCAGTTCGAATGGCTGACGCAACATGGCCTGGTACTCCGCCACACTGTGCGCCGTGCGGCAGAAGTCGAACGCGTGGTGGGGATGGCGCGCGCAACAGATCACTGGCACGCCCAAGTAGGCCAGCTCATGCCCCACGGTGCCGTAGACAGTGATGCCCGCCCCCACGCCGGCCTCTGCCAGCTGGCGGTTGGTAATCCGAGTAGACAACAAGTGCACTGACGGGAATTGCACACGGAGCTGGTCGAGCACGGCAACGCTGGCAGCGATCTGGTTGGGATGCGGCTTCAGGAAGAAAGGGATGCCAGCCTCGGTCAACGTCTGAATCGTGCAGCAGATCCACTGCCAGAAGTCGTCGAACACTAGGTCGGCGTAGACATGCGGGCTGTCGAAGAAATCGTGCAGGAACACGACCACTGCGCCACGTACTCCGTCCGGCACTGGCTCGCTGCTGGGCGCATAGGCAGACTGGCGCATGTAGCTGGTGGCATGGTCAATCTTGCCGCCCAGGCGCCCCTCCAGTAGCTCTCTGGCCTGTTCCAATGCCGATACAGGCTCGGCCAGTGATTCGGCAATGTCGCGGTAGGTGCCACCGTTGGTCGCATGGAATGGATCGTTGATGCTGAGGCGCTTGCCAAAAGTGACCAGGTTGCCGAACACACGCACAGGTATGCCGCGGGCCAAGGCCACGCGCACCGCTACGCCATGGTCGATGTAGGTCGAGTAGGTGCTCAAGTAGAGTGCCGGCCGCGCGCTGGCGAACCAGGCTTGTGCAAGGGCTACATCGCGCAGCATCTGCGTCAGTAGCTGGGCCAGGAAAGGATCGGCAAGGTCCACCGTGGCAGCGGGTCGAAAGCGAAGGTAGGAGTCAATGACCAGATCACCAACCAGGATGCCATGGATGCGCAAGTCCGCCAGGCCGCCCTGCCGTTGGAGACGCTGCTGCAGCGCCCGGCCCGCGCGCGCTCCACGCCAGCGGGACAGTGGCGATTGCCACCCACCACTACGATAAGCAACGCCAGCCATGACGTCGGCGTTCGCCCTGCGCCACTGGGCATTGAACAAGGCCGCGATGGGCCACGAACGCGCCAATCGGGCGACCACACCCGTACCGATCGCGCCATTGATCGACCGCACCTGCAGCAGCCAGGGCTGGACACCAACCGCTTCCCGCAAGTCAACCGCTAGCGTAGCCAGCAAGCCGCAGAAAATCGGATCTTCGATACCCTGCACCGCTACAACCCGTCCGACCAGCGAACCAGGCCTCACGTCCTCCTTGGCCAGTGGTAGTTGTTCCCGACGTAGCGCCAAAAGTGGGGCCAAGCGGGGATCAGGAGGCAGTTGGCTTGCGAGGCGCCGCAGACCGCGGATCAGTTTCTTGGTCAAACTCATAGTTCCGCGTTACTCCGTTTCGTCCAACAGGTCCCAGGACACTGGCGTACCTCGTGTCGCACCGCGGCTTGCGTGACGACCGAGCAACTGTTCGCCATACTTGGGTGCCAGCCCAAAACCCGGCCGCACACTACGCACACAATCGTCGGTAATAACATCCCCTGCCTTCATGTCTTTCACGAAGTAAAGAGAGCGACGGAATTTGACGTTGCCTTGCTCGCTGGACTTGCGACCATAGTCCACGCGGCCCAATGCAGACCACGCCGTTTTGGCGCCCTGGCACAAGGCAGCTAATTCTGCTGGCTCCAGGCTAAAGCTGTCGTCAGGCCCGCCACCGCTGCGATCCAGGGTGAAGTGCTTTTCAATAATGCTCGCACCCAGCGCCACGCTGGCAATGGCGGTGGTGTTGTCCAATGTGTGGTCCGACAAACCTGTAACCAACCCAAAGCGTTCGATCATGTCGGGGATGGTGCGCAGGTTGTAATCCTCTGCGGGTGCGGGGTAGCCGCTGACGCAATGTAATACAGCCAACTCTTTACAGCCGCCTTCGCGGGCGGCTTCAATCGCCTCGGCAATTTCTTCAGCATCGGCCATGCCGGTGGAAATAATCATCGGTTTGCCTGTGCTGGCTGCGTATTTAATTAGGGGTAGATCCACCGCCTCAAAAGACGCAATCTTGTAGGCCGGGGCGTTCAGGTTTTCCAGCAGGTCGATGGCTGTGTTGTCAAAGGGCGAACTGAAGACGGTAATGCCCAATTCCCTTGCGTAGTCAAACAAGGGTTTATGCCAATCCCAAGGCATGTGCGCTTCTTCGTACAGGTCGTAAAGCGTACGCCCATCCCAAAGCCCGCCTTTGATTTTGAAGTCTTCGCTGTCGCAGTTGAGGGTGATCGTATCGGGCTTGTAGGTTTGCAGCTTGACGGCATCAGCTCCAGCCTTTTTGGCCTCTTCGATGATGCGCAGCGCCGTTTCAAGTTTGCCGTTGTGGTTAGCCGAAAGTTCAGCGATCACATAGGGGGGGTAAGCAGAGCCAATCGGCCTGCCTGCGATTTTGATTTCTTGCATATTCAATCCTGGATGAATTCCCTTGGCTCCCACTCTGTAGAGAGCAAGCCAAAACAATGCAGGCTGTGATAAGCCCCATTGATGCGCTGTTGATCGCGCAATATGGCCTCAAGTGCAAAACCTAATCGTTGGTGGAAAGCGATGGAGGCGTGATTGCTTGCAATGGCTTGCCCGCAAATTTTGTGGAGTTTAAGCGGGCCAAAAGCGTAGTTCAGCGCCATCGTGCCGAGCCTGCGCCCGGTGCCTTTGGGTGCGTCTGGCCGTGCATAAAAGCCCCAGTCTGCAATACCACCTTCTTCTACCTTGCTGAATTGCACATAGCCAATGGCTTGCTTGTCTTCTTCAACAATCAGCAAGCATCGACTAGGGTCCTGGCTAGCCTTTGCAAACCAGTTGCGGTGCTCGTCCAGACCAATTTCGTGTTGGGTAAACATGTAGCGGCGGACATCTGCATGGTTGCGCCACGCAAGCACCATCGGCAAGTCTTCGTCGGTCATCTTGCGAATTGAGCAAGCTTCAAGCATGCGTACCTTCCAGCAGGTGTTTAACTGTTTGCTGGCAACCTTCACCGTCTGTGACTGCAGCTGCTGCCTTGCTCAATTTGGTCAGCACTTCTTTGGCAAATGTTGCTGCCTCCAATGGTTCCATAAAGACCGTAATTTGTTGCTGCGACTCCAAAGCAATGGCAGCCCCCGCTTTTTGCAAAGCCACTGCACCCTGCAATTGGTTTTTGGCCAGCACCAATACAAGGCTGGGCAACCCTAAGCTGCAACGTTCCCAAGCCGAGCACCCTGCCGCGCCTATGGCCAGGTCGCTCTCAGCCATGAGCTGAGCCATGTTGTTCACGGCCACCAACACTTCGGTGGGCCGCGGCATTTGCGCGGCCTGCGCCTGCACTTGGGCCAACCAGGGCGCATGCGACCCAATGACCACGGTCACACGCAAGTC
>CAYXWW010000256.1:0-4279 GCA_964468905.1 uncultured Rhodoferax sp. | reverse complement strand
CGCTCTTAAGAAACAGGTCAGTGCCTTCACGGCGGGATAGTTTGGCCTTGGGGCCGAGATAGCGTGCCACTTGATCTTCCTTTTATGTCATCTTCCACGCCAAAGGCGTGTGAGCCAACAGCGATTGCTGCTGGCGGTGGGCTTGTTGAGAATTAAATACGACGACGCTTTTGAGGGCGGCAGCCGTTATGAGGGACTGGCGTCACATCAGCAATCATATTGATGCGGATACCCAATGCAGCCAAAGCTCGCACCGAAGATTCACGGCCTGGGCCCGGACCTTTGATTTCCACATCAAGATTCTTGATGCCTTGGTCAAGAGCGGCGCGACCAGCCACTTCGGACGCTACTTGCGCAGCAAACGGAGTGGACTTGCGTGAGCCCTTGAATCCTTGACCACCGGACGAAGCCCAAGACAAGGCATTTCCTTGGCGATCGGTAATCGTGATGATAGTGTTGTTGAACGATGCATGCACGTGGGCAATACCGTCAGCAACATTCTTGCGGACTTTTTTGCGGACGCGTTGCGCAGCATTATTGGCGGGAGCTTTTGCCATGGTGGTTTCTCAATCCCTGTTATTTCTTCAATGACGCAGCAGCCTTACGCGGGCCTTTGCGGGTACGTGCATTCGTGCGAGTGCGCTGGCCGCGCATGGGCAACCCACGGCGATGGCGGAATCCACGGTAGCAACCGATATCCATCAAACGCTTGATGTTCATCGTGGTTTCACGACGCAAATCACCTTCGATGGTGAATTGAGCGATTTGGTCCCGGATTTTTTCCAGGTCGCTATCGGTCAAATCTTTGACTTTTTTGGAATATGCAATGCCACAAGCTTCGCAAATTTTGCGAGCGCGGGTGCGACCGATACCAAAAATGGCGGTGAGGCCAATCTCGGAATGCTGTTGCGGCGGAATATTGATGCCAGCGATACGTGCCATTTTCGTCCTCTAAAACTCTTGCAATTAACCCTGACGCTGTTTGTGACGTGGATCTGTACAGATCACGCGCACAACGCCTTTGCGACGGATAATTTTGCAGTTGCGGCAAATTTTCTTGACCGAAGCCGAAACTTTCATAGTTCTCTCCTAAAACCCTTCGCCCCGTTCCGACTTTGATTCGCGCGGAACATGCGCTATTTACTTTGCTCTGAAAACGATCCGCGCACGACTCAGATCGTACGGGGTCAATTCAACATTTACCTTGTCTCCGGGCAGAATACGGATGTAATGCATCCGCATCTTCCCTGAGATATGACCTAACACTACATGTCCGTTTTCCAGCTTGACGCGAAATGTCGCGTTGGGAAGGTTTTCTAGTACCTCCCCCTGCATCTGAATTACGTCATCCTTTGACATCTAAACCCACTGCCCCTCAAGAAGATTTAAAGTTAGCCTTCTTCAACAGCGATTCATATTGCTGGGACATCATGTAGTTCTGAACCTGTGCCATGAAATCCATGGTCACAACAACAATAATTAACAACGAGGTCCCGCCAAAATAGAACGGCACGTTGTATTTGAGAATCAAAAATTCTGGCAACAAACACACGATCGTGATGTAAATTGCACCAGCCAGCGTCAAACGAAGCAGGATTTTATCAATATATTTGGCCGTCTGATCTCCAGGACGAATCCCTGGAATGAATGCGCCACTCTTCTTCAAGTTATCAGCTGTTTCCTTGCTGTTGAATACCAAAGCGGTATAGAAGAAGCAAAAGAACACGATCGCTGCTGCATACAACATCACGTACACCGGCTGCCCTGGACTCAAGGTGCTGGAGATGTCTTTCAACCAGCGCATAGAGTCTCCAGCGCTAAACCAATTTGCAATGGTTGCTGGCAACAAGATGATCGATGAAGCAAAAATTGGAGGAATGACTCCCGCCATGTTTAACTTCAGTGGCAAATGGGAAGACTGGCCACCATAGACTTTATTTCCCACTTGACGCCGGGCGTAGTTCACCAAGATCTTTCGCTGGCCACGCTCTACAAACACCACAAAATACGTAACAGCAAACACCAGTACGACAACAAACAGCGCAACAACAATACTCATTGCGCCCGTACGAACCAACTCCAACAATCCGCCAATTGCACTGGGCAAGCCGGCGGCGATACCACCAAAAATCAGAATCGAAATTCCATTACCCAAGCCGCGCTCGGTGATTTGCTCTCCCAGCCACATCAGGAACATGGTTCCTGCTGTAAGCGTAACTACTGCAGTCATGCGAAAGCCAAAACCGGGAGCAATCACCAGACCCGGTGTCGACTCAAGTGCCAGTGCGATACCCAAAGACTGGAATATGGCAAGCCCTAAGGTCGCGTAACGTGTGTACTGCGTAATCTTACGACGGCCAGCTTCGCCCTCTTTTTTCATCTGCTCAAACGCGGGCAACACATACGTAAGAAGCTGCATGATGATCGACGCCGAGATATACGGCGTAATCCCAAGAGCAAACAATGCAAACCGCGAGAGTGCCCCGCCTGAGAACATGTTGAGCAGACTCATGTATCCGCCCTGCTGGCCATTGAACAGCTGCTGCATCTGACCCGGATCAATTCCTGGTACTGGGATGTGCGCACCGACGCGGTACACGACCAGCGCGAGCAACAAAAACACAAGCCGGCGACGCAGGTCACCAAACTTGTCGGTCTTTGCAATTTGAGCTGTGTTAGTTGCCACTGCGGGTTCTCTCGGCTTATAGATTAAGCGACGCTGCCACCAGCAGCTTCAATAGCCGCCTTAGCACCAGCAGTAGCACCAATGCCACTCAGCTTTACCGATTTAGTGAGCGCACCAGTATTGATGACTTTCACTACCTTGGCCATTTGTCCAACAAGCTTTTCTTGCTTGAGCGTCAACAGATCAACTTCTGCTAGACCCAGCACTTCCAAAGTGGTCAAAGTAATTTCGGCGTTGAATTGCAACAAGTGCGACTTGAAGCCACGCTTGGGCAAACGACGATGCATAGGCATCTGTCCGCCTTCGAAGCCGACCTTATGGTAGCCACCCGCACGAGATTTTTGACCTTTGTGACCACGACCAGCGGTCTTACCGATACCGGATCCGATACCACGACCCACGCGACGCTTGTAGTGCTTCGCGCCGTCTGCTGGCTTAATGCTATTGAGTTCCATCATCAACCTCTTAAAGCACCTTGACCAGATAACTGATCTTGTTAATCATGCCACGAACTTCGGGTGTATCCACCAGCTCGCTGGTGCTGCGAATTTTGCGCAAACCCAAGCCACGCACGGTTGCGCGGTGAGATTCTTTGGTTCCAATTGGGCTACGCACCAATTGGATTTTTACGGTTTGTTGTGTTGTCATTTTGAAGTTCGCTTTCAGACGAAGAGTTCTTCAACGGTCTTGCCACGCTTGGCTGCAACTTCGGATGGTGTAGTCGATACCGACAATGCATCCAAAGTGGCACGGACCATGTTGTAAGGATTGGAAGAACCATGGCTCTTTGCCACGATATCTGTAATGCCAACCACTTCGAACACTGCGCGCATAGGACCGCCAGCAATGATTCCAGTACCTTTGGGTGCTGGAGCCATCATGACATTAGCGGCGCCATGGTGACCCATCACCTTGTGGTGGATGGAACCATTCTTGAGCGACACCTTGATCATCTTGCGACGGGCTTCTTCCATCGCCTTTTGCACGGCTGCAGGAACTTCCTTAGACTTTCCCTTACCCATACCAATGCGACCTTCGCCATCACCCACCACGGTCAAAGCAGCAAAACCGAGAATACGGCCGCCTTTAACCACTTTAGTGACGCGATTGATCGCGATCATTTTTTCGCGCAGGCCGTCTTCAGGCCCTTCAGCCTTACCCTGCATCTTCGCTTGAACTTTAGCCATTCTGTATTCCGATCTGCTTAGAACTGCAAGCCCGCTTCGCGTGCCGCATCAGCCAACGCTTTAACGCGGCCGTGGTACGCAAAACCTGAACGATCAAACGCGACTTTTTCGACACCGGCGGCCTTGGCTTTTTCAGCCAAGCGCTTGCCAATGATTTGGGCCGCGGCAACATTGCCACCTTTGCCCGCGGCACCCAAGGCCTTGCGAACTTCGAGTTCGGCCGTAGAAGCTGCAGCCAACACCTTGCCACCGTCGCCAGAGATAACGCTGGCGTAGATGTGCAAGTTGGTACGATTTACAGTCAGTCGCGCCACGCCTTGTGTTGCAATGCGAATGCGGGTCTGACGGGCCCTGCGAAGACGCTGCTCTTTTTTGGTCAACATGTTGCAGCTCCTTATTTCTTCTT
>CAYXWW010000255.1:0-4337 GCA_964468905.1 uncultured Rhodoferax sp. | reverse complement strand
CGCGCACCACCGTGCCCCTGTGGATCTGCCAGAACACCGTGCTGTCAAGCTGCTCCTGCAGTTCTTTCAGCGGGGTGCGGATCAGGTATTCGCGCTCGGCGGTTAAGACCCGAACGTACTTGTCTGCCGCTTCAAAGCACAGCACCTCGTCAACGGGGACCATGCGGATGGTGCTGCCCGTGCTGGCCTGGATAACACGCAGGGGTGCTACCGCTGGGCCGCTTGCCGCACCCGACAAAAGGCCGCGCAACTGTCCCAAGGTCGCTTCAAAATTGATAGCGGCTTGTGCAGGTTTGGCGAGGGCTCGCTGCAGTTTTTCTATTGTCTTTTGCAGCCGGGCGGTTTGCACGGGTTTGAGCAGGTAGTCCACAGCCTGTGCTTCAAAGGCCTGCAAGGCGTATTCGTCATAGGCGGTGACAAATACCAGTGCCGGAAAGGCTGGGGCCCCTGCGGCGTGTATGGGCCATTGCTCGGCAAGTTCGGCGGCGGCTTCCAAGCCGCTCATGCCCGGCATGCGGATGTCAAAGAACAATACGTCGGGTTTCAGTGCCAGTGCTTGTTGCACCGCGGTGGCACCATCGCCCACCGTGGCCAACACGCGCAGGGCAGGCCATGCACGGGCCAGGTCTGCTTGCAGTGCCTGGGCCAAAAGGGGTTCGTCTTCCGCAATCAGCGCGGTGGGATGGGTTTCAAGTGACATGGTGCGGTTGTGAATCGGGCACTTCAACAATGGGCAGATACAAAAAAGTCGTTGTGCCATGGCCTGGCGTAGACGTTTGCACCACCCGCCCCTGGTCTGCGTAGGTAGCACTCAGGCGTTCGCGCACATGGGCCAATCCATAGCCTTCCGCCGCCGTTGCGGTGCTGTCAAAGCCCACACCGGTGTCGCTCACTTCCAGCATCAACTGCTGGTGTTCATAGCGCAATGCCCGCACGGTGATGGTGCCACCTTCTACTTTGGGTTCCAGACCATGTTTGATGCTGTTTTCAACCAATGGTTGCAGCAACAACGTAGGGATGCTGCAGTGGGCCAAATCCGGTGGCAAATCCAGCGTGTAGTGCATGCGCGGACCCATGCGCACGGCCATGAGTTCCAGGTAGTCTTGCAGACGGTCAAACTCTTGCTGCAAGGAGTGGCTGCTGGTGCGCGACGCGCCAAGCGTGGCACGCAGGTAGGCCACCATGCGATCCAGCATGGCTTGTGCGCGCTGTGGGTCGGTGCCGATGAGAACCCGCAAATTGGCCAGCGTGTTGAACAGCATGTGCGGCTCTAGCTGTGTCTCCAGCACTTTGAGGCGCGCTTCGGTCGCCAGGTGGGTCACCTCTCCGATTTTTTGTTCGAGGTAGTCGCCCTTGCGTGATGCGTAGAAATAGTAGGTGACGACGATGCCACTGACTGCAGATGTCAGTGCATACACCAGCAGTTGTTGGCCCGACGCCTGTGCCCAGGTAGAAGATCCAAACCACCAGTCAGCCAACAGCGTGCCCACGACATAGCCCAGCACGATGCCGCCCACGGGCAGAAGTGCGCCCCAAACGCCGCTGGGCCAGCCACTTTCATGCGCCGAAACGAACAGATGGCGCCCAAAGTCAATGAGCAACCAGCTCATGATGCCGATGCACAGTGTGTACACCAGTGGGTGTTCGTACGGGGTATCGGGCTGGTAAGCCAGCTTCAGCCCGGCAATGGCCAGGCAAAATGCCGTGGTTTGCAGTAGATGCCGAAGTTTGACGAGCCAGTTGATCCTCATGGCTCACCATGCGGGTCTTGTTGGCCGTACTGGCGTTGCAAACGTTCCCGTTCCTTTTGGACCATGCGTTCGCGCAGTTCACCATCGCACCCCAGTAACCAGACAGAAGCGCCGTGCAGCGCCACACCTAAGCCCCAGCCCACCAAGGGAAACACGGACCAGCTGCGGCTGCCAAACCCGTATTGCGACATGGCAAGCAACAGCAAGTTGACGCTGACATAGACCGTGGCGTGGATGAACCAGCCCAGCTTGGCACCTGCGCGCTTGCGTGCAAGCTGGTCAATTCTTTCGGCTGTCATGGGCGTGTGTGTGGTCATGGTCTGTGCAATTCTAGGTTGTCATGTTGGCACACGGAATGCGTGTGGAGTGGCCGGACTATGCCAGCACATGAGCTTGTACAGAACCGCTTTGCGACGAATTCCACCGGGGCAGGCGCGAAACCCCGGTGGAGCGGCGCGAAGCGCGGCCGCCCACGCTGGGCGCGGCAGGCCCGGACCTAGTAACGCACCAGCGCGCGGTAGACCAGTTTGGTGCTGCCTTCAGCGGGTACGCTGACCTTCCACACTGCGGTATTGCTGGTGTCTTTGGTATGCGGTTGGCTGGCGGAGAGGATTTGCCAGTCGCCGGGCATGGGTTCTTGCACGGTGACGGTGACCGGTTCTTTCTTGGCGTTTTTGAGCGTGACTTCGTACGCGCTTTCAAACACATAGTTGTATTTGCTGTTGCCGCTGAGTTTTTTAAAATCGGTTTGCTTCTTGTCGGCTGTCACGTCAAAGGCGTCACCCAGTTTCAGGCGTACGGTCTGGTTCTTGGGCGTGTGGTCGATGCGGTCTTCGCCAATGAACTGGGCGTTGCCGGCCTTGTCTTTCTTGTAAACGCGGATCACGCCTTTGGGTAGGGGCATGCCGAGCTGGGCGCTTTCTTTGTTGTCAAACTCGACAAACACGCCAACCTTCATCTTCTGGCCCAGTTCGCCATAGCTGCTTTGGTAGTAATAGTCATTGCCCTTGAGCAGCAGCTCTTTGCGCGCAGGAACGCTGGATGCAGACAGCAAGGACACCTGCTTGGTCTGGTTCTCGGCGATGGTGGTGGGGCGGGTCAGGGTGTAGAGGTGGTACTCAAACAAAGACTCTTCCACCATGTCCTTGCGCATCTCTTTCATGGGCGCGGCAGCCGCCGACCTGGCCAACATCTTGCTCTCTATGGCCGGTGCTACCTGGTTCACATCACCCGCGACCAGCTGCAACTTGGCATTGCGGTAGCTGGCACCGCTGGTATTGGTCAGGGTCACCCAGCCTGAAATGTCGAGCTTGTCGTCCGCAGCGTTGAGCTCCACTACGTAGTCAGCTTTCCAGGCCAGGCCGCCGGTCAGGTAGCTCAGTTCCAAGTCTTGTTGCTGTGCGCCGTTGTTGTCCAGCGCCATGACGAGCGTGGGGCGGTCGCGCAGGTTGGCGGGCACATCGCTGTAAATGATGCGCCCGGGGATGCCGGTCTCAATCCGCTCACCGATCTTGAGTACCACCCCGTTGTTGGCCGACAAGACCTGGGCTTGTTCGGTCGTTTCTGCGCCGGTGGCGGTATTGGTGCGGATGATATTCACGCTGCGGCCCACGTATTTTTCGAGCAGCTTTTGCGGTGTCAGCAAATCAAAGTCAAAGTTTTGCTCCAGCACGGACACGCTGCCGGGCGCGCTGGTGCTGCGCAAGAGTGCGGTCTCGGGCCGCATGCGGGCGCTGACATCGCGAAAGGCCAGTCTGGTCGCGCCGCGATTGAGCTGCACTTTGCGCTGGTCTTTGATGAGTGCTAGGTTCTCGTTGTAGATGGTGACCGCAACCTCTTGCTGGTCGGCCAGCGTGCTGCGCTGTTCATCCGTTTGTGCGCAGGTTGCAGCGGCAGCGAACAGGCAGAGTGTTGCAATGATGGTTGGGCGCAGGGTAGTTGGGAACATGAGTGTTTGTGGTTGGTGGAAGGTTCAACAGGCATTGAAATGGACGCTGCACTGTAGGGCATGGCCCATGGCAGCGCAACGGTCGAATTGTTACCGAGTGCACCCACGCCAAAATTGCTATCAAAACGAGAGCAATTTACGCAGATAATACGAGGGCTATAGCCACTTTTTTCATTGGAGTTTGCGTTGGATACTGTATTGCTGCTAAAAGCTGCTGCCATGGGGCTTGTCGAGGGGTTGACCGAGTTTTTGCCTATTTCCAGTACCGGTCACTTGATACTGGCCGGAGCCCTGCTGGGTTTTGACGATGACAAGGCCAAAGTGTTTGACATTGCAATCCAGACCGGCGCCATATTTGCAGTGATTTTGGTCTATTGGCACAAAATTCGCACCACCTTGCAAGAGCTGCCCACGCAGCGGCGTGCACAGCTGTTTTCCCTGAACGTATTGATTGGCTTTCTGCCCGCGGTTGTGCTGGGCTTGCTGTTTGGCAAGATTATCAAGGCGCACTTGTTCACGCCCGTGGTGGTGGCTACCACGTTCATTGTGGGCGGCTTCATCATCCTGTGGGCCGAGAAGCGCCAGGCCGCGGGTGGCAACGCCGTGCGGGTGGTGGATGCGGACGACATGACCTGGCA
>CAYXWW010000254.1:0-4350 GCA_964468905.1 uncultured Rhodoferax sp. | reverse complement strand
AATAGCGCGTCAGGCCATCCATGATGGTCTGGTTGAATGCATGGCCCATGTGCAGGGTGCCGGTCACATTGGGAGGTGGCAACTGGATGGCGAACGATGGCGCATCCGCCTTGGGCGCTTGTGTGCCCCGGTAGCCAGCCACGCCGTAGCCGCGCTTTTCCCACTCGGGGCCCCACTGGGCTTCTAGCGCTGCGGGCTCGAATGATTTGGAAAGCGATTGCAGGCCGGGTTGGAGGGGTTGGGTTGCTGGAGCGGTGGGTGTGGAAGCGGAGTCGGTCATGTGCGGGTCATTTCTGTCAGAGCAGGTGATTTTACCGGGCCAACTGAGCGCAAGGCAGCGCTCGGTTGGCCCGCCTGCGTGCTATAAAGGTTTGTCGTCAGACGGCGCGTCCTATTCCGGGTGACGCGCCACACTAAGGAGAACAACGATGCAAGTACAAGTTCATACCGATGACCACATTCAAGGTGGTGAGTCGCTCGCCCAATGGGTGCAGGATGAAGTCAAAACCCATTTGAGCCGCTTTACAGAGTACCTGACCCGCGTAGAAGTATTTCTGTCGGACCTGGACGCTGGCAAATCAGGTGCCAACGACAAGCGTTGCCGCTTGGAAGGTCGCGTGGCCGGTCGGCAGCCCGTGTCGGTTACGGCCGATGCTGACAAAATGGCCGCCGCAGTGACGGCTGCGCTGGACAAGCTGACCCGCGTGCTGGACACCGATCTGGGCCGCGCCAAAGACAAAAACGGCCGCGACACTATTCGCGCGGCGCAAGAATAGGGCGGTCCATGATGCCGGTAGCACGTGCGCGGCGGGTGGTGCCGTGATTCGCACCCGTGGCTTGTGCTACCAGTACCCCCAAGGTCCGCAACTTGCGTTTGCGGATGTAGATGTGCCGCAAGGCGGGGTGCTGCTGTTGTGCGGCCCTTCAGGCTGCGGCAAATCAACGTGGCTGGCATTGGCGGCGGCATTGGTTGCACCTACGGCGGGCAGCATCACGGTGGCGGGGCAGGCGTTGGATGCTATTAAATCAGTAGCTGCTGACGCTTGGCGGTCGAGGGCTATCGGCTATTTACCGCAAAAGCTGCACCTGAGTGCGGCGCTCAGCGTTTACCAAAACCTGGCGATGGCGCAGTGGGCAGCCGGCCAGACCGAAGATGCTCAGCGCATCCACCACGCCTTGCAAGCGCTGGATGTGGACGAATTGGCGGGCCGCAAGCCGGGCCATCTCTCAGGCGGGCAGGCGCAGCGCGTGGCGCTGGCACGGGCTGTACTGTTGCAGCCGCAGGTTATTTTGGCGGATGAACCCACCGCTAGCCTTGATGACGACACCGCCGCCGATGCCGTAGGCTTGTTGCTGACCGCGGCCAGGGTGCACGGTGCTACGCTGGTCATCGCTACACACGATGCGCGGGTGGCTGCGCTGATTCCGCCCGGTGTTGATGGCCAAAATGGCTTTCAGCCCTTGAATTTAGTGCGCAACAAGCTATGAAAACGCTAGCGCTCTCCTGGCACTACCTGTGGTCCCGCCCGCTGGGTGCGGCACTGAACGTGCTGCTGTTGAGCCTGGGGTTGGCATCCATCACCTTTTTGCTACTGGTGGGCCATCAGCTCAGCCAGGCGTTTGAACGCGACCTGGCAGGCATTGACGTAGTGGTGGGTGCTAAAGGCAGCCCCTTGCAGCTCATTTTGAGTGGTGTGCTGCACATTGATGTGCCGCCGGGCAACGTACCCTTGCAAGCGGTGCGGCAGCTTGCGCAGCACCCGCTGGTGGCCCGCGTCATTCCCATCAGCCTGGGGGATAGTTTGCAGCGCTACCGCATTGTCGGTACGTCGCTGGACTACATCGACTTGTATGGGGCAAAAATTGCCCGGGGCCAGGTGTGGAGCCAGCCCATGCAAGTGGTGCTGGGTGCTACCGCTGCTGCGCAGTTGCGTGTGGGTCTGGGGCAGACGTTTGCGGGCAGCCATGGGCTAGGCGCGGGTGGGCATGCACATGGCGACGGCGCTTACACCGTGGTGGGCATTCTGGCTCCCAGCGGCGGTGTGCTGGATCGCTTGATCCTGACTGACGTGGCATCCGTGTGGCAGGTGCATGAAAGCAATGCCGATGACCACCCCGATGACCATGCGGGCGAACACCAGCAAGCCAAAGACGCCGCACGTGAAGTGACCATGGCACTGGTGCAATACAAGACGCCACTGGCCGCTGTCAGCTTCCCCCGATTTGTCAACACCACTACGCCCATGCAGGCTGCTGCACCGGCGGTGGAGATTACCCGCTTGCTCCATATGCTCGGGCTAGGCACTGACGTGCTGCGCGCATTTGCCGGGGTATTGTTGTTCACTGCTGCGCTGAGCGTGTTTATTGCCCTCTGGAGTGCCGTACGGGAGCGCCGGGCAGACCTGGCGCTGCTGCGCCTGTTGGGTGCTTCGCCAGCGAAGGTGGCCGCACTGCTGCTGAGTGAAGCCTTGTGGCTGGGGCTCTTAGCCGCTGCACTGGGCCTTGTGCTGGGTCAGGCCTTTGTGGTGGCGCTGGCGTGGTTTTTAAGACTGGATAGCTCGCTGTTGGTGGGTGGCTTGGTCTGGTTGCCGGAGTTGGCGGTGGTGCCAGCGCTGGCGCTGGGCGTATCCTTAGGGGCGGCACTGCTGCCCGCGCTGGGTGCCTACCGGCTAGGCGTGCTGACGCTGTTGCAGGAACGGTAGACGTGGTGCAGCTTTTGGAAGATTCAGGACGGATGCTTTATGAAGAATAGACACTTAGCCCTCGTATTCATTGACTTTATTGCTACGTTTGTTATAGCAATTGCCTCGCTGAGTGCTAGTTTGTTGCCTATGGGTGTGCAAGCGCAGACTGCCGCGGCACCGTTGTCTGGCATTGCGTCGGGCACGGGGGCGGGTGTGCACAGCCCCAACAGCCCGTTTGCGCCGCTACAAGAGCGATCAGACGTATTGCCATGGTCGCTGCTGACCGACGTGAAGACCAAAGTGGAGAAGAACCGCATTCTGCCGATCTTCTCGGCCCCGGTGATGGCGCTCAACCAGAAGAGTCAACGCGTGCAGGGCTTCATGATGCCGCTCGAGCCGGGCGAGAAGCAGCGGCACTTTTTGCTCAGTTCTGTACCGCTCACGTGTTCGTTTTGTGTACCCGGCGGGCCGGAGAGCATGGTCGAAGTCAAGACCAAGACACCCGTCAAGTACTCGATGGAACCGGTGGTCGTAGAGGGGCAGTTTGCCGTGCTGAAAGATGATCCCAATGGGCTCTACTACCGCATCAATGATGCGACGCCCATCAAGTAGAGCCGCTGTTGCCAGGTCCTGTATGTCACGGAAGCGTGACGATATTGTGCAGAGCTTCAGTAGGGTAGTAGTTGTGGTGGCTTTTCAAAAACTCGCCGCTTTTTGCAGCGCGTTTGAACATCGCAACCAGCACGTCGTGGTCGGCAACGCTGAGTGAGCGGCGGGAAATGTAGACCCCGCTGTCAACGCGCGGCAAGCCTTCCAAAGCGTTGCTGTGCAGTGGTATGCGTGTTCCCAGTTTCAAGGCTTCTGCTTGCATCGCGGTTTGCATCAGGTGGGGCGGCAAGATGGTGAAATCTGCGCGTTTGGCAAGCAGCATGCGGGCCACTGTCTGTAGGTCAGGAACCAAATCAATTCGACCCTCCTTGCCCAATTCGGCAATCAAGGACTGGTATTCCGTACCAAAAGTAAAACTGCGCACTACGACACCACGCACGGCTTTGTTGAGCAGCAATTCCTGCACGGATGTGATGTGGCTAGGACCGTCCTTGATTGTGATCCACATCGGCAGTACCTTGATCAACGGTACAAATGTGGCAACCTTCGCGCGCTCCGGAACATAGCTGGCGGGAATGACCATGTCAGATGTCCCGCGTTCAAAGAACATGTCGTCGGACCGTGCGCGTGGATAGTCAACAAAATTGAACGTACAACCCGCTTTTGCCCCCAGGTTGCGTAATGCATCAGGGTACACCCCCGACACGGTTGTGCCGTTCACTATCACGGCTTGCCCAATATTGGATACGGGAACCAAGATGCTGCGGCTACATGCGGCACGAGCCAAGACCGGTTCAGACAGTGCCAAGCACAACAGGCTAGCGCGTACGATTGATTGCATGCCACACATACATCGATACGAGGTTTATGCTTGGTTTCTGGATCCGGGGAAGTGGGCCATGTATGACTCCGAATGGACGCTTGTATCAGGCATCTTTGATATGGGTGGTGGTGGCGTGAAACGATGAGGTTTTGGGCAACACCAGCGTAAATGTCGCGCCTCTATCGGGTGCACTTTGGAGCTCTATGGTGCCCCCCAAAGGACCTGTGACAAGGT
>CAYXWW010000253.1:0-4374 GCA_964468905.1 uncultured Rhodoferax sp. | reverse complement strand
ACCAGTTCCACACCCATTTGCTGGGCCAGGAAAGCGTGTTCAAAGTAGGCGCTGTTATACATGCCGGGTGTCAGCACCACCACCGTGGGCTGGTCCGTAGTGGCGGGGCTGCTGGCACGCAATGTCTCCAGCAACAAATCAGGGTAATGCGCGATGGGCGCCACACGGTGGGCGTTGAACAGCTCAGGGAAAAGCCGCATCATCATCTTGCGGTCTTCCAGCATGTAGCTCACGCCGCTGGGTACGCGCAGGTTGTCTTCCAGCACGTAGTATTCGCCCTTGCCATTGGCATCGGGGGCGCGCACGATATCGATGCCCGAGATTTGCGAATAGATGGCGTTGGGCACATCCACCCCCATCATCTCGGGGCGGAACTGGGCGTTGTTCTCAATCTGGTCGCGCGGCACGATACCGGCTTTGATGATCTCCTGGTCGTGGTACACGTCATGGATGAATCGGTTCAGCGCGTTGACGCGTTGCACCAGGCCTTTCTCCATGCTGGACCATTCGTGCGCCGGAATGATGCGGGGGATCAAATCAAACGGAATCAGACGCTCGGTGCCCGCGCCGTCTTCGTCCTTTTCGCCATACACGGCAAAGGTGATGCCGACGCGGCGAAAGATCATCTCCGCCTCTTCGCGGCGCTTGGCCATCATGTCGCCGGGTTGGCGGGCCAGCCACGCATCGTAGATCTTGTAGTGGTCCCGCACCTGCTCGCCCTTGCTGAAAAACGCGTAGGGCAACTGGGTATACATCTCGTCAAATTTCTGCATGAAAGACCTCTCTCTGTAAGCTACTTAGCAAGGTTAGTGCCACACCCGCCATGCACAAGGGCGGGGCTATGGTTGCGACTATGGCACACGATGGTGCCAATAGCGCAATGCCTGTTGTCGAGTGCATGCACCAAAATGGGGTTGTGCGGCTTGTCCGGAATTCCAGACGTAGGCTCCGCAATGGGGCGAATCGACCACTTGAATGTGCCTTTGTTCCAAGCGCTCCAGAACCGTGGAGGCCGGGTGGCCAAAACGGTTGCGGTAACCCGCTTGCACGATGGCGACGCGTGGAGCCACGGCGTCTAAAAATTCTGCGGTGCTGGACGTTTTGCTGCCGTGATGGGGCACCAGCAGCACATCGCTCTTCAAAGCATTTTCAAGATTTCCCATGCTTGCCACCAACCGCGCCTCTTGCGGCTGTTCAATATCCCCCACCAGTAATGCTGTCTGTGCGCCATTAGATATCCGCAGCACGCACGACATGCCATTGGGTTTTGGTTTAGCCTGTGCCGTAGCCAGCGCATCGTAGTCCTCAGCCTGCGGGTGCAAGATGTCAAACTGCACGCCATCCCACTCCCAGTGCTGCCCGGCAATGCAGCGTGTGGCGGGGCGCAGCGTCTGTAATGGATTGCTGTCTTCGATTGAACTAAGCAATTGCGCCTGCGGCTGCATGGCCAGCACGGCGGGTGCGCCGCCTACGTGGTCGATGTCGCGGTGGCTCAGGACCAGCGTATCCAGCCGCGTGTGCAGCGCCTGCAACAGTGGCACCAGCACACGGTGCCCGGCATCGCTCTCCAGGCTGTAGCGGGGGCCCGCGTCATACAGCAGAGCGTGGTTGGCGGTGCGCACCAGCACGGCGTTGCCCTGGCCAATGTCTGCGGCCAGCAGTTCAAACTGCCCCACCGGGGGCAAGGGTGCCCGCCACAACAGCACGGGTAACAACAGGGGCACACCCAGCACCCGCATGGACCATTGCCACGGCAAGACTAACACCACGCCACCGATCACACCCGCCGCAGCTGCCCACAAAGGCGGCACCGCCACCGAAATAGTGGCCCACGGCCAAGTAGCGAGCCACTGCAGGTAGCCATAGAGCCAGCCAATGGCAGTGGCAGCCACATCCCACAGCCCTGGCAGCACGACACCCAGCATGGCCAAGGGCGTGACTACCAGCGTGATCCACGGAATGGCGAGCGCATTGGCAGCCAACCCGACGACCGACACTTGGCCAAAGAGCAGCAGGGTTAGCGGAGTCAGCGCCACGGTAATGATCCATTGCTCGCGGAAACTGGCCCCCACGCTTTTCGCTACGCGTAATACGCTGCCCCCAAAGGGGGCTAATCTTCCTTGGGGCGGCCCTGCGGAAGCTTGCTGCCCAAAAAGTGTGTGATCTTTTAGGCCGCTAGCCCTCGTGGAATGTGCGTTACCAGCTCCTATATCTGTAGCAAACAAAACACCCACCGCAACAAAGCTCAACCAAAACCCAGCTTGCAACAAGGCCCACGGGTCACACGCCACCACCACTGCACAGGCCAGCATCCACACCTGCGGCCACGGCCAGCGCGCGCCTGACAGGCGCAGCAGCGCCACGGTAGCCAGCATCAGGCAGGTGCGCTGCGCGGGCACTCCCCAGCCGCTGAACACCGCGTAGGCCGCAGCCAGCAGCACGCCACCAATCAGCGCTGCATTGCAGGCCGGCACCGCCATGCACAAGCGGCCAGAGCGCCGCCACAACCATCCCACCAGCAGCGCCGCGCCCCAGGCGAACATGGTGATGTGCAAGCCCGAGATGGACACCAAATGCGCCACGCCCGTGGCCCTGAATACATCCCAATCCAACCGGTCAATGGCCGCCTGGTCGCCCACCACCAGGGCGGCAATCATCCCGGCGGCGTGTTGCCCCCACGCTCCACCGCTACGCGGGTCGCTGCCCCCCATGGGGGCCTTCGCGCCTTGGGGCGGCCCGGCGGCGCTCAACGCTTTGAAGATGCGGGTGCGAACTGTCTGGCGGGCCAGCACCACGGGGTGCTGCAAGGTCTGGCCCAGCCGTAGGGGAACCGCGTCTTTGGCCGATGTGCGCACATAGCCAGTGGCCTGCACGCCCTGCTCCCACAGCCACAGCTCGTAGTCAAAGCCATGCGGGTTGCGGCTGCCGTGCGGGGCCTTCAGGCGCAGGGTCATCTCCCAGCGCTCACCCGCTTGCACATCAGCCACCACTACGGCAGGCCCAGCCGAAAAAGCGCCGTTGTACCAGCCCACATCCACTAGCGGCGGCACGCGCACGGCTTGGCCATCCAGCACGGCGGACTCTACCTCCAGCCGAAACCGCAAGCCCGATTCATTGCGCTGCGGCAGGTTGGCCACTACTCCAGTCACCCGCACGTCGCGCCCCTCCAGCGCCGGGTTCAGCGTATCAGCCAGGTACACCGTGGCACGCAGGCCCGTTGTACCAAAGGCCAGCAGCCCCAGCGCCACCGCAGCCGCAACCATGCGCCAGCCAGTTGCTATTCTTTTAGTAGCTACCCACGCAATGAGTACGAGGGCTAATGTCACAATTGATGCATACACTTGCCATGAAAGCAATTCCGCCTGCTGTAGCTGCATTGCTGTACCCAGCACAAAGCCGAGCAGAGCTGGGAATAGCACTTGCGCTATGTGGTGAGATGTAGTGGGGTTGGTCTGCACCTGTGCATGCTAACGTGTGTGAAAGTGCGCGTCACCGAAGCATTCCTCGGTGAGGAAGTAGCCTTCAATCCATCTGGCTCGGGAATTGCTTGTTACTATGGCAACCGAGCTATCCACAGGCCACATCGATGACCTTGCTTTGATTTTTGAGACACACCGAGTACCACCGCGAGACACACTATGTCCATCCACGCCGCACTGAACCACGTCACCCACTACACCTATGACCGCCTGGTGGCGTTGGGCCCACAGGTAGTGCGCCTGCGGCCTGCGCCGCATTGCCGCAGCAAGATCATTTCGTATTCGTTGAAGGTGGAGCCCGCTAACGGCTATTTCCTGAACTGGCAGCAAGACCCGTTTGCCAACTACCAGGCGCGGCTGGTGTTCCCGGACAAGACGCGCGAATTCAAGGTAACCGTCGATCTAGTGGTGGAGATGGCGGTCTACAACCCGTTTGATTTCTTCCTGGAACCTGAGGCTGAAGAGTTTCCGTTCCAGTACGCACCTGGTCTGCAAGAAGAGCTGCTGCCCTACCTGATGGCCGGTGAGCGCACCGATCTGATGAACGAGTGCCTGGCCAAGATCGACTACACCAAGCGCCGCACGGTGATGTTTCTGGTGGACCTCAACACCATGGTGCACAACGCGGTCAAGTACACCATTCGTATGGAGCCGGGTGTGCAAACGCCAGACGAGACCCTGCAACTGGGCTCTGGCTCCTGCCGCGATTCGGCCTGGCTGATGGTGCAGTTGTTACGCCATTGCGGTCTGGCGGCGCGCTTTGTATCGGGCTACCTGATCCAGTTGAAATCAGACGTGAAAGCCTTGGACGGCCCCAGTGGCACCGAGGTCGACTTCACCGACCTGCACGCCTGGTGCGAGGTGTATCTGCCCGGCGCAGGGTGGATCGGTCTGG
>CAYXWW010000252.1:0-4409 GCA_964468905.1 uncultured Rhodoferax sp. | reverse complement strand
CTAGTTGTTAGTTTAAGGAATACCGATGGGACTGGGTTTCAGGGGGCTAACTCACGCGGTCGCCAATGTCGCCCTCTGCACAAAAATGTGGCTCGGGCTCCCCTGCAGGCTGGCCAGGGTTTCCAGGTTGCCCGCGTAGGTGAGCTTATCTGGGTTGACCACGGGCTCGTCAGAGCGAGCGATCCAGTCGAGCACAAAATTTTTGCGAATGAAGCCGGTGCCGCCTGTAACTAATATGCAAGACATCTGAACAACAGCTAGTTTTTATGCACTGCAGTGCCTAGCAGAAGTACTGCCCCTGGCGCTATAGAAACTCCATATCCCAATACGGCCCCTGCCTGCATCCATGACCCACGACCTAGAACTGCGCCCCCAGCCATACAAGCATTCACACCAAGGTGGCTATAGTCTTCAGCGTGTGCATGATGGTCCACCACAGCTCCACAATTAATAATTGCCCACATACCCAGTCGGGCTTCAGTGCCCACGATGGCACCAGCCATAATGGCCGACCCCGCCCCAACCTCCGCGC
This sequence comes from uncultured Rhodoferax sp., assembly GCA_964468905.1. Classification (GTDB taxonomy): domain Bacteria; phylum Pseudomonadota; class Gammaproteobacteria; order Burkholderiales; family Burkholderiaceae_C; genus Allorhodoferax. Next base: position 3,877 of record CAYXWW010000252.1, on the reverse strand, counting down.
TGGGTGATACAAAGGCCCGGGGGTGGACCACCGTTGCCATGGCATATCCAGCTTCAGTCAACTGCTGCATTAGCTTTTCGCGAACTGCATTGTTGCCGATGGCCACGATGGCCTGATCGACAACAACGCATTAATCAGCCATGCTGGCGATAGGTCCGAGCACATGATCGCCGAGTACACGCTCACCCACTGGCGCAGCATCATCTAAAAAACCCATCACTTCAAACTGGCCTGACAAATCCGCCGCTTCGGCCACCGAACGACCATGTCCTCCTGCCCCCACCACCAACAATCGTGTCCTAGCCATCAATGTGACACCCCGTCGCGCTGCACCACCTTCAAAAAGGTCATCCATAAAATTTGAATATCAAACCAGAAGCTCCGTCGCACCAAATATTCGGCATCCAGCGCCACCTTTTGCGGAATGGGCAACTCATCGCGCCCATTCACTTGCGCCCAGCCTGTAAGGCCCGGCACCAACACATGAACCCCTTGTGCTGTGCGCAGCTCAATCAAGTCTTGTTGATTGAACAACGCAGGACGTGGCCCCACAAAGCTCATGTCACCCATCAAAATGCTCCACAGCTGTGGCAGCTCGTCTAGGCTGCTTTTGCGTAAAAAACCACCAATCGGCGTTAGGTGACTTTTGGGATTCGCCAACAAATGTGTGGCCACGGCGGGTGTACCCACCCGCATGCTGCGGAATTTGGGCATTTTGAAAGTCTTGTTGTGCCGCCCCACGCGCTCAGACCAATACAAGGCTGGGCCAGCAGAAGTTAATCGCACGGCCATTGCAACCAACGCAACGGGCAAGGCCAACACCAAAGCAGCAATTAAGGCCAACACCAAATCAAAAAAGCGATTCATCATTTAAACCCAAACGCAGCCTGCGCCAAGCCGTCATCCAACGTTAGAGGGGGTGTCCAACCCAATAGCTCGCAGGTTTTGGATATATCAACCTGCAGAGAGCCGCACAAGTGCTGAGCCATATCGGTCTTACCTAACAAGCCTGCAGCCACTTTCAGCAAACTTTCTGGAACAGGTATCAAACGAGCAGGATGCCCCATAGCCAGCCCCATGCGACGCAACAACTCACTGGTGGACACATCTTCACCGTCTGACACCATAAATGTTTGATTGGCGGCTGCTGGGTGAGTCATGCAAGTCAATATCAAATCAACCAAATTATCCAGCGACACCAGGCTACGCTGGTTGTGAATTGCGCCCAAAGGCAAAGGTACGCCGCGCTGCAACCAGCGCATCAATGAGCCAAAATTACCGGGAGGATTTGGCCCATATACCAGCGGGGGCCGAATGATCACGAGCTCCATACCCGTCTCAGCGGCCAACTCTTGCAATCTCAGTTCGGCCTCGTATTTTGATGTGGCATAAGGCGAATGAGGCGCTTCCCGATCTTGAGTGGAAAATGGCTTCTGAAAAGTTACCGCGCCATTCACACCGATAGAGCTTATAAAAACAAACCGCCGAACACCGGCAGCAGCAGCTTGACGGGCCAAGTTCACGGAGCCAAGCACATTAACCCTACGAAACTCAGTTAGTGGGTTGGCCGCCTTTTCTACCATTACATGAACACGGGCCGCACAATGCACAACTGAGGTGCATCCGGTCAGAGCATGCGTCCATGATATTTCGCCATCAATATCGGGGACAGTAACAGCCTGCACCCCATCGGCCACGTCGTTTCCTCTGCGAGTAGCCCCGTGCACTCGCATGCCTGCAGCCCACGCCTTGATACAGACGGCACGGCCAACAAAACCGTTGGCTCCTGTGACTAGCACAGCCTCTTGCAAGCTCCGCTGTCTTTGCGAATATCGACTGCTATTCATGGAGTTGGCGCAGGAAAGTTAGCTTTCTCAGAAACAGTTTTTGCCATAAGCAACAATTCGCGTACAAAGTGCTCAAGCCCAACGCTTTCTGCATAGAAACGTTCAAACACATTACGTGATCGGCCCACCGGCACAAGCTGAACTTGGCTGCAAATATTGTCTATAAGCTGCGCCAGCGCGACGGGATTTCCAGGCATACAAACCCAGCCGATCTGATGTTCGCCAACCGTGTAGGCGATTTCGGACTCGTTTTCCATGACCGCGAGTAGCGGCTTGTCAGCGGCCATTGAAAAATAGGCTTTGCTCGGCACGCCCAAACCGGCCATACCCTTCTCGAGGGTAATCAGTGCCACATCGCAAGCAGCCAGGCCTTGGTTCTTTTGCTTCTGTTCAAGCGGCCCAAGATAGGCAACATTTGAAAACGACTTAGAGGCAACGAAATCCATCACAGCATCAGCTTTAGCCCCAGACCCGATGAACAGAAAAGCAGCTTTCGGATGCTTGACAAGTCGTATGGCAGCAAGGATGTTATCGATACCTTGAAGTCGCCCTAGGTTGCCAAAAAACTGAAAAACCACTTTATCGTTTGTATTCCAGCCTAGTTTTCTGAGAATTTCTGAGTCAGAACGCGGCACTGGTACAACATCGCTTTCATCTACCCAATTTGGAACATAGCGTACCCGGTCTGGATTACCTACCTTCTGACCGATCAAGCGCTGCATATCTCGACCGATGACAAAAATCAAATCTGCGCTTCTATAAACAAACGAGAAATAGCTCTCAAGGATTCTGTACGCAAGCGTTTTTCGGGTGAAAATTCCTGAAGGCACTAAATTGTCTGGGTAGACATCATGAACTAAAAGCACCCAACGAAACCCGAGCAAGCGGCGAAACAATGGCATAAAGATCAACAAGATCACTGGGTTGGTCCCTGAGATCAGTAAATCTCCTCGGCGAACTTGCTGGAGTAGGAGCTTCAGAAAACCGAGCGCTAGGCGAAATTGCCCCCAAAGACGTGGAAGCAACCTGTTCTTATTGAAGGCTATCCATTTAAAGGCATGATATGAAACTCCAGCCGAGCTATGCCGTTGACATTCCGCCTCTTTGGGTCTGGGCGCAAACACATGCAAATGAGATTGTGCCGCAGCTAGGCGGTTTATGATTTTTGACCAAAAGTAACCTGTAGAGTTTTCTTCGGCGTAAACATATTCCGACAGAATAAATATTTTTTTAGCAGACATGCTCTCGCCCGCATTCACGAGTACTTCTTCCACACATTGCGGTTCACGTAATCGGTGTAGCTGTGCACAATGCGCACCACCTTGGCACTCACATTGGGCATGCTGTAGTCACCCACCAAGCGCCAATCGCGCTCAGAGCCCCGCGCTTGAGTTGCCACAATAGCCAAGCCCTGGCGCACCCGTTCAACTTCAAGGCCCACCATCATCACGGCAGCTTCTTCCATGCCCTCTGGCCGCTCATGCGCCTCGCGCAGATTCAGTGCTGGAAAGTTCAGAATAGACGACTCTTCATTGATCGTGCCACTGTCAGACAACACCGCCTTAGCATTCATCTGCAAATTCACATAGTCATGAAAACCCAATGGTTTCATCAACCTCACCAGTGGATGAAACTTCGCTCCCGTGGCGTCTACACGCTTTTGGGTCCGAGGATGGGTCGACACAATCACAGGCAAGCCATGGTCTTCGGCCAAGCTGTTGAGCACGGCCACCAACTTGGTAAACGACTGATTAGACTCGATGTTTTCTTCGCGGTGCGCACTGACCACAAAATACTGCTGCGCGGTCAGGCTCAGTCGCGCCAGCGCATCAGAGGCTTGAATTTGCGGCAAGTAATGGTGCAGCACTTCAAACATCGGGCTGCCGGTCTTGATCACCTGGTCAGGCGGCAAGCCCTCACGCAACAAATAATCACGGGCAATCGTGCTGTACGTCAGATTGATGTCTGAAGTGTGATCCACGATACGGCGGTTGGTCTCTTCGGGCACACGCTGGTCAAAGCAGCGGTTA
>CAYXWW010000251.1:0-4435 GCA_964468905.1 uncultured Rhodoferax sp. | reverse complement strand
CACCATTTCCAGCAATGAAATTCTGGAAGCATTGACTGACCCGCTGAATAACATTGTTTCTGCGGTGAAAAACGCGCTGGAACAAACTCCGCCAGAACTGGGCGCAGACATTGCCGATCGCGGCATGATGCTGACCGGTGGCGGTGCATTGCTGCGCGATCTGGACCGCCTGTTGGCCGAAGAGACGGGGCTTCCTGTTCTGGTTGCCGAAGACCCTCTGACCTGTGTGGTGCGCGGTTGCGGCATTGCACTGGAACAGATGGAGCGTCTGGGCTCCATTTTCACCAGCGAATAAGTAGCGGTACACAGCGATGCCACTCGGTACGCTGGACAGAGATCCCCCACCCTTCTTCAGGCAGGGCCCGTCGGCCCTGTCTAAGCTTGCTGTGTGCAGCGCACTGGCATTCTTTCTCATGGTGGCGGATTCCCGGCTCAAAGTCATGCAGCCGCTGCGTGTGGCACTGGCAACGGTGTTGTACCCGGCGCAATGGCTTGCGTTGCGCCCTGTGTTGCTCTACCAGCATGTGGGTCAGTACTTCGCGTCTTTGACGGAAGCGCAATCAGCCCAGCAAGAGGTTCTCAAAAAGCACAACCTGCAGTCGCAGCGTGCCATCCAGGTTGAGCAACTGGTGTTGGAAAACACACGCTTGCGCAAGCTGTTGGCCCTGCGCGGGCGCCTGGAGTCACCGGCCATGGCCGCACAGGTGGTGTATGACGCGGCAGACCCCTACAGCCGCAAAGTCATCATTGATAAGGGCATGGCCGATCGTGTCCTGCTGGGTTCGCCGGTGCTGGATGAATCAGGCGTGCTGGGGCAGGTTACACGCGTGTACCCGCTGGTGAGTGAAGTTACGCTGATCATCGACCGGGACCACGCCATTCCCGTGCTGAACACCCGCACCGGTGCTCGCGGTGTAGCGTTTGGCGATATGTCGTCGCATGCTGATGCGATGGAGTTGCGCTTTATGGCTGCCAATGCCGATGTGACGGTGGGCGATTTGCTGACCACCAGCGGTGTCGATGGTGTCTACCCACCCGGTCTACCGGTTGCGCGGATTGAAAAAGTCGAACGCCGTGTGGACACGGTCTTTGCGCGCATCTATTGCACGCCCTTGGCGTTGGTATCTGGTGCGGGCCACGTCATGGTGCTGGACCCAGTTACGGGGCAAGTTCCGCCACGCCCCGTGGCCGAAGCCCCCGTAGTGGCCAACAATCGGCGGGGTACGTCCAAATGAGGTGCAAGCCATGATCATGCGCCCGGGTCAGCAGCTCTTATTGCCAGCCAATCCATTGTTCATTTGGGGCAGTTTGATTGCGGCCATGTTGCTCAACATGTTGCAAAACATGGGCTTTTGGGGGCGCGCCGCCTGGGCACCAGATGTACTGGCGGTTGTCTTGGTGTTCTGGACGGTGCACCAGCCACTGCGTGTGGGTATTGGTGCCGCATTTGTATTTGGCTTGCTGATGGACGTACACCAAGGGGGCCTGTTGGGTCAACATGCGCTGGCCTACACGGTGTTGAGTTTTTTTGCCATCACCATTCACCGGCGCTTGCTGTGGTTCTCAGTGCCTTCGCAAGCGGCACAAGTCTTGCCATTGTTTGCAGCGGCACATGCTGTTGAATTGGTGGTCGGCATGGTCAGTGGCGGCACGTTCCCTGGGTTGTTCTTGTTGCTGGCACCCGTCGTGGAGATCGTCTTGTGGCCGGTTGCCACCGCCATCTTGCTGGCACCCCAGATGCGCGCGCCCGATCCGGATGCCAACCGGCCGTTGTAGAAGCATGACCCCCACGCTCTTCACTGCGTGTAAGACGCTGCCCCCCATGGGGGCTCTCACGCCTTGGGGCGGCCCGGCGGCATTCGGTATGACCCCCACACTCTTCGCTGCGCGGATGACGCTGGATCGGTCATGACTGAAATTCGCAACGTCGAAGTAGACTTGGCACGTTTTCGCACCCGCGTATTTGCTGTGAGCGTTTTGGTCGTCGTGTGCTTTCTGTTGCTGGCATTGCGCCTGGTGTACTTGCAGGTCATACGGCATGATGATTTGCGTGCACAGGCGGAGAGCAACCGCACCTCCATTGTCCCTATCGTTCCCAATCGCGGTTTGATCGTTGACCGCAACGGCATTGTGTTGGCCAGCAATTACTCGGCCTATACGCTGGAAATTACGCCCTCCAAAACCAATGGCTTGGAGCAGACGCTGGACGAACTTGCCACGGTGATGGATGTCACGGCCCGGGATCGCAGGCGCTTCAAAAAGCTGATGGAAGAGTCCAAGAGTTTTGAATCCTTGCCCATCCGCACCCGGCTCACCGACACCGAAGTCGCCCGCTTTGCGGCCCAACGCTTTCGCTTCCCTGGGGTCGAGATCAAGGCGCGTCTGTTTCGCAACTATCCCTATGGTGAACTGGCCAGCCATGTGATTGGCTACATCGGTCGCATCAACCAGACCGAAAAAGCCAAGATAGAGGATGACGACGACCAGTCCAACTACCGTGGCACTGAATACATTGGCAAGCTCGGTGTCGAGCAAAGTTTTGAGAGCCAGTTGCACGGGCTAACCGGCGTGGAGCGGGTTGAAACCTCTGCCGGTGGGCGCGCCGTGCGCAAGCTCGCCAGCAACCCGTCGACGCCCGGCAATATGGTGGTGCTGTCCATTGACATCAAACTGCAGAAATTGATTGAAGACATGTTTGGTGATCGTCGCGGAGCCTTGGTTGCAATGGACCCCCAGACCGGTGAGGTTCTTGCCTTTGTCAGCAAGCCCACGTTTGATTCCAACTTGTTCGTTGAAGGCATTGACCAGGAAAACTGGGCCATGCTCAACGAATCGCTGGATAAGCCGCTGTTGAACCGGGCATTGCGTGGCACCTACCCGCCGGGCTCTACCTACAAACCTTTCATGGCTTTGGCCGCTTTAGAGACAGGTACGCGCTCGGCCACTACCCTGATCAACGACCCAGGCTTTTACATGTTTGGCGGCCACCGTTTTGGCAGTCCTGAGAACGAGAAAGGCGGCATTATGGACATGCGCCGCGCCATCGTCGAGTCCAGCAATCCCTACTTCTATTCGTTGGCAAACGAGATGGGTGTGGACAGCATGCATGACTTTATGAAGCCCCTGGGCTTTGGTCAGATTACGGGCATTGATATCAACGGTGAAGTGCGCGGCGTGTTGCCCAGCCAGGAATGGAAGCGCAACTACTACAAGCGGCCCGAGCAAAAGAAGTGGTATGCCGGCGAAACCATTTCGCTGGGCATTGGCCAGGGGTACAACAGCTTCACCATGCTCCAACTGGCCCAGGCAGTGTCCACATTGGCCAATGCAGGTGTCAAACACAAGCCGCAGCTGGTCATTGCCACGCAGGATGCAACCACCCGCGTGCGCACGCCGGTGGCGCCTATAGCAGCCGAATCATTGGGCTATAAGCGTGAAAATATTGACATCGTGCGCAACGCCATGGTGGGTGTGACGCAAGGCGGAACATCGGCGCGCGTATTTGCAGGGGCCGCTTATTTGAGTGGTGGCAAGACCGGCACGGCGCAGGCTGTCTCGATGGGCAACAAAGAGAAATACAACGCGGCCAAGATGGAAGAGCGACAGCGCGACCATTCGCTATACATTGCATTTGCACCGGCTGACAACCCCAAAATTGCCCTGGCCGTGATTGTGGAAAACGCGGGTTTTGGCTCCACCTCTGCTGCGCCCATTGCGCGCCGCGCATTTGACTATTGGTTGTTGGGGCAATATCCCAATGCAGAAGACATGGCAGCAGTGAGCAAAGGCCAGGCCACTGCACCTATCGGTAAACCACTGCTGGCGTCTGCTGTGCCCTGGCCGCGCATCGCTGCCGCTAGCAGTGCGCCAGAGTTGCCTGCGAGCGCCGCTTCAGCCGCGGAATCTACGGGTGGTGCCAAGACTCCTGCCGCGCCAGCGGCCGTGCCGACAAGCGCAACAACAAGTGCGCCCGCGCCCTAACGCAAAAAAGCGTCGTACCCTGTTTTCAGGATCAGCGCCGACACGACGGCAATGAACACACCGCGCACGAAGCCCGTGCCATGCTTCAATGCCAGGTGCGTACCTGCCAGACTGCCCAGCACATTGGCCACAGCCATGGCGACAACAAAGTGCCACCATACGTGCCCCTTGTAGGCAAACAGGGCAATGGCCGCCAGATTGGATGCGGTGTTGAGCAGTTTGGCACTGGCGGATGCATGCAGAAAATCGTAGCCCAAAACCCGTACCAGCAAGAACACAAAAAAGCTGCCGGTGCCGGGGCCGAAAAAGCCATCGTAGAAACCAATGGTTGCGCCGATGAGGCTCGCTAGCAGAACTTCTTGCTGACCTGTATAACGTGGTATGTGGTCGCGCCCCAGCTGCTTCTTGGCCAGGGTGTATGCCAGCACCAGCACCAGCACCAGCGGCAAAGCCT
>CAYXWW010000250.1:0-4459 GCA_964468905.1 uncultured Rhodoferax sp. | reverse complement strand
TCTTGCACGTGGGCGCCAAAGACAAGGGCACCGGCAAAGAAAACAAGATCACCATCAAGGCCAACTCCGGTTTGTCTGAGGCTGAAATTCAGCAAATGGTGAAAGACGCTGAGCTCAATGCCGCAGACGACAAGAAAAAGGTCGAACTGGTCCAATCCAAGAACCAGGCCGACGCCAGCATCCACAGCGTGAAGAAGAGCCTGACCGAATACGGTGACAAGCTCGACGCTGGTGAGAAGGAAAAAATCGAAGCGTCCATCAAAGACTTGGAAGAAGCCATCAAGGGCGACGACAAGGCTGCAATCGACGAGAAAAACAACGCACTCATGTCATCCAGCCAAAAGCTGGGCGAAAAAATGTACGCCGACATGCAAGCCAAGCAGGCTGCAGAAGGCGGTGCACAGCCTGCCGGTGGCGAACAGCCTCAGGCAGCCGGTAGCGGATCGACCAGCCACGCTGCAGATGACAATGTGGTGGATGCGGAAGTCAAGGAAGTTAAAAAGGGCTAAATCCCGTACAAGCCGTCTCCCGGCTTGTGCGTGCGGATTTGGCGCGCCGCGCCCGAAAGATTCCCAAGAATCATCGGCGCGGCGTTTTGCATACTATTCACGCTAACTATTTAAGACCCATACTGTTTGGCAACCATGGCTAAAAGAGACTTTTACGAAATTCTGGGTGTCCCCAAAAACGCCTCAGACGAAGACATCAAAAAGGCTTATCGCAAGCTGGCGATGAAGCACCACCCCGACCGCAACCAGGGTGACTCCGGCAAGGTGGCCGAAGAAAAGTTCAAAGAAGCCAAAGAAGCGTACGAAATGCTGTCGGACCCGCAAAAGCGTGCGGCCTACGACCAGCATGGCCATGCTGGTGTGGACCCCAATATGCGCGGCCCCGGCGGCGAAGGCTATGGCGGTTTTGCCGAAGCGTTTGGCGACATCTTTGGCGATATGTTTGGCCAGCAGCGTGGTGGTCGGCCCGGTGCCGGTGGCCGCCAGGTGCTCCGTGGCGGCGACCTGCGCTACGCCATGGAAGTCACGGTAGAAGAAGCCGCGCGCGGCAAAGATGCCCAGATCCGCATCCCCAGCTGGGACAGTTGCGAAGTCTGCAAAGGCAGCGGTGCCAAGCCCGGCACCCAGGTCAAGACCTGCGGTACCTGCAGTGGCGCGGGCTCGGTGCAAATGCGCCAGGGCTTCTTTAGCGTGCAGCAAACCTGCCCCACTTGCCGCGGCACAGGCAAGGTCATCCCCGAGCCATGCCTGGCTTGCCACGGTCAGGGCAAAGTCAAAAAGCAAAAGACCCTGGAAGTCAAAATCCCCGCCGGTATCGATGGCGGCATGCGCATCCGTAGCACCGGCAATGGTGAACCCGGCACCAACGGTGGCCCCGCTGGCGACCTGTACATCGAAATTCGCCTCAAAAAGCACGACATCTTTGAGCGCGATGGCGACGACCTGCACTGCTCGGTGCCCATCAGCATCGCCATTGCCGCACTAGGTGGCGAGATTGATGTGCCCACGCTGGCTGGCAAGGCAGCCATCGACATCCCGGAAGGCACTCAAAGTGGCAAGCAGTTCCGCCTGCGCGGTAAGGGCATCAAGGGCGTGCGTGCCAGCTACCCTGGAGATTTGTATTGCCACATACTGGTGGAAACACCGGTGAAACTGAGCGAACACCAGCGCAGGCTACTACGCGAGCTGGATGAGTCGCTAAAAAAAGGTGGCAACAAACATTCGCCGTCGGGTGATAGTTGGACCGATCGGTTGAAGAGTTTTTTTAGCTAAAGCTTCATCCGTCAAAAAGAAGCATCCCGTGCCAGTGCCGCCCAGTCTGATTAGATAGGGCGGCATTTTTTTGCCCAACGTAGGGTCGAACGTGCCAAAAGGTTGTATCGTCAGCGTGCACCGTTATCGCACTGTGCATATCCTTTGGCGTACGGGGAACAGCCTCTCTGTACACCGCTTTTTTTATCACCTGATACCCATTCATGAAAAATCTGACAATCGCAATTTTCTTGGCGAGTATGACATTGGCAGGGGCGCACGCAGCGACACGCCTGGAAGTTCCCATCACCTATATGCCGACCGCCGAAGTTGCGGAGGGCACCAAACGCGACTGCAAAATTGAAAGCATGCTTTCAAGCCGCATTGGCCCTATGCTGGGAAAGCTTTACAAAACAGAAGCCAGTACCGTCAACGTAGGCGCTGACGCTGCCGGTGACAAGGTATTGCGCGTGCAAATCTCCCATGTATTGGGAGTTGGCGGCGGCGCTTGGTCAGGCCCAAAGGCCATTACTGTTTTGGCCGAGCTACTGGAGGGAGACAAGGTGATCTACTACACCAAGATCAATGAGTGGACCACCGGTGGTGTGTTTGGCGGATTCAAAGGTACGTGTGAAATCTTAGAACGTAGTGCAAACGCAATCACCAAACGCTTGAACGAGTGGGTTCAGAACCCTTCAACAAAGATTCCGGAACAACCTGCACCCAAAGATGCGCCCAAAGAAGCCGTTCCCGAAGTACCAAAGGCTTTGCCCGAGCCAAGCGCATCAGCACCGCAGTCAGCAGCCTCATCACCGGCGACAGAACAAAAACCATAGCACCCAGACAGCACAACAGCGCTGCACGTTCGACCTATGGAGCGAATTGTGGTCACTCTTGATGCACATCAAGAGTAGCGCGTAGAAATCACACAAACCATGCCGCCCGGTCTATAAACGACCCGGCGGCATTTTTTACGGCTGTCGTTTCGACAGAACCACACTCAAGGAGTCTCGCCATGGGCGTCAACATCACCTTTCTGGGTGGAGCCAACACCGTCACCGGCTCAAAATATCTGGTGCAGCACGGCGGCCATAGCTTGCTGGTCGACTGCGGGCTTTTTCAGGGCTACAAGCAGCTGCGCTTGCGCAACTGGACGCCACTTCCCGTAGCACCCAGCGCGGTGGATGCTGTGGTGCTCACCCATGCCCACCTGGACCACAGCGGCTACCTGCCCTTGTTGGTGAAAGAGGGGTTTACCGGGCATGTGTTCGCCACATCCGGCACGCAAGCCTTGTGCAAAATATTGCTGCCCGACAGCGGCCATATTCAGGAAGAAGACGCGGCATTCGCCAACCGCCACGGCTTCTCCAAACACAGCCCCGCCCTGCCCTTGTATACCCGGCAAGACGCACTGGATTGCCTGCCCCGCATCAAGGCGGTGGACATGGGCAAGACGTTTCAACCTCTGCCCGGCTGGCGCATGACCTTCAGCCCCGCAGGCCACATACTCGGTGCTGCCAGCGTGCTGCTGGAAGTGGCGGGGCGGCGGATATTGTTCTCGGGCGATCTAGGGCGGCCCGACGACACCATCATGTTCCCACCCGCACACCCGCCTGCGGCCGATACCGTGCTGATCGAATCCACCTATGGCGACCGTCAGCACCCGATAGAAAACCTGCAGGCCGAGCTGGGTGCGGCACTGCAGCGCTTGGCCGCGCGCGGTGGTGTGGCGGTGATACCAGTGTTTGCCGTGGGGCGTGCGCAAGCCGTGCTACACGCCATTGCCCAGCTCAAGGCGGCTGGACAAATCCCCCACGCATTGCCGATTTTTCTGGACAGCCCCATGGCAGTTCACACCACGCATTTGTTTGAGTCGCACATGGGCGAACACCGCCTGAACGCACAACAAACCCACGCCATGACCCACTGCGCCACCATGGTCAACAGCACCGACGAATCCAAAGCCCTGGCATCACGCCACGGCCCCATGGTGATCCTGTCGGCCAGCGGCATGGCCACTGGCGGGCGTGTATTGCACCATTTAGAGCACCACGTGGGCAACCACCGCAACATGGTCATCCTGACCGGCTACCAGGCCCCCGGCACCCGGGGTGCCACGCTGGCCAGCGGTGAAAAAACAGTGCGCATCCACGGGCGCGATGTAGCGGTCAATGCCGAAGTGGTGCAACTGCAATCAGCCTCTGCCCACGCCGACGCCGGGCAACTGCTGCAGTGGCTGCGCAGCATGCCTGCACGCCCAGACCAGGTGTATGTGGTGCATGGCGATTTGTCAGCGGCCGACGCTTTGCGGGCGCGCATTGAGCATGAGTTGGGTTGGCGGACGATGGTGCCGGAGCACGGTGCTACGTGGCCTTGTTGAACACTGCAAATAGACATCAGAACCGCCTCAGAACCGCCTCAGAACCACCAAGGATTCAAGACCTTTTCCAACTTTTACAATACAGGCATGCCCACACGTCCTTTTCTCACCGCCGCCTTCTACAAATTCGTCACCCTAGACGACTACGAATCCCGCAAAGCACCACTGCTGGCCTTTTGCGAACAGCACAACGTCAAGGGCACCATCCTGCTGGCCCGCGAGGGCATTAACAGCACCATTGCCGGCGCACCCGATGATGTGCATGCGGTGCTGGCCTATTTGCGCAGCGACCCCTTGCTAGCCGACCTGCAACACAAGG
>CAYXWW010000249.1:0-4473 GCA_964468905.1 uncultured Rhodoferax sp. | reverse complement strand
AGAGCCTTCAAGATAGGGCCGAAGCGGAAGGAGAGGAGAAGTCATGGCAGGTGCGCTATGACCTGGATATGGAGCCTTTCGGTGTGCCTGGGTTGAGCTTCATGACTCGATATGCCCAAGGCTGGGATGCCGACTACAGCAAGGCCAACGAAGTCTATATGCGCCGTGATGACTTTGAGGCCCTCAACGAAAGACAGCGCGCCAAGGGCGATAAAACCTTTGTGAACCCACGCAATGCTGCCGCTGGTGCGGTGCGCCAGCTGGACCCTGCCATTGCCGCCCAGCGCCCATTGAGCTTTTTTGCCTATGGGCTGGGCGAAGTCACGCCAGTGGAGCAGGGCGGTCCTGCTTTTGGCACCCATTACGAACTGCTTCAAACCCTGAAACATTGGGGTTTTCCGGTCGCAGCCCTCGTGGAATGTGCACAAGGCGCTACAGAACTAATAGCGTACCATCAGCGCATCGGGCAAACGCGTGATCAGCTTCCCTACGACATAGACGGCGTGGTCTACAAGGTCAACAGCCTGGCTCTGCAGCAACAGCTTGGCTTTGTCACCCGCGAGCCGCGCTGGGCTGTGGCCCATAAATATCCCGCGCAAGAGCAGATCACCAAGGTACTGGGCATCGATGTGCAAGTGGGTCGCACCGGCAAGCTCACACCCGTGGCGCGGCTGGACCCCGCGTTTGTTGGCGGTACCACGGTGTCAAATGCCACCTTGCACAACCTGTTTGAACTGCGCCGCAAGAAAGTGCGCGTGGGCGACCAAGCCATCGTGCGCCGGGCAGGCGATGTGATTCCTGAGGTAGTAGGGGTGGTTAGTACGGGGCCTCGCGCGATGTACGTGCCCAACTTCCGCATGCCGCGCAGCTGCCCCATCTGTGGAAGCACAGTGGTCCGTGAAAAGAGCGAGGTCAACCATCGTTGCAGTGGCGGCTTGTTTTGTGCTGCGCAACGCAAACAGGCCATCCTGCATTTCGCCCAACGGCGCGCGGTAGAGGTCGAAGGCTTGGGTGAAAAGCTTGTCGACCAATTGGTAGACAACCAGGTCATCCGCACCCTGCCAGACCTCTACAAACTCGGCCTGACCGCACTCGCAGCGTTGGATCGCATGGCAGAGAAGTCCGCCCAAAATATTGTGGACGCGCTGGAAAAATCCAAGCACACCACGCTGCCCCGGTTTCTCTATGGCCTGGGCATTCGCCATATTGGTGAAGCCACGGCCAAAGACCTCGCGCGCCACTTTGGCACGCTGGATGCCATCATGGCGGCGACTGAGGATCAACTGCTGGCGGTCAATGATGTGGGCCCCATCGTCGCAAAAAGTCTGCACACGTTCTTTGCGCAACCGCACAACCGCGAGGTGGTGGAGCAATTGCGCGCGTGCGGTGTGACATGGGAAGAGGGCGACGCTGCGGTTCAAACGCCAAAGCCCTTGGCCGGCAAAACATTTGTCCTTACCGGCACCTTTCCCACCCTGAGCCGCGATCAAGCAAAAGACCTACTGGAGGCTGCCGGTGCCAAAGTGGCGGGCTCGGTTAGCAAGAAGACAGACTTTGTAGTGGCCGGTGCGGATGCTGGCAGCAAACTGGAGAAAGCCCTGGCATTGGGTGTGGCAGTGATAGATGAAGCGGCCATGTGTGCAGTGCTGGCCCCAGCCCCAGGAGGTGAAGACAATGGCAGTGCGTGAAATCCTCAAAATGGGCGACCCCCGTCTTCTACGAACCGCGCAACCCGTAGCACCGGCGGACTTCGACTCTGACGCTCTGCACCTGCTGGTCAGCGATCTGCTGGACACCATGGTGGCGGCTAATGGTGCGGGCCTGGCTGCGCCGCAGATTGGCGTGGACCTGCAGGTGGTGATTTTTGGCAGTGGCGATGCCAACCCGCGTTACCCGAATCGCCCACTGGTCCCGCGCACGGTGCTGGTCAACCCGGTCATCACACCGTTGAATGCAGACGGAAGTGCAGCCGAGCAAGCTGGCGAAGGCCTGCAAGACGAGGATTGGGAAGGCTGTCTGTCGGTGCCGGGTCTGCGGGGTAAAGTGCCACGTTGGTCCCGCATTCGCTACACCGGGTTTGACCAATATGGCGATGCCATTGACCGCATGGTTGAAGGCTTCCACGCCCGTGTGGTGCAGCACGAATGCGACCACCTGTGGGGCACGCTGTACCCGATGCGCATGCGCGATTTCAGCCAATTTGGCTACACTGAGGTCTTATTCCCTGAGGTAGCGTCATGATGAACATGAGCCCTGAACTCACCAAAAAGCTCACCGCTGCAGTGGACGGCATGCCCGCCTTTCCCAAAAGCGTGCAGCGGGTGCTGGAGCTGACCCGTGACGTCAATAGCACCCCCAAGGACCTGGTAGAGGTCATTGACAAAGACCCGGTGCTCACGGTCAAGATCCTCAAGGTAGTTAACTCCGCCTACTACAGCCTGCCCAAGCAAATTACCTCTGTGGGCCATGCGGTGGTGTACATGGGCTTTAACACCATCAAGAATCTGGCGCTCAGCATCGCCGCCATCGGCATGCTCCCCAAGACCAACGAGGCCGATTTTGATGGGCAGCAGTATTTGCTGCACTCCCTGGCCACTGCAGCCATTGCCAAGCAGCTCGCGCTGAAAGTGGACGACGCAGACCCCATGGACTGCTTTATTGCCGGCCTGTTGCACGATTTTGGCAAGGTGGTGTTGGCGCAATTTCTGCCGCAAGAGTTTCGTGCGGCGCTCGCAGTGAGCAAGGAAAAAGGTACGTCCCTACACTTGGCCTTGCGCGAAGTGCTGGGTGTCGACCACGCCGTCGTGGGTGCCATGCTGGTCGAGAAATGGCGCTTTGCGCCCAAGCTGGTGGAAACCATTCGCCACCAGTACGGCCCCGAGTTGGCCGACTCCGACATGATCGCCTGCGTGTTTGCCGCCAACCAAATCAGCAAAAAACTCAACTTTGGTTTTGCAGGTAACTTGTTGGTCGAAGACTTCCCGCCCAAAGTGGCCAAGCGCCTGGGCGGCACGTTGGATGAGGTGATTGCCCGTTTGGGCGATCTGGGTCCATTGTTCGAGGAAGCCCAGGTTTTTTCCAAGCTTTAGAAGCTTTTTTGGCCGCTAGCCCTCGTGGAATGTGCGTAAGTTGCTATTATTTGCATAGCAAATTTCTCACGCCGCCAGCGCTTCCAATAACTCTGTTTCAATGGCGATCTGCTTGCGGTTGTGCTGCAGCTCGGGCCCATCGATCAAAAACGTGTCGTCCACGCGCTCACCCAGTGTTGCAATTTTTGCCAGCTGCACATTGATCTGGTGGCGCGCCAGTACCCTCGACAGGCTATAGAGCAGGCCAACACGGTCACTGGCGGAAATGTTAAGCACCCAGCGCTGACCTTTTTCGTCGGGTGTTAAGGTGACCCGTGGTGCGATGGGGAAGCTCTTGACCCGCCGTGAAACACGCCCACGGCTGGGCGGCGGTAGCGGCCCGGCATCGGCAATGACCTTGGCCAATCCGTTTTCCAGCATGCTGGTCACTTCGCGGTACTCATCGGGGCTGGCCGAGGTGACCACCTGAAACGTATCCAGCGCGTGCCCATTTTTGGCGGTGTGGATGCGGGCATCCAGAATACTAAAGCCGTGCTGGTCGAAATAGCCACAAATCCGCGCAAACAGGTCGCTTTGGTCCGGGGTATAGACCAGCACTTGCAGACCTTCCCCGGCAGGCGAGCGCCGAGCCCGCACAATCGCCTTGGGGGTGCCCACCAGCCGCGAGAGCTGGCGGGTGTGCCAAGCAATGTCGGCAGCGTCGTGTCGCATGAAGTAGCCCACATCCAATGTGTCCCACAGCGGCTTATGCGCCTCAAACGGGAGGGAGTGCATGTTGAGCGTGACCAAGGCTTCGCGCTTGTGTGCCTCGACCTCTGCGTCCGGGTCGGGCGCATGCCCGCCCAAGGCGCGGCTGGTGTAGCGGTACAGGTCTTCCAGTAGCTTGCCTTTCCAGGCATTCCATACTTTGGGCGAAGTGCCGCGAATGTCGGCCACCGTCAGCAAGTACAAGGCGGTGAGCCTGCGTTCGTTGCCCACGCGTTTGGCAAAGTTGGCAATCACCTGGGGGTCGCTCAGATCGGTCTTTTGCGCGATATGGCTCATGGTCAGGTGCTCGCGCACCAGAAACTCAATCAAATCCGTATCGTCAGCAGGTATGCCATGTTGCTTGCAAAAACGCCGCACTTCCATGCCGCCCAAGTCGGAGTGGTCACCGCCACGGCCCTTGGCAATGTCGTGAAAAATCGCCGCAATCGACAGCAGCCAAGGCTTGTCCCACCCCGCTGCCAATTGGGAGCAGAGCGGGTATTCGTGTGCATGCTCCACGGTGAAGAAACGGCGCATATTGCGCAAGACCATCAGGATGTGCTGGTCCACGGTATAGACGTGGTACAGGTCGTGCTGCATTTGGCCGACGATGCGGCGAAACACCCATAGATAGCGC
>CAYXWW010000248.1:0-4552 GCA_964468905.1 uncultured Rhodoferax sp. | reverse complement strand
TCATGGATAGAGCTGGCCGGTCTTTCACCGAACCGGCAGGGTTGTTGCCCTCTAGCTTGCCCAAAATCAAGTTGTTGTGCGTGGTGTTTTCTGTAGCGCCGATACGCTGCAAGGCGACCAAAGGAGTTTTTCCGATCGCATCTTCAATAGTTGGATATTTCATGCCCGTAAATGTGCCATAATTTAGGTCTTCAGTTTTTGCGTCGCCCGGGTGGTGGAATTGGTAGACGCACGGGACTCAAAATCCCGCGCCGCAAGGCGTGCCGGTTCGATTCCGGCCCCGGGCACCACAGATAAAGCCGCACAGTCCAAAAGATTGTGCGGCTTTTTTCTTTTCGGGTTTTCCTTTTTTATCCAAGTCGCAATAAAGTGGCTAAGCTGCGATTGTCGAAAAGGTTTATACGGTTCTTTCACTGATTTGGATGGCGCTACAACGCCAACATCAACATGAACACCCAATACCTGTCCTGGCATCGGTTTCTTGTTCTGGCTACCTGGATAGCTCTGGCGCTGTCCACCGGCGGTTGTAGCTCCCTGTTGCCCAAGACGGTATCGCAATCGCCCACCTTCCAAAGTTTTGAAGAAGCCAAGAATGCCATTGAAAGCCTGGTGCCACGCACCAGCAATTTACAGGCACTGACAGAGAAGGGCCTGATACCCGCCAAGCAACCCAATACGGTCATTTTGACCCACGCAGATGTGGTGCGCCGCATGGTCAATGGCAGCGTAATGGCCAAGGATGACCTGGACCCTGGCATCGTGGCCTGTATCAACGCAAAGAGTTCCTGCAAAGGTTGGGAATTCAGCGCGGCCAGCCTTACCAAGGCGCGTACGGGTAATTTCTGGACCGATTTTGCCAATTTCAACCGCAAAACCGAAACCACCGGGTGGCGGTTCAAAGGCTTGGTACTGCTGGTGAATGATGTGGTGGTGTACCGGGGTTGGGGTGGCCAACCGGATATCAATGAAGTGGAGATCAGCACCAATCCACTGGGGCCATTTCAGGATATGGGGCCATCCATCATTACCACCGGCCAATAATTCAGGGTGCCTTCAAAAAACGCACCAGCTGTTTGCCAGACTCGTCCATCAACACCAACTGGTCGCCCTCAACCCGTGCCTTGCGGGTGTCTTCCAGTGCCTTGAAGTACCGGTCTTCCTGCGAACCCGGCATGCTGAGGCAGGCCCGACCGGTAGAAGCCAAAGGGCCTAGGCGCAAGGTATCGGGCCCCACAACCGCGGGGCCAGCGAATCCATTGCAACCACCCGTGCCCGACACTTTGTCGGCACTGAGCCACCGCAGCCTGGGCTTGGGAGCCAACACCTCGGCTTTGCCACTGATAGCAAAGGCGACCCACTCCGTGCCAGCCAAGGCCAATACAACCGGAGCCGGGGGTACGGGTGCCACAGGTGGCGTTTGGGGCGCAGAAGGGGTAGTAGCGCCCTTCGCTGCCGACGATGGTGTGTTGGAAGGAGCTACGGCGCATGCACTCAACAGTGCCGCTGCCAACAGCGCAGACAACACAGGGTTCAGGTGACAACGTGCCATAGTGGATCTCTAGTCAAAAAACCGGGCATTGGCCCACAGATTGCCGGCCGCATCTTTGGCCGACAGCTTGGGTGCTTCGCCCATATCGGGCCAGGCAATGTTCAGAAACGGGTCATTCCAGGCAATGCACTGCTCATGCTCAGGCGCATAGTAGTCGGTAGTTTTGTACAAAAACTCGGCCGCATCTGACAGCACTACAAAGCCGTGTGCAAAACCGGGTGGCACCCAAAACTGCGCCTTGTTTTGCTCAGACAAAATGGCACCCACCCATTTGCCAAAGGTGGGCGAAGAGCGGCGTATATCCACCGCAACGTCAAACACTTCGCCAGCGGTCACGCGCACCAGCTTGCCCTGCGCCTGCTGGATCTGGTAGTGCAAGCCACGCAGCACGCCTTTGGCAGAGCGGGAATGGTTGTCCTGCACAAACTGCACATCGAGCCCGCTGGCGGCGGCAAACGACCGTGCATTGAAGCTTTCAAAAAAGAAACCCCGGTCGTCGCCAAACACGCGCGGCTCAATCAGCAGCACTTCGGGGATTTCAGTTCGCGTGACCTTCATGGGTTCGATCCTTCTTTGAGCAGGCCTTGCAAATACTGGCCGTAGCCATTCTTGGCCAAGGGTTGCGCGAGCTTGGCCAGCTGCTCACTGCCGATAAAGCCATTGCGCCAGCAAATTTCTTCCAGGCACGCAATCTTGAGACCCTGGCGGCGCTCCAGCGTGGCAATGAACTGGCCGGCTTCCAGCAGGCTGTCATGCGTGCCGGTGTCCAGCCACGCATAGCCGCGCTGCATGATCTGCACGCTGAGC
Organism: uncultured Rhodoferax sp.; assembly: GCA_964468905.1. Classification (GTDB taxonomy): domain Bacteria; phylum Pseudomonadota; class Gammaproteobacteria; order Burkholderiales; family Burkholderiaceae_C; genus Allorhodoferax. Next base: position 2,196 of record CAYXWW010000248.1, on the reverse strand, counting down.
TGTCCTAAGTCCAGGTAGGCCTGGTTAACGGCAGTGATTTCCAGCTCGCCCCGTGGGCTGGGTTTGACAGCCTTGGCAATGTCCACCACCTGGTTGTCATAGAAATACAAGCCGGTCACCGCGTAATTGCTTTGCGGCTTGACGGGTTTTTCTTCAATGCTGCGGGCCTTGCCAGACGCGTCAAACGCGACCACGCCATAGCGCTCGGGGTCTTGCACATGGTAGGCAAATACGGTGGCGCCCTGCGTTTGCGCATCGGCGTTGCGCAACAAAATCTGCAAGTCATGACCGTAGAAAATGTTGTCGCCCAGCACCAGCGCGCTGTCACTGTTGCCAATGAACTGGTCGCCAATGATGAAGGCTTGCGCCAAACCATCGGGGCTGGGCTGCACGGCGTATTGCAGATTGATGCCCCACTGGCTTCCGTCGCCCAGCAGCTGCACAAAACGCGGCGTATCTTGCGGCGTGCTGATGATGAGAATGTCGCGAATACCGGCCAACAGCAAGGTACTGAGTGGGTAGTAAATCATGGGCTTGTCATACACCGGCAAAAGCTGCTTGCTCATGGCCAGAGTGGCGGGGTGCAGACGTGTGCCCGAGCCGCCAGCCAAGATGATGCCCTTGCGGGAAGTTGTCGCCGATTTGGCAGCGTGTGTATTGGTTTCAGCCATGGTCAGTTTCTCGTTCAATCTCAACTAATTTCGGTCAGCATGCGGTTCACGCCTGCCTGCCAGGCGGGCAATGTCAGGCCGAATGTGGTTTGCAGCTTGGTGGTGTCTAGCCGCGAATTGTGGGGACGCTTGGCCGGTGTGGGAAAGGCCGAGGTAGGAACGGCCTTGATTTCTTTTGCTACTATTTTAATAGCTGGTTGTGCAGATTCTGCGAGGGCTACGACGTGTTTTGCATATGCATGCCAGGTGGTAACGCCGCCAGCAACCAAGTTGTAGATGCCAGCCAGGGCCACATCACCGCCGCCCGCAGCCGCCCTGACGTGGCGAATCGCATGGGCCGTTACATCGGCGATCAAATCGGCACCCGTGGGGGCACCGTACTGGTCGTCAATGACCTGCAGCGTTTCACGCTCTTTTGCCAAACGCAGCATGGTCTTGGCAAAATTGCCACCCCGCGCAGCGTAGACCCAGCTGGTGCGAAAAATCAGATGGCGCTGGCAGCGGGCTACTGCTTGTTCACCTTCCAGCTTGGTTTGTCCGTATACGCTGAGTGGGCCGGTGGCATCACCCTCTTTCCAGGGCTTGTCACCACTGCCGTCAAACACGTAATCGGTGCTGTAGTGAATCAGCCAGGCGCCCAGTTTTTCCGCCTCATCGGCCAGCACTCCGGGTGCCTGCGCGTTGAGCAAGCGAGCGAATTCGGGTTCGCTTTCGGCCTTGTCCACAGCCGTGTGGGCGGCTGCATTGACGATAACGTCTGGTCGCACCGCTCGCACAGTTTCTGCCAGTGCGTCCAGTTGCGTGAAATCGCCGCTCAGGCCGCCAGGGTTGGTGGTCCTATCCAGCCCCATCACCACCAGTTCGCCCAGCGGGGCCAGACTGCGCTGCAGCTCCCAGCCGACCTGTCCATCGGTGCCCAATAGGAGGATCTTCATGCTGTGGCTGCTGGCTGTGTCACTGCGGCACCGTATTGGGTTTGCACCCAGTCGCGGTAGCCACCGCTTTGCACGTTAGCCACCCATTCTTGGTTCGACAAATACCAGGCAACAGTCTTGGCGATGCCGGTGTCGAAGGACTCGGCGGGCTTCCAGCCCAGTTCAGCCTCAATCTTGCGGGCGTCAATAGCGTAGCGGCGGTCATGGCCGGGGCGGTCGGTCACAAAGGCGATTTGGTCCGCATAGGGCTTGCCATCGGCGCGCGGCTGCAAGTTGTCCAGCAAGCCGCAGATGGTGCGCACGATGTCCAAGTTGGCCTTTTCGTTCCAGCCACCCACGTTGTAGGTTTCACCGGGCTTGCCGCCTTCGAGCACGCGGCGGATGGCGCTGCAATGGTCTTTGACATACAACCAGTCGCGAATCTGCTGACCATCACCATACACCGGCAATGTTTTGCCAGCCAGCGCGTTCACGATGACAAGCGGAATGAGTTTTTCGGGGAAATGGTAAGGGCCGTAATTGTTAGAGCAATTGGTGGTGAGCACCGGTAGACCGTAGGTGTGGTGCCAGGCGCGCACCAGGTGGTCGCT
>CAYXWW010000247.1:0-4662 GCA_964468905.1 uncultured Rhodoferax sp. | reverse complement strand
CGAGCTGATCGTGCGCTGCCAGGGCTACATGTACCCGGCCAAGGAGCAGCAGATCCTGATCTCCAAGGCGATGGCATTCGCCAACAACGTCTATGTGGCGGTGGCCAACGCGGCCGGCTTCGACGGCGTGTACTCCTACTTCGGCCACAGCGCGCTCATCGGCTTTGACGGCCGCACCCTGGGCGAATGCGGTGAAGAGGAATACGGCGTGCAATACGCCGCACTCTCCACCAGCCTGATCCGGGACTTTCGCAAGAACGGGCAGAGCGAGAACCACCTGTTCAAGCTGCTGCACCGTGGCTACACCGGCATGATCAATTCGCAAGAAGGTGACAAGGGCGTTGCAGCCTGCCCATACGACTTTTACACGCGCTGGGTGAATGACCCAGAGGGCACACGCAAGTCCGTTGAGGCCTTTGCGCGGCCGATGGTCGGCACCGAAGAATGCCCCATAGACGGCATTCCCAACCCGGACACTGCGGGGCACCGCTGAGGCCATGAGCGCGGGCGGCACAGTAGTGCACAAGCTCGATTCCTGGCGGCTGAATTCTGAACCGTACTACCAGCCGGTGGGTCACGAGGTTGAAGCTTTTATGGCCGCGCATGCGGCACGCCTGCCGCTGCTGCTGAAGGGGCCTACCGGCTGCGGCAAGACGCGCTTTGTCGAATACATGGCGTGGCGGCTCGCGCTGCCGCTGGTCACCATAGCCTGCCATGAAGACCTGAGTGCAGGTGACCTGGCAGGCCGCTGGTTGCTCGACGCGCAGGGCACGCACTGGCAGGATGGGCCGCTGGCGTTGGCTGCGCGGTACGGCGGCATTTGCTACCTTGACGAGTTGGTGGAAGCCCGTTCGGACGCGACTGTGCTGCTGCATCCCTTGGCCGATACGCGCCGCATGCTGCCGCTAGAGCGGCATGGCGAGCTAGTGCACGCCCACCGGGATTTTCAGTTAGTGGTCAGCTACAACCCTGGTTACCACGGCATGCAAAAGGGCCTCAAGCCGTCGATGCGGCAGCGCTTCACTGCGCTGGAGTTTGACTACCCTGACGCTGCAGTGGAGGCGGCCATCGTCGCCCGGGAAGGCGACGTACCACTCGACATCGCAACACAGCTGGTAGCGCTAGGACAGCGCACCCGCAGGCTGCAGGAGCATGGGCTGGAAGAAGGGGCTTCCACGCGCATGCTGGTGCATGCAGCCATTCTGTTGCGTGAAGGCCTTCTGCCGCGCGCTGCCTGCATGCAAGCCATCGCTACCCCACTGAGCGATGACGCGGATATCAGTGCCGCGCTGCGTGGGGTGGTCCATGCAAGCTTTGTTTGAAGGCGGCCCCGCAACGACTTCTTTGCCTGCGTACTTCAGCGCGTTGTGGGGCATAGCGCCCAGTCTCGTGCCGCTACAGCGCACGCCAAACGAGGACGACGTGCCGCCACGAGCCATCCTTGGCGGCGATAGTCTGCAAGTGCTGCATTAGCCCTTGCATGCCGACTTTGCGCAAAGTGAAGCGTGGCGCCACGCAACTGCAAGCCACGCCGCTGCACACTGGCAGTTCGGCGGGCCGCCTATCTCGCGTGGCAAATTGAAGCCGGTGCAGCAGGCATTGTTGGGTGTGCTGGAAGATGCGCGAGTGGAGTGCCACGCACTACAGCACTTGCCGGGCCTGCGTGATTTGTGGCTGCCGTTTCATGCGGGACCCGCAGCCGCACAAGGCATGGGGTTTGATGCGCTGCTGGGCCGGCTGGCGCGCAGCCTGCTGGACCCACTGCACGTTGACCCCCATCCGTGGGTCGCCAAGGCGCGTGCGGTGTTCTTCGACGCAGATGGACAGTCCGTCGCGTTGCAAACGCCAGAAGCTGTGCGTCAGGCAGCCTCGTTGTTGGGGGCTGACATCGGGCAAATGCGATTGCCATTCAATGGGCGTAGCTACCGCGTGCATGCCGCGTACCGCGACGACAACAGCCATCTATGGCAGCAAGACAATGCATTGCCGCCGTCCGATACGCCACTGGACGGCGGGCAGGGTACGTCGGCCTTACCCGAGGGGGGCCCCACGTTACCAATGGTGTTGCATGCAGCACCCGTGTCGGGTGACCGCAGTGCGCCACAGCCTACCGATGCGCCGGTCGCTGTCTATCCTGAATGGGACCACATCATTGGGCGGTACAGGCCAGACTGGTGCCAGGTGTTCTCACCGTCCGTGGCACGCAGCCCGTTGGCCACAGGCGGCACGCGCCCGTCGATCAAACTGGTGCAGGCGCTATCGGGGCTGGAAGGCGCAGCCGTGCGCACCGGCGGCCGCGTGCGCGAGGGGGATGAGCTTCACATTGGCGCGTTGGTGGACACCCGCATTGACCAATACTTGCAGTGCGCCCCTTACCCGCGAATTTATCGTCGTGTAGTGCGTCCTGCGCCGCCTTTGGCCGTTTTGATGCTGTTGGATGCGTCGGCGTCTACAACACACAGTACGCATGGCGGTGGCGCCACCATGCTAGACCACGTGCGCGCAGCGGCACATGCCACCAGTCTGGCCCTGCAAGCGGCGGGGCACCGCACAGCATCATGGGCCTTTTCCACGGATGGCCGGCACCGCATCAACATGCCCTGCCTGAAACAGTGGGACGAACCGGCCAATGCGCCGGCAGTTGCCGAGCGCATAGCGGCCCTACGGAGCGTGGGCTCGACGCGGTTGGGTGCGGTGTTGCGGCACGCCATGGCGCTGTGTCGTGCAGATGCTGCGCATCACCCAGGCTGGAATCGCGTCATCGTGTTGGTGACCGATGGCGAGCCGCACGATATTGACGTGCACCACCCGGGCTACCTGCAGGCTGACTTGCGCCGAGCAGCGCAGGAGGCTGGGCGTGGCGGCCTTGCGGTACGCGGGCTCCTGTTGCCACCAGGTGACGGTAGGACGCTTGCGCATTGCCTGGGGCGCACAAACTGCGCGACGCTACCGCGCATGGCGGATCTCCCGAAGCAAGTGGCTGCTTTGCTGGGCGGGGTGACTTAGCGATAGATGCGATGGTGCGCTACGGCTTATCGACCGGCTGCCACTCTTGCTCCACAAAATTCCCATTGTTGTCTGCTATGCGGATGCGCAGTGGGAGGTAGCCCGTTTCGGGGGCTAGCCACAGGTCAAACGTTGTGTCCTGGTCGGCACCCGCGTCGCGCGTCAAATGAATCGCGTTGATGGGTCCAGTAGGAAGCGTAATCAGTTCGAAATTTACGACAGTAAACGCCCAACGTGCCGAAGCGCGCGCGCCCACCGCCTGAAATGCCAGTGTGCTGCCTGCAGGCAGGCGATCCGCATTGCCCAAGAACACAGCAGCCATTTGAACGAACACACTCAGTTGGTCTTGCGCACCCAAGGTTAGATCTACCTCAGGCGCTTGGCCGTCAAAGCGTACTTTCCCCGCAGTATGGTCAAACTGCGCTGCTGAATCGCTGCTGGCCTGGTCCTCAAATCGTGCAGGTTCCAGTCCTCGATCGGTCAGCATGCCCTGGCTCAACAAAGTGCGAGATACCAATAGCGGATCACCCATATCCAGTTTGGCGTTGTAGGCTTTTTCGTCATGCTGCCATATGAGTTCTGCGCCAAAAGTTACAGGCCGCCCCTTGACCACACCCCGTCCCGCATACTGTAGGCGCGTGGGTTGTGGTGCCATAAGGGTAATCGGGCTTTCATCATCCAACATGCCTGCTACGCCCAGAAAGTCCTCGTCCAAGGGTTCGATTGGTAATGATTCTGCTGGGGTGGTGACGATTTCGCCTGCTGGTTTGGGAGCCACTGCAGGTTTTTTTTCTATCGGTTTCGCAGGCGCGTCGGCCGTCTTCAGTTTCGACGCGGAGGTGATATGCAGGCTGATCGAATTCGCTTTGGCGCTTTGCGACCGGCTTCCATATGCGCCAGCCTTTGGACTATGGGGCAAAGTGCCAAATGCGATCCAGTGGGCGGCAACAACCAATGCCATGACGATCAACCGACTGCGCCAACGTGCTGAAGTCAATTGGTGGGCCAAAGACCGCAAAACATCGAAAGCATGACCTTGCTGCATGGCCGCTATGCCACCCGTTATGCGTTAACGGTTACCACCTCGCCCCGCAAGGTGTAGCTGCGCGTCTCGGTGATGCTCACATCCACCAACTGCCCAACGAGTCGCGGTTGGCCCGCAAAATTCACCACGCGATTGCACTCGGTGCGGCCCATTAGCTCGCCGCCATCGCGCTTGCTGGCGCCTTCCACCACGATGCGCTGCACCGTGCCCAAAAGGCTTTCGCTGATGCGGGTGATGTTGGAATTGATGACCGCCTGCAAGTGCTGGAGGCGGCGAAGTTTCACATCATGTGGTGTGTCGTCGGCCAAATTGGCCGCAGGCGTGCCGGGGCGCGGGCTGAAGATAAAGCTGAAACTGTTGTCAAAGCCAATGTCGTCAATCAGCTTCATCATCTTGTTGAAATCGTCTTCCGTTTCCCCCGGGAAGCCAACGATGAAGTCGCTGCTCATGGCCATGTTGGGGCGGATCGCCCGCAGCTTGCGCACCGTGCTCTTGTATTCCATGGCGGTGTAGCCGCGCTTCATGGCCATCAAAATCTTGTCGCTGCCGTGCTGCACCGGCAGGTGCAAGTGGCTCACCAGTTTGGGAATCTTGTCGTATGCGGCAATCAG
>CAYXWW010000246.1:0-4684 GCA_964468905.1 uncultured Rhodoferax sp. | reverse complement strand
TCCAGCGTGGTGCGGATGGCTGCCGTACTGGACGTCACCAGCCGCTGCATCAGGATCATCAGGAAGCCGATGTGGCGCTGCTTGGCCGCCATTGCCTGGTTGTAGCCGTGGCGCACATAGTCGGTCACGGCCTCGTACAGGCGCTGTTGCGAGCCGTGCCGTGCCTGCCACGCCACAGCCTGCAGCCGGGTGACACGTGGCTTGAACAGCGGCTGGCCCTCGGCATTGATGGAGACACGCTTTTCGGTTCGGATCACGAAGGGGTGCACCCGGTTGCGGCTGACGCTGCTCTCGTCCGGAAAGGCTTCGCGGTCCAGCAACTGCATCAGCCGCATGAACTGGTCAGTCTTGCCCTGGTGCGGCGTGGCCGACAGCAGCAAGAGATAGGGTGATGCCTCGGCCAATGCCGCACCCAGCTTGTAGCGGGCCACCTGCTCGGTGCTGCCGCCCATGCGGTGGGCCTCGTCGATGATGACAAGATCCCACGATGCCGAAATCAGGTCCTCGAAGCGCTCGCGGTTGTAGTTGTTGAGTTGCTCCAGGGTCCAGCCGCGACGGCCTTCCAGCGGCTTCACCGAATCCAGCGAGCAGATCACCTGGTCGTGCATGCGCCACAGGTTCTCTTCCTCGCCCGCGCCGCCACTGCGCCACTGCCGGAAGGCCGCCAGCTCGGACGGCTCGATGAACTGGAACTTCTCGCCGAAGTGCAGGCGCATTTCAGCCTGCCACTGGCGTACCAATCCCTTGGGCGCCACCACCAGAATGCGCTTCACCCGGCCGCGCAACTTCAATTCGCGCAGCACCAAGCCGGCCTCGATCGTTTTACCGAGGCCAACCTCATCGGCCAGTAGGTAGCGGATACGGTCGCGACTGATGGCGCGGTTAAGTGCGTAAAGCTGGTGCGGCAACGGCACCACGCTGGACTGGATGGGCGCCAATAGCAGGTTGTCCTCCAGAGCATCCAGCAGTTTGGCCGCAGCCGTGGTGTGCTGGATCTGCTCCACGCTCGGGCGAACGCTTTCCAGCGAGGCCAGATCAACCGACCGCGCTCGCACCACCGCATCTTTGGCTGGTAGCCACACGCGGTAAGCCAACTCGCCCCATACGTCCTGCCGTTCGATCACGCGGCAGGGAGATGCCTGGCGGGTTAACCAGCACCAGTCGCCGATGGAGAATCCGCCGTCGGCCACGTTCAGATCCCGTCTTCGGTTCGGGTCAGCGCAAGGTCATAGAGGGTGAGCAGCTTCTCGTCTTCCTGCAGGACTTCATCTGGGACTTTTTTAGCGATATCAATGATGGTCTGGTACTCCTTATTCGCCCATGCTGCACGGAACCCGGCACGTAGTGCCTCAAAGCGAAACTCTTTTAGGCGGCGGCCAGAAACTGCACGATATTGGTCGAACTCTTTGAGCAGCGCCTTCTCTCGCTTCTTCTCCAGGTCCTGCGCCTTGTTCGGGTCAGGCACGTACCAGCGATCCTTGGCCTTGGCCACAAGAGCTGGGCTGTTCTTCTCCAAACCGCGTAGATCCTTGTGATTGGTCGAGAGATAACTGTGGATCTGGCTCGGGACATCATCGCCACCATCGAAACGGAGAAAATTATCCTCAAGCAGATTGATTAGTTCAGGCTTCGCCTCATGTTTCTTCCATCCTGCTCCAAGTTGTCCCATGAATTCCGGGACTAACTCCTGATAAGTAGAAGGACGACGCCTCAGGAAGTCAGTCAGCCAATCAATCGCACTTCGTTCATCGCTTATGAATAACTCCATCTGAGGGGCTTGGGCAACTGATGCTCTCTTCTTGTCGTAATCGGCAACTTGGTCGTGCAGAAACAACATCCCGTCTCGTTCAATAAATAACTGCGATAGTCCAGACTGAAACTCCTGTGACGAGATCGGTACGGGGAAATTATGCCGAACGAACCAGGCAATCATTCGGTCAAAAATGATGCGGGGATCGCGCTCGGCAACAAAATCAAGTTGTCCAGACCTAATCTTTGGTGTTGGTAAATACCCTAAGTGCGTCCTGACAAAATCCCAAACGGATTCCTCAACACCGCCTGCCTTCACAAAACGCGACTCCAGTCCGCCATTCGGCTTGTAGGCTGAAATAACCAAATCTTGCTTGACAGCAGTTACTCCCAACATGGCATGAAGGCCACCACGAGTTTTGTCCAGAGCAGCGACAGAGGCGACTACAAATCCACATTCGGACAAAGCAGTCTGGATGCTGTTCCAAACACTTGCTTTGGTATTGGAGAATTCGACGGTCATCCACCTACCTGGTTTCAAGACTCTGTATGCTTCCTTAAAACAACTAATCATCAGCGAACGATATTCATCAATACTCTTGCCCTGAGTTTTGTTTTCGATCGCCTCCGGCTGGTTATTTGTGAAAACCTTTAACCATGCCTCGCGAAGATAACTCAGCTCTGAGTACATAATATTTGCGCCGAATGGAGGATCTAGAAATACGTAATCGACGCTTTCATCTTGAATTTGAACCGTCTGCATGGCCTGCGTTGAAATGATTGGTCCAGCTTTTGAGTTGAGAGCTCCAACAATTTTCTTTAATTGGAAGGCAAGCTGATCCAACACGTTGTTCTCAACGCTTACTGGCGGAACATACAAAGTGTTAGCCATTGGTCCAACGAGAGCTCTTCCACCATGCTGTGGCATATACCGATTCATGATGGTCAGCTTAGGTAAGACGCTACCTAGCAGGAAACCTAGCTGTGGCTGATTTTTTGCCAGATTGATAAATTCGTCAATGGACGCCAGAACTCTCTCTGTATAAAAATGATGGACGTGAGTGATTCCCTCATCGTCATTTCTCCGCGCCTCATCTCCACTCGGCATCCGTGCTAGGGGGATATTAGCGACACTATTTAGCTTTCTTGCTCGGTCTAGGGTATCGATATCTTTACTATCTACGCGCTTCTCAAATCGTTTTGTGCCAACAGAATAGTTGATCAAAACAGGAATTCGTTTCTGTGTTTTACGTAAATCACCGGTAACGGAGTCAATCATTGACTCCCAAACTCGCTCAAGCTTATTTGCCCCAGATTTTTTAGACGGGCTTTTTGCGCACAGCGCCTGGCAGTGTGGGCAGTCAAACAACTCGTGATATTCAGTGGCAGCACCAGATTTCTTGAATGCGGCATCGTAGTAGATGATTTCTCCTGAACACTGAGGACATGAAAAGACTTCCGACCAAACGGTGTAATTGATTTTTCCTACTTGTGATCCAGCTTCCGTCCTCCACATCCAGCCTATTTTTTTTTCCAATTCACGCAGAATACGTTCTGCGCTATCTTTAAGCGAAAGAACATCCACGGATGAGGTGTAGTTGTAAGCGATGAATGTTGCAGCCGGCGCTAAATCATTAAGAATTGCATGCCTGCTACCTAGCTTGGAGTGGGCAACCCAAGTGGTCTTATTGCCTTCAGCCGCCTCTTCAAGAATCGTTCCATCGGCAAGCAAACGAAAACCCATTGACTCCACGACCGAACGGTCCCCGCACATTTGTGCGGCCACACCGGTCATTCCCGTGCCGCAAAAGCCGTCGTAGATAAGGTCACCCGGCTCTGTGTAATGCAGGATGTACCGCATGATTGCCTTGTGCGGAACCTTGGTGTGGTAGCTGTGCGCGTTGTAAATCGGATCGTTTTTACCCTCACTGACATCTGCAGCAAAGGGTTCTTTGCTGTACGAAACTGATGAATCGTAGAACTTGCCGTAGTGTCGGACGAAATCCCCGATAAAAGGATTCGGGCAAGCCGTGTAGTACGGCGGGTCAGAAAGCGCCAGGATGTCTTCGTCCGAGCCCACGGGAAAACCTTCGATCTTCCGAAACGCAGGGTCTTTGAGCTTATCGGCCAGCAGATTCAGGAAGTGCTTGCGGCGGGCCTCATCGCTCGGAAACGTTTGCCCGAGGCATTCAACCGGGCCGGATTTGGCCGCATGGTTTTGGAAAAGATCACTCATCAGTCGTTCCTCAAGCTCTTGTTGTCATCGCCGTCTTGCCAGCGCCGACTTTTGGTAATTTCATGTATCACTCAATCACAAAGCGCAGTTTGGTGGCATCCTTGCCCTTGCAGCGCTCATTTATGAATGTGTCGAAGCGCTTGCGCAGATCTTCAGGCGTGGCCGGCGAGCCTCCTTGCAGTAGCGCTTGTTTGATCTCGTCGCCCTTGACCGCTATCTTTTCCAGCCCTGATAGCGCCTCTTGCAGAGCGTTGGCGAACTCGGTGGTCATAGGGTCCGGCAGCTTGCGTGAATTCAGGAAGGCGTCGATCAGCTTCTTGGATGCGGGGGGCAACAGGCCTAGGCTGTCCTGCGTGAATGGGTCTTCCAGGTTCTCCAGCAGTGTTTGCTGCCAGTTGGCAACCAACTGATCCAGGTCGTCGTCCAGCTTGTGCAGGCGGTTGGCCGCCGGGATCAGCTCCAACTGCTCGCCAGACGGGCGGAACTGGCAGTGCGGGCAGACGGCGGCCGCGACCAGGGACGGCTCATCCAGCGAGGAGCAGCTCTTCAGGCCATTGAGGGATTCCTCGAACGCGGTGAGCTGACTGGTGGGCATCAGCGACACGCCGGCCAACACGCGCAGAGCCAGCAGGCGGTCATCCTTCCGCAAGGCGTTGCGGGTCTTATCTTCAGCCACGCCGAGCCGCGCCTTGCTGTGGC
>CAYXWW010000245.1:0-4700 GCA_964468905.1 uncultured Rhodoferax sp. | reverse complement strand
CTGACAGGCGGCTCTTGTCGCGAGCGGCCTTGTTCTTGTGGAAGATGCCCTTGTCAGCCACGGTGTCGACGACGGCTTGCATCTTCGCAAACAGTTCAGTGGCCTTGGTCTTGTCACCGGCCAGAACTGCCTTCTCTACGTTCTTGACCGCAGTACGGTACTTGGAACGCAAAGAGGTATTTGCTGCATTGATTTTGACGTCCTGGCGGACGCGCTTACGGCCCGACGCGAGGCGCGGGTTCTTTTTCTTGGGCTTGGTAGATGCCATAGTATTGATTCCTTGTGTCTGAGGATGATGCCAGCAAAGCCGACGATTATAGCAGTCGGCCAATTCTCGCCGGGAGCCCCCGGCAGAGCCCCGAGTGCGCAGCCGGGCCATGGGGCTTGGCCTCATGATTCGCTGCGCTCATAAAATCGGCCAAAACCTATGGCCCGCCCGCGCCCTCGGGTCACGGCTCGGGGCTACACTTGGTTTGTGAGCCTCATCAAATCTGCTTCCATCGTTTCGCTGTTTACCCTCGCCTCGCGCGTGACCGGGCTGGTGCGTGATCTGCTCATGGCATCGACTTTTGGCGTGAGTGCCATGACCGACGCCTTTTGGGTTGCGTTTCGCATTCCCAATATGCTGCGTCGCATGTTTGCCGAAGGGGCGTTCAGCCAGGCTTTTGTGCCCGTGCTGGCCGCAAGCAAAGAGAAAGATGGGGAGGAGGCAACGCGCGCGCTGGTAAACGCCGTAGCCACCTTGTTGACCATGGCGCTGTTGGTGACATGCGTGGTGGGCATCGTCGGTGCGCCCATTTTGGTCTACCTGTTGGCTAGCGGTTTGAAGCCCGAAGGTTTTGAGGCGGCGGTGCTGATGACGCGCTGGATGTTTCCGTACATTGCCTGTATGTCGCTGGTGGCGCTGGGGGCAGGGGTGCTCAACACCTGGAAAAACTTTGCCATTCCCGCTGCTACGCCGGTGCTGCTCAACCTGGCAATGATCACTGCTGCATGGCTGGGTGCACCGTGGTTCGAACGGGTCGGCATAGAGCCAATTTACGCCATGGCAGCAGGCGTGATGCTTGGCGGCGTGTTGCAAGTGGGGGCCATCTTGATGGCACTGTGGCGCATGGGGTTGGCTCCCAGAATTAGGCTGAGTTGGACTGCAGCCCGCGCATCATGGTCGCAGCCAGCTACTAAAAGAATAGTGCAATTGATGGGCCCTGCATTGCTGGGTGTGAGCGTCGCGCAGTTTTCGTTGATCATCAATACCCAGATCGCGTCGCACCTGGCTGTGGGGTCCGTGTCATGGTTAAACAGTGCCAGCCTTTTGATGGAATTTCCCACTGCCATGCTGGGTGTCGCGCTGGGCGTGGTGCTGATGCCCCAGTTGGCTGCGGCCAAGGCCGCCAATGACGCGGATAAGTTCTCGGCCATGATCGACTGGGGCTTGCGCTTGGTTGTGCTGCTATCCGTGCCAAGTGCAGTTGCACTCATTACCTTTGCCCAGCCGCTGGTGGCAACGCTGTTCCACAACGGCGCTTATGAGGACATTGACGTTGTGCAGACGACCACCGCATTGATGGGCTACGGTGCGGGACTGCTCGGATTGGTAGCTATCAAAGTACTGACGCCCGGCTACTTTGCGAGTCAAAACATTCGCACGCCGGCTTTGATCGGGATTGCGGTGCTTGTCATTACCCAAGGTCTGAACCTTGTTTTTGTGCCCATGCTGGCGCACGCCGGTCTGGCTTTGTCTATTGGCTTGGGTGCAATGGTCAATGCCTTGTGGTTGTTGGTGGGGCTGATTCGCGCAGGCACCTATGTGCCCTTGCCGGGATGGGGCCGCTTTGCGCTGCAAGTGTTGGCGGCTAGTGCACTGCTGGCCATATTCCTGATGTGGGCGAACGGTTCGGTACCGTGGCTGGCCCTGAAGGCGGAGAAGCTTAAGCGTATTGGCTTGTTAGCCCTCTTCATATCTGGTGGTGTTGCTATCTATTTTGCAGCAGTTTGGGCTGCTGGGGTCAAAGTGCGGCAGTTATTGCGGCGCTAGCTTAAGGGGTTGTCGCCATGAACCTGTCTTTTGAACAGCCCACGCCTTTAGAGTATTTTGCGTCGCTCGTAGAAAGCGACAGCGAGTTTGCATTGTTTGAAGCTGCCGTGAGTTTGGGGCAGGACGCATACCCCGAGATGGATGTGCAGTCGGTGCTGGGTGAGGTAGACCAACTGCTGGCGCGCGTGCGACGGCGCATGGAAGTGGATGGAAGAAGCGATATGGGGCCCGTGCAAAAGCTGGGCATCCTCAATCAATTTTTTTACCAGGAACTGGGCTTTGCCTGCAACGCCAATGACTTTTATGACCCCGACAACAGTCTGATTCATCGTTTGCTGGAGAGCCGCCGTGGCATTCCGATCGCGATGGCGGTCCTCTGGATGGAGTTGGCCCAAGGTCTGGGGCTAGCGGTGCGGGGCGTTGGATTTCCCGGTCATTTTCTGGTCAAAATTAATCTGCCCATGGGGCAGGTGATCCTGGACCCCTTGACCGGAAAGTCGTTGAGCCGGGAAGCGTTGTCCGAGCGCTTGGAGCCTTTTCGCAAACGTAGCGGCTTGGTTGACGAACTGGAAACACCGCTTGGGCTCTATTTGCAAACCGCACCGCCGCGCGAAATCATTGCCCGCATGCTGCGCAACCTCAAAGAAATCCACAAATCTCAGAACGACTGGACTGCTCTGCTAGCGGTACAAGAACGCTTGGTTGTGTTGCTGCCCGAATCGTGGCCCGAGTACCGTGACCGCGGGTTGGCCCATGCCGAGCTGGGACATATTGAGCAGGCGCTGGCAGATTTGGAGTGCTATTTGATGCACGCGGATGATGCCGTCAACTTGGAAGCGATTGCCGATTGGATTGATACATTGCGCCGAACCTAGCCAAACCTTGCCGAGGTAGGCCAAGGCTGGTGTTGAAGTAGAGGCTATTGGCGCAAGAGGAACCGCGGCGCTGACGCGTTGTGTGGGTCGCGTCCCAGGCGGCTCTGTGGCAAAGTGTTTACAGGGCTGTGCCCTATAGGCTGTGCAGGGGAGAAAACTGACAATCGGCTTCCATGGACCAAGGCCTCTTGTGCGGGCATCAGGGTTGCGGCTCGGGGCGAGGGAATGCGTTGATGTGGCGCTGCGACATGGGCGTGGTCTTCGTCCTCCATTCTCCAATCATCGTCATTCGGTGGGGCCGCGGCCGGTGCTGGGGCTGCCGCCACGCCTGAACGTGGCAGTTGTGTCACCGGTTGCAGCCAATTCAGAATTGGTTCCCACTGTTCGAGGTCAGGTTTGATCGCCGCGCCGCGCATGTCAAAAATGGTTTGGCCGCTGTCCAGACTCCGCACATAGGTCTGGGTTTCACGCAACACCCCAAGGAACGGCACATCCTGTTCCATGGCCCAGTGACGCAACGTCTGAGCCGCGTGCGTGCGCGCATCCACGCGCATGCCGACGACGCCCAAGATGCAGCGGCCCGTTGCGACCCGTGGCAAAGCTTTGAGTTCAGCAATGCAGGCACTGGCTGATTCACGGTCAAAAACCGAATTGCACACCGGAATGAGCACAGCATGGGTTGCCATGATGACCTTGGCCAGTTCAAACCCGTGCAAACCGCCCGGTGTGTCCAGTACGACATGCGTTACTCCGGCGGGAACTTTCAATACGTTCTTTTGGTCAATCGTCCAGGGCGCAATGGCAGGAAGCTGGTCGCTGCGGCGTTTGAGCCAGGTTCGTGTGGACTGTTGACGATCTACATCGCCCAGCATCACTGCCGCACCCTGGCGCGCCATCCACGCTGCCAAGTGGGTGGACATGGTACTTTTTCCACTGCCACCTTTGCGATTGATTACTGCGATTACCGGCATGAGAATCCACCTTGTCACCAACGAGTGGGCGGATTTTGGACCAAAAAATGCCGGAAGTCCAGTCAATACGGGCGTGGGTAGCTATAAATTCACTAGCAATAGTGGGATATCGCCACTTCGCTACCCGGTCTTTTGGCGTGTTTCAGGCCACAACAACTTGCGGGCCGTCACCCACGGGTGCGATGGTTCCAATGGTGTAAACCGTTTCGCCGGCAGCCCGCAGGGTGTCTGCGCAGGCATTGGCGTGGGCCGCGTCAATGACCACCACCATGCCAATTCCGTTGTTGAATGTGCGGTTCATTTCGATGTCATCAATGCCTGCGGTCTTTTGCAGCCAGGCAAAAAGTTCGGTTTGGGGCCAACTGCCTTTTTGCAAGTGGGCGGCCATGCCATCGGGCAGCACGCGGGGAATGTTCTCAAGTAGGCCGCCACCGGTGATGTGGGCCAGCGCTTTAATGGGGTGTATGGCCAGCGCGGCCAGCACGTTTTTCACGTACAGGCGGGTGGGCTCCATGATCGCTCGCTTGAACGGCTTGCCGTCCAGCGCGGCAGGGGTTGAGCCTGCAGCTTCGGCGCGTTCAATGCACTTGCGCACCAAACTAAAGCCGTTGGAATGCACGCCGTGGCTGGTCAGGCCCAGCACTACATCGCCCGCTTGCACGTTTTGCCCGGTCAGAATTTTTGACTTCTCCACTGCACCAACACAAAACCCGGCCAAATCGTATTCGCCCGCGGGGTACATGCCGGGCATTTCAGCGGTTTCACCGCCAATCAGGGCGCAGCCTGACAGCTCGCAGCCTTTGGCAATGCCGCCCACCA
>CAYXWW010000244.1:0-4705 GCA_964468905.1 uncultured Rhodoferax sp. | reverse complement strand
GAAGCCCACCGCAAGTTCTACGACGAATACAACGCGGTGTTGGACATGGATGCGAACTACTACCTGGAAACCATCAAAGTGGTGTTTCAGGATTTCAGCCTGGTCAATGGAACGTGGGACGTCAAGGGCGTGGACGGCAAGATCGAGCGGGTGCGCCCGGGAGACATCAAGACCACCGCGCTGTTCTCGGTCGAAGGCGAACTGGACGACATCTCCGGCTCCGGCCAAACACAGGCGGTCCACGAAATTTGCACCGGTGTGCCACGGACCATGCAGAAGCACTATGAAGCCAAGGGTGCGGGGCACTACGGAATCTTTTCGGGCCGGCGCTGGCGCGAGATGGTCTACCCCCATGTCAAATCTTTTATCCTGGCGCACCATGCCGCACCTGCTGCAGCAAAGCCATCCGCCAGCCAGAAGCAAACGGCTATTGTGGCGAAAGCCCCCGTCAAACGTGCGCGGACAGCTACCAAAACAATAGCGAACAAGCGCACATCCAAACAGGCATGACCATGCCAGCGCAGCCTGGCAAGGCGATGGCTGCCCAGATACTGGATGCCTTGCCGCAAACCCAATGCACACGCTGCGGGTATGCCGACTGTGCAGACTACAGCCACGCCATCGCGAGCGGTGAGGCCGACATCAACCAATGCCCGCCGGGCGGTGCAGAGGGTGTTGTACGGCTGGCCCACATCACCGGGCGACCCGAAAAGCCACTCGACCCGGCTTTTGGGCAGGAGTCCGTCCGCCAGACCATGTTCATTGATGAAGACTGGTGCATAGGCTGCACGCTGTGCATTGAGGCCTGCCCGACAGACGCCATCATGGGCAGCAGCAAACGCATGCACACCGTGATTGAACGCTATTGCACAGGCTGTGAACTGTGTATTCCCGTGTGCCCGGTAGACTGCATCAAGGTGGAACCTGCCAGCGGCAGTGCAACAGGTTGGGCCGCATGGTCACAACCGCAAGCAGACTTGGCCCGCGTCCGCTATGTAGCGCGCAACGAACGCCGCCAGCGCACAGATGCCGAGCGCACCAAACGACACGCTGCACAAGTCCAACTGAAACTGTCTAACCTGGCAGAGCACTCACGCATTGAAGACCCTGTGGTTCTGGACCAAAAACGCGCCATCATTGAAGCTGCAATGGCGCGTGCGCGGTCACTGCGCGCGGCGGAGCCTGGTAAAGACTAAACAGCCACCAGGTTTTTGTAGACGCCGCAACCAACATAGTTGCCATCTACTTCCTGCACATACGATATTTTGGTTTGTACCCTGCCAGTTGCCGGATTGGTGATGTCGTACTCCACCCATCCTGGCTCCACTTGAGCCTGGCCCATGATGGAGCGCAACAAGCCGTCGCCATCAATACCCGCAATATCCTGCACCCGTGTACCTACCTTGGCGGCATTTCCACCAAAAGCCAAATACGTGCCGTAGTCGTCCAGCACAAAGACGTACATGTCGCGGTCAAAAAAGCCTTTGGAACTGTCTGTCAGGTCACGCAAGAAGGCATCCTTGGACGTACGCTGGCGGTGGGCGACAGCGCGCTCCACCAATTGCACTGCCTCGCCAGCAGTGCCTTGTTGCAACTTGAATATGGCAACCGCATCCACCAAGGTGTTGGCCCGGTCCTCCAACTTCAGCGCTTGCGCAACTGCTTGCTCTACCATTTGCGCATTGCTTTGGGTGATCTCGTCCAATTGCTGAATGGCGGAAGTAATCTCTGAGAGGCCCGCGCTCTGCTCTGTGCTGGCGTTGGATATTTGGGCCATGCTAGACGCCACTTCGCGGATACCCGAAACCACCTCTGCGATTGCAGCCCCTGCCGATCGAATCTTTTGCACGCTTAGGGCAACCTGGTTTGACGACGCGCCAATCAATTGACGAATTTCTTTGGACGACTCCGCAGACCGTTGCGCCAAAGACCGCACCTCACTAGCCACCACAGCAAACCCACGACCGGACTCGCCAGCCCGCGCCGCTTCCACCGCTGCGTTCAAGGCCAGGATGTTGGTCTGAAAAGCCAGCCCGTCAATCACACCCACAATTTCATCCATGCGCTTGGCACTGGCCTGCACGGCCTCCACCGCCTGCACCGCTTCTGCCATCGTCGCTGAGCCTGCATCGGCCACTTCTCTGGCATTACCCGCCTGCTGGCTGGCCACACTGGCTGTGTTCGCGCTTTCTTGTACGGTTGCAGAGATTTGTTCAACGCTGGCCGCCGTCTGCTCCACGTTGGCAGCCTGTTGCTCTGTGCGGTCTGCCAGCTGATGATTGTCGCGGGCCAGCGTCTTGCCAGCATGTGACACAAATGCCGCATTACTGCGCACATTGGCAACCATACCTGAGATGGTGCGCGCCACCGAGGTAACAGATGACACCAGTTGGCCCAACTCATCCGAGCCCTGCGGCGCAATGGTAAGGCGCATGTCACCTTTCACCATCAAGTCCATTGCCCGCACAACCTGTCGCAAGTCTTCCCCCACACTCACGTGCAATGCGGCCAAAAAATAGCCCAATGCCAATAGGTCCAGCATGCCCAAGGCATCGACGATATCTTGGGCCGCCTTGGAGCCACCCATGCCAAAAAACCGCCACATCAAGGCGGCAACCGGCATGGAGGCCAGCAGTGCAATGATCAAGAACTTGGCAGCAAAGGGAATCTGCCGCAAAAAGCGGATACCCGGACGCAACATCCAATTGAGACCCATTGAGACTCCTCCAAGGTGTTCTTTACTTCGGCCAGCTCACCAAAGATAGTACACAGATTTTCATGCTCTGAAAAGCGCGAAAACCTGAGGTGGGTCAAGTGCGCTGTGAAAAGAAGCTCATGATGCGGCCCAGCAAATCGCCATGCATACCCACAGGCTGCCCCACCTTTGCCAACAGGACACTACGCTGGGCATTGCGTGCCTCCACAATGGCCGACATGTCCTTGGCAATTTCAGGGCGCTGCTGCAGCACCTGCGCAAAGCCGGCTTTGTCGAGCCGGTAGCAGTCCACAGCCGTACCGGCCACAACCGTTGCACTGCGCGCCTCGCCGGTCAACATGCCCATCTCACCAAAAATATCGCCATCGTGCAATGTGGCGATAGGCAGGCGCCCATCGGGTGAATCAACCAACACCTTGGCCTCACCACGAATGATCAGGTACAGCCAATGCGCTACTGCACCTTGCCGGGTGATGATGTCCCCGGCTGCAAATGGTGCATGGATCAGGTGATCTGCCAGCATGTGTTGCTCTTGTTCAGGCAGTTGGGCAAACAACTCGGTGCGCCGAATGGCCTCCAGCCGACGGTCAAAATCGCGCTGCCCTGCAGCTGCGCGCCAACTGGCGTTTTCTTTAATCATCAATCGCTCTTCTTGGGGAACGCCCGGCGCAATGCCTGCGCGCGACAGTGCAGCCATGGCATGGATACGCACCGACGAATCGCCTGGATCGTCAAACTGTCCATTGCCAAGCCAGTACCGCAAGGTGTAGCGGCAATAGCCCGAGGCCACCTCACTCAATACGGCGCTGGGTGGCGGGTCAATGAGTACATGCGGAATTTCAGCGTCCAGCACTGCGTGTTCTAGCGTCCAAATAACCTTTTCCGGATCGGCCCCTGCCTCTATATTGAACGTCACGCCGCGCCGCCATGCAAAGGGTTTGTCCACTGCGCTGCGCATCACCGTAAAGCGGTTCTTCATCAGCCAGCTATTGGGCACCATGACCAATTCGCGGTTACGCGTCTCGATGGCGGTAAAGCGCCAGTGCACATCGGTCACACGCCCGCTGATGTCATCTAGTCGCACCCAGTCGCCCACCCGCAATGAGTTGTCCAACTGCAAGGTAACACCACCCAAGACGTTGCCCAGCGTGTCCTGCATGGAGAAGGCCAAGACCGCCGTGAGAATGGCCGAGGTGGCGAAGAGCTGCGTTGGGTCCACGCCCGACAAACGCAACCACAGCACACCCCAGACCAAGGAAACAGCGGTAAACGTCAGGTCATGTGCAATACGGGGAACGTTTATCCCCACAGCCGGCAACACGCCACGAAACACCACCGTGGCCAACAAGTGAATGCTGGCCAGACCCCACAAGATGACCGACGTGGCCAGCGCCGCATTGGCGACCATGGCAATGGGTTGCACGAGCGAAACGCAAGCGAGCGCCACCGCTGACAGAGCAACCAACACACTCGTTACCCGCAGCGCCCGGCGCTCAACAGGCCGCAGGATGCGAAAGAACAAGGCCACGACCACGACGCCAAGCAAGGCCCACCACACCTCTTGCTGGTGTGCCAGCAATTTTTCAAGCACGCTCATGTTCAGACCCTACAGAGATAGGGGCTTAGTATCCACCCAAAACAAGTGTGCGACGGCTTGGGCCCTGTGCAAAAGAACGGTGTTTGCTAGCCACTGTGGCCCGGGTGTGCCATGTGCAAAAACGCATTCACCACCTCGGGCGGGGCCTGCACCAGCTCGATCAGCACCCCCTCACCGGCAATCGGAAACGCCTCATTGCTCTTGGGGTGCACAAAGCAAATATCAAAGCCTGCGGCACCCTTGCGAATGCCGCCCGGCGCGAACCGCACGCCTTGTTGGGTGAGCCATTGCACCGCCACGGGCAAGTCGTCAATCCACAGCCCCACATGGTTCAGCGGCGTGGTGTGCACGGCTGGTTTCTTGTCGGGGTCTAGTGGCTGCATCAAATCCAC
>CAYXWW010000243.1:0-4780 GCA_964468905.1 uncultured Rhodoferax sp. | reverse complement strand
GGGCAGCGGCCATATCACCCTAGACATTGCCAACCGCGCGCTCGCCATGCTGGACGTAGACCCACAGGGCTTTGACATCATGGACCGCAAGCTGCTGGAGGCCGTGATCCACCGCTTTGATGGCGGCCCGGTGGGGTTGGACAATATTGCAGCCAGCATTGGCGAAGAGCGTGAAACGATCGAAGACGTCATCGAGCCGTATTTGATCCAGCAGGGCTACCTGCAGCGTACCCCGCGCGGGCGCATTGCCACACTGGCGGCCTACCGGCATTTGGGTGTGGCGCCACGCACACCGCCCGAAGGTGGGCTGTTTTTGGAGTGAGGAGCAACTGCTATGCATAAAATTAGCCGATGGCCCTCGTAGAACGTGCCTAGGTAGCTACTAAAACAATAGCAATAATGGAAATCATCTTTGAACTTTTGTTCGGCTTCTTTGGCGAACTCATCTTGCAGATATTCGGCGAGCTGCTCATTGAGCTGGGTTTGCACTCGGTGGCCAACCGTGATCGCCGGGTACCCAGTCCTTGGTTGGCGGCCATCGGCTATCTGTTAATGGGTGCGCTGATAGGCGCTTTGAGTTTGCTGGTGTTCCCCGATTACTTGGTAGCCAACAAGAGCCTGCGCGTGGCGAACACCGCGCTGTCGCCCATCGTTGCGGGCCTGAGCATGGCCGCCATGGGCAAGTGGCGTGCCAAGCGCGGGGAGGATGTGCTGCGCATCGACAAGTTTGCCTATGGATACCTGTTCGCGCTGGGCTTTGCGCTGGTGCGGTTCTGGTTTGCGAGTCCGGGCTAAAAAAAAGCCCCCGCGCCCCCACGCTCCGCCGCTGCGGCTATTCGCTGCCAGACACGCGCCCACGCAGCTTCTTGACGTCGCTGCGGGTGGATTTGGTGTCTAGGCGCTTGAGTTTGGAGCTGTAGGTTGGCTTGGTTGCCTTGCGCGGCTTGGGCAGCACGGCCACGCTGTCGATCAGGTCTTGCAGGCGGGCAATGGCATCGAGCCGGTTTTGCTCCTGGCTGCGCGTGGTTTGCGCCTTGATGACGACTACGCCGTCGCTGGTGATGCGTTGATCACTTAGCGCCAACAGTCGATCTTTGATGTCCTGCGGCAGCGAAGAATGGGGTATGGAGTAGCGCAAATGAATGGCGCTGGACACTTTGTTGACGTTTTGCCCCCCAGCACCCTGCGCGCGGATGGCGGTGCATTCGATTTCGTCTTCCACGAGGAGGATGCGGGTTGCAGACATGCGGGGCTTGATGGATGTGTGTGGCGCATTTTCACCCAAGTGGCGCAATGCAATGCGTAAGCTGTGCGCCATCTGGCGTCGCTATACTGAACGTGTCGTTGCGTGTTCACTTAATGATTGCTGGATTGCCATGTTGCAGATGCGTATTTTGATTGTGGACGGCAGTAAGAGTCTGCAAACCTTTTTATGCCAACTGTTTGAGAACTTCAGTTTTGATGTTCGTTACATCAAAACCGCAGATGAGCCCCAGGCCGCGCTCAAAATTGCGGCCACACTCAAACCCGATTTTTTGCTGACCGACTGGTTTGCTACGGCTGCCCTCAGTGGGCCGGCGTTGCACCAGCAGATTCTGGCGTTTAACCCAGCCTGTCAGTTTGCGTTGCTGAGTACCGAAGTGGGGCCCGAGCAAACCCAAGGCGCAGAGGATGCAGGCGCACTCTTTTTGCTGGCCAAGCCGTGCACTGCGGCACAGCTGCGTACGGCAATCGGAAAAGCCCTTCAACAGGTGGCAAAAAAGAACCCGGCGGTCGACGCACAAGCGCGGGCTGATCGGGAAACTGCGGGGAAGTTCCTCTCCACCCTCAAGGCGGCAACCCAATTCGCGTCGTTCGCTACGGGCGACAGGGTGCGCTACAAGGGGCGTACAGAAACCGTCAAGCATACGATTTTGCGCCGCGGCGAGCTGATGGTGCAACTTCAGGGCATGACGGGTATGGTCTCTGCAGAGGATGTGCAAAGGGCCTGAAGCAGTATGCGGGGCATTCCCTATAGATAATTGCCGTGTCTGGGCGCATACTGGAGGCGGTAGGGCTTCAATTGAATGGAGGAGTTCCATGTTTTTCAAATACTCCTGTGCTGTCGTGTTGGTTGCGCTGGGTTTGGCCGGGTGTGCCGGGCCCAAGGTGGCATCGGTTGTGCCTGTCTCGATGTGGCAAGACCAGGCTTTTGGCTACCAGAGCGGTCTCGTAACTGAGACGCCTGACTCCGTGTTTGCACTGGATCCGGCCATGGCCGTGGAGCTGAAAGCGTCGAATGGATCGCATTTATCGATCGAACAACGGGTCGATTTACTGGTGAGCCGCTTGTATGACCCGAAAGGCATACGCCTGTCCTACGCCAGTGGCACGACCACGGGTGCTGCAGAAACCTGGCGCAGCCAGAGTGGAAATTGTTTGTCCCTGACCATCTTGGCCTACTCGGCAGCCCGGCACTTGGGCGTCAGCGCCTATATGCAAGAGGTCCAGGTACCTGTTTCATTTGACCGCCGCAACGGCGTTGACTTCATCAATGGTCACGTCAATCTGCTGGTGCGCCATACGCACGATCTCCATGTCAATGGCCGGGCTATGGCCGTAGAGAATTTTGTCATCGACTTTGAGCCCCAAGTGGGCTCCAACCGCTTTGGACAGCGGCTGAGCGAGGGCGAGATCATGGCGCGCTACTACAACAACCGGGCAGCCGAATATTTGGTGGTGCAGGACGACGCGCGTGCCTATGCCTATTTCCGCGCGGCCATTGCGGCCAGTCCAGACTACTCGCCGGCGTTTGCCAACTTGGCACAGTTGTATGTTCGCAAGGGACTCACCGCCGGTGCAGAACAGTTGTTGGCCCATGCCATTACCGTGGGTGGCCAGTCGTTTGCACCACTGCAAAGCATGCACAAGCTATTGGCAGCGCAAGGTCGTACCGCAGAGGCACAGCGTTATGCGGACTTGCTGGCCAAACAGCAAGACGAAAATCCCTACTATTGGATGGGCTTGGGTTTGGCCGACATGCGCGATGGCAAGTACAAAGCCGCCGTGCGTGAACTGGAGCGCGCGGCTGCGTTGACCAGTGGCTTTGAAGAGGTGCACTTTCAGCTCGCACTTGCCTACTGGCGCAATGGCCAGCGTGATCTGGCGCAGAAGCAGCTTGCGGTGTTACGTGGCATCAACCAACAGTCACCGAGCGTGTCCACCTTGAGCAAAAAGTTCAGCGCACTGTCGTCTAAGACATCGACGTATTGACGGCGGGGCACAGCCGCACTGCGTCACTGCATTTTTGGGTCAGGCAGTCTCTTCATCCCGCGTGGCCTCGTCCAGGTGCCGGGTGTCGGCCCAGCCCACCAGCGTCAGGCAGTCCGGTGTCCATAGCAAGCGGTTGATGGCGGCGTTGCCCAACTCCCATGATCGTGGAGCTTCTATGGCCACGTGGGTGGCCAGGCGGTACAGCGCGTCCATGACGCCGCCGTGCGCGACTAGTACGATTTGGTCACCCATGTGCTGGCTGGCAATGCTGTTGACTGTGGCAAGAACCCGCTCGCGCAGCACCGTGAGCGTCTCGCCGCCTGCTGGGGCAAAGTGCGGATCGCGTTGCCGCCAGCGGCGTGCGTCCTCCGGCCACTGTTCTTCAATCTGCGCGTAAGTTTGCCCTTCAAACGTACCAAACCCGCGCTCGCGCAGACCCAAGTGCAACTGCACTTCGCGTTTTTCTAGCTGGGTGTTGTGGTCGGCAATCGCCTGCGCGGTGGCACGGGCGCGGGAGAGGTCGCTGCTGTAGATGGACGCGATGTCCTCGTCTGCCAGCGCCAGCGCAGCGCGCTTGGCTTGCCATTGGCCACGGGCATTCAGATCAATGTCCAGATGGCCTTGCAGACGGGTGTTTGCATTCCACGCGGTCTCACCGTGGCGGATGGCAATGATGCGTGTGGCGTTGATGCGCATAACTAGTGCGCGACAACCTGCAGGCCGGGCAAACCACTGATGGCGGGCCGTGCGATTTCTTCTGCGTCAAACGCCAGATCACCATCCGCATCGGGAATGCCCGTAGCTTTGATGGCCTTGAAGTCATGGCGCTTGTGGTCCATCAGGTGCGAGGGCACCACGTTTTGCAGTGCGGTAAACATGGTCTCTGCGCGGCCGGGGTATTGCTTTTCCCAGTCGCGCAGCATGTTGCCAATCTGCACACGCTGCAAGTTGGTCTGGCTGCCGCACAGCGTGCACGGAATGATGGGGAACTGGCGGTGCGCGGCCCAGCGGACGAGGTCTTTCTCGGCTACATAAGCCAGCGGGCGGATGACGATGAACTCGCCGTTGTCGCTGGTGAGCTTTGGCGGCATGCCCTTGAGCTTGCCGCCAAAGAACATATTGAGGAAAAAGGTTTGCAGCATGTCGTCGCGGTGGTGGCCCAGCGCAAGCTTGTTGCATTTGAGGCGCCGCGCAACGCTGTACAAGATACCCCGACGCAGGCGGCTGCACAGGCTGCACATGGTCTTGCCTTCGGGGATGTTGCGCTTGACGATCGAGTAGGTGTCCTGCGTTTCGATGTGATACGGCACACCGATACTCTTCAGGTAGTTGGGCAGCACGTCGGCCGGGAAACCCGGTTGCTTCTGGTCGAGATTGACGGCCACGATGTCGAAGTCAATCGGCGCATGCTCGCGCATATGCAGCAGGATATCCAGCAGACCATAGGAATCCTTGCCACCGGACAAGCACACCATGACCTTGTCGCCTTCTTCAAAGAAGCGGCGCACGGCCTTCATCTTCACTTCGT
>CAYXWW010000242.1:370-4853 GCA_964468905.1 uncultured Rhodoferax sp. | reverse complement strand
TTGTCGGCCATGTCATGCTCGCCGGCGCTGATGAAGATCTTGTTGCCGGTGATCTTGTAAGTGCCATCGGCTTGTGGCTCTGCCTTGGTGCGCATGAGCCCCAGGTCGGTACCGCAGTGCGGCTCGGTCAGGCACATGGTGCCCGTCCATTCGCCGCTTGTCATCTTGGGCAGGTAGGTCTTCTTCTGCGCGTCGGTGCCGTGGGTGTGCAGCGCGGCGTGGGCACCATGGGTCAGGCCTGGGTACATGGCCCATGCCTGGTTGGCGCTGTTGAGCATTTCATAGAACATGCTGTTGACCACCAAGGGCAAGCCTTGTCCACCGTACACAGGGTCGCAGGCCAGTGCTGGCCAGCCGCCTTCTACATAGGCTTTGTAAGCCTCTTTGAAACCTTTGGGTGTGGTAACCGCATGGGTGCTCTGGTCGATGGTACAGCCTTCAGCATCGCCTGAAATATTGAGCGGGAAGATCACTTCGGAAGCAAACTTTCCCCCCTCTTCCAGCACCGCATTGACTGTTTCAACATCCATCTCGGCGTGTTGTGGAATTTGTTTGAAGTCATCCACGACCTTGAGCACTTCGTGCATCACAAACTGCATATCGCGCAGGGGCGGGTTGTATGTTGGCATGGTGAACTACTCCTTGTTGAATGGTGAATCGGTGGGCGTTGGCGTCAGGACTGGTTGGGCGCAACGTTACGCGCCAGAATATTTTCGAAACCGCGGTTGGCACGGGCGACAGACCCCGGCCGGTGCAGAAAGCGGGCTTCGTAATGCAGGGCTAGGATCAGGCCGTGGATCTCAAACGCCATTTGCTCTTCGTCCACATCGGCACGCAAGTGACCGCAGGCCTTGGCCAGTACGATAGAGCGATTCATGGCTGCCAGCCAGGTCTGTACCGACGCAGCCAACGCATCGCGCACCGGCCCGGGTCGGTCGTCAAACTCAACCGCGCCGCTGATAAAAATACAGCCCGCCTGGATGTCTTCATCGACCAGTTTCATCCAGTTGGCAAATAAGGCCTGCACCCGGGGCAGGCCGCGTGGCTTCTCCATGGCGGCGTAGAAAACGTCGCGCTCAAAGAGTGAGAAGTATTGGTTGATAACGGATATTTGCAAATCCTCGCGCGAGCCAAAATGGGCAAACACGCCGGATTTGCTCATCTGCGTGGCCTCAGCCAGGGCGCCAATGCTGAGGCCTTCCAGGCCAACCTGTGTAGCCAGTACCAGCGCAGCGTCCACAATGGCCAACTTGGTCTGCTGGCCTTTTTGCAAGGCGCGGCGGGCACGCGATTCCCGGTCTGCGCTCACCCGCGCTGAAGCCGGGCGGACTTTGCGGATGGATTTGGCGGATGGAGAAGCAATGGACATGGGCGCACTGTACTGCAAAATAGAACGATCGTACTATTCTGCAGTAATTACATGCTGCCTTGGAAATAAATTTTCTGCTCTAGAGCAGGCGGCCTAATTGATGGGTGGGTTTACCCGAGCAAGACCTGCAAGCTGGCATCCAGGTGCTCGGATGGCAGGCGCTTGTAGCCCGACCGCACATAACGTTGTAGCCGCCCAGCCACAAAGGCACTCAATACCGAGGCGCGCACTTGTGCGTCAACGGTCGGAGTGGCTGACGCGCCAAACACGCTGTCGCGCAGACATTGTTTGAGCGTACTTTCGATCTTGTCAAAAAACTGGGTCATGCGGGCAATCAGCCGCTCATTCTCAAACACCAGCGCATCGCCCACCATGACGCGGGCCATGCCAGGATTTTTCTCGGCAAATTGCACCAGCATCGCAATGATGCGGGCGGCCTGGCGTGTACCAGCATCGCCAGCTGCGTCAGTTGGGGATGGGCCGCGCTCGATGATCTGGTTGATGAGCGAGAAAACCGATTGCTCAATGAATTCGATCAAGCCTTCAAACATTTGTGCCTTGCTGGCAAAGTGGCGGTACAGCGCCGCTTCGCTCACATCCAGGCGGGCGGCCAAGGCGGCGGTGGTGACGCGCTCACCGCTGGGCTGCTCCAGCATGCTGGCCAGCGCTTGCAAGATTTGCACACGCCGTTCACCCGGCTTGGGGCGCTTGCGCACTTTTTCCTCTGGCACGGCTGCTTCGGTCGCGTCGGTCACGTGGTCGTGTGGCTCAAGGGGCTGGTCGAGGGCGGCTGGCATGGTGCACAAAGCAGTGGGGATAAATCATTCTCGCACAGGGTCTGCCTGAAAATTCAGGCGCATCCGCAGGCCCTGCCCGCCGTGGCCGTCCTGCACTTGCAAATGGCTGTTGTGCACCCGGGCAATCTCTTCCGCGATGGCCAAACCCAGCCCATTGCCTTCACCTACCGTACCGGTGATGCGGTAGAAGCGCTCCAGCATGCGCGCGCGCTCCGCTTCGGGCACACCGGGCCCGTTGTCCTCGACTTCCAGAAACGCGTGTTCCGCCAGCGCGCCGCCATCACGCGACCAGCCGCAGCGCAGCGTGACGTGGCCACCCCGCGGTGTATAGCGTATGGCGTTGTCCAGCAAATTGCCCAGTAGCTCGCGCAGTAGCCACTCGTGGCCGGTGGTGTGCACGTCCTGTGTCTCGAGCCCCAAGTCAATGTCTTTGTCCATGGCAGCATCCAGATGCGCCTCTAGCAGGGTCTCGCACATCTGGCGCAGGTCCACGCGCTGCATGGGCTGCACATTGGCACTGTGCGCGTCGGCCCGCGACAGCGCCAGCAACTGGTTGGCCAACTGTGAGGTGCGGCGCACGGCCTGCCGCAACTTGAAAATCTGCGTGCCTTCAAGCCGAATGGAGACTTTCTCCAGGTCCGCATGCGGCAACGGGCTATCCGCAGAATACACATACGCAGGATTGGCCTGCGCAGCCGTTGCGCTGACCGATTGCGCCCAAGCCTCCACCTGCGACTGCAAGCCCGCCAACGGTGTACGCAGCTGGTGCGCGGCATCGGCCACAAAACGGCGCTGGCTCTCGGCCTGGGCGTTGACCAGATCAAACAACCGGTTCAACGATTGCACCAAGGGGCGCACCTCGTCGGGTGAGCCCAGCGCGTCAAGGGCAGACAGGTCTTGTGGCGAGCGCCGCTCCACGGCCTCTTTGAGTTCAATCAGCGGACGCAGCGCGCGCTGTACCGCCCAGTTCACCGCAAAAAACGCCGCAAAGACCAGCACCAGATTGGGCAAGGCCACCTTCCACAACAGCAGGCGCAACCACTGCTGGCGCGGGTCGGACCCATCTGCCAGACGCATCACCAGTTCACCCGCTACGGTGTGCATGCGCTGGCTGACGATGCGGTAGGTGACTCCCTCAAACTCCCGGCTGGAAAACTCTGGCTCTGTCGTATCGGGCGGCAAGCCACCAAGCCAAGCGTCGCCCTTCAGAACTTCGCCTTCCAGGGTGACCAATGCGACTGCTGACCGATCGGGCCGATCATCCAAAAAATCTTCTATGGCGGGCGCCATCAGTACGATAGGTGAGTCTGACACAGTTGCACCCGGCGCCACGACGGACCCCGCCAGCAGGGGCACCTTGGCCAACAACTGGCGGTCTTGTTGCAAGGCGGCGCTGTCGGCCGAAGAGTAGTCAAACCAGGTGTTCAGCAGGGCCAGTACCAGCAAGGGCGCCAGTAGCAGCAGCAGCAGTCTACGCTTGAGGCCTGCGGCCATGCCATAGGTGTTGTGCGCAGGCGCGGCCATGGTGACCGGTGATCAGGCAGCCGGGGCGGCAGGTGGCGCGTCTGCAGCCAGAGCGGCCGTATCCGGCGCAACCTGCAGCTCCAGCCGGTAACCAAAGCCACGGATGGACCGTAGCGACAAACCGTGCGGGTCCAGCTTGCCACGCAGGCGCGAGATGTACACCTCCACCGCATTGGGCGTGATTTCTTTGTCCCACCCGGTCAGCGCCTGCATGAGCTTGTCTTTGTTCACTGGTTTGGGCGCTTGCAGCATCAGGTATTCCATCACTGTCCACTCGCGCGGGCCCAGTTCTATGGGTATGGTGTCGCCACCGCCAGCAGGACGAATGCAGGCCTTGCGAAAGGCGGTATCCAGCTCCAAGGGACCAAAGACGATGGTGGCAGACGTGGCCGCTTGCGAGCGGCGCAAGAGTGCGCGCAGGCGGGCCAGCAGCTCGGGCAATTCAAAGGGTTTGACCATGTAGTCGTCACCGCCCACGTCCAGCCCCTGCACCCGGTCTTGCAGCGCATCACGCGCGGTGAGTATCAGCACCGGCATGGTGTGGCCCGCTTTGCGCAGGGCCTGGGTCAGCTCCAGTCCATCCATACCGGGCAGGCCAATGTCAACCACGGCCAGGTCAAAGGTTTCTGACCGCGTGGCCTCCAGTGCACGCTCGGCGCTGCCCACCCAGTCCACCGCGTAGCCCGCGCCCGCCAGACCCAGCTTGAGGGCCGCCGGGAATCCCGGCAGATAGAAGGGAATGGAGCCGAGCAATACACCCAATCCGATGCCGATGAAGACCGGCAGCATCTGC
>CAYXWW010000242.1:0-360 GCA_964468905.1 uncultured Rhodoferax sp. | reverse complement strand
GACATCGTCTTCCACCAATAAGAGTCGCATGAAATTGACCTCCAGCCCTCGTAGAACGTGCGTGAGCAGCTATAACAACTGTAGCAATCTCAGTGCGACCGAATCATGGTGCCAAAGGCCTGGTCGGTCAATATCTCGAGTAGCAACACATGGGGCACACGGCCATCCACAATGTGCACGGCGTTCACGCCGCTCTTGGCCGCGTCCAGTGCACCGGCAATCTTGGGTAGCATGCCGCCCGAGATGGTGCCATCGGCAAACAGCTCGTCAATGCGGCGCGCAGTCAGGTCTGTGAGCAACTCTCCGGCTTTGTTGAGCACGCCGCTGATGTTGGTCAGCATGAGCAGCTTCTCGGCCTTC
>CAYXWW010000241.1:1208-4869 GCA_964468905.1 uncultured Rhodoferax sp. | reverse complement strand
TCTTCGCCATAGCTGCCGGCCGCCAGGGTGTAGTCTTTTTCCACTTCGATGAGCAGGCCGGTGTCGGCCAGGCGCACGCGGTCACCCACGGTGGGGCCAAATATTTCCGCATAGGCGCGGCGTCCAATCGTTGCCATTAGAGTTTTCCTTGCACAAGACCGCGGAATCCGTAGACGATGCGGTCGCCGCCAAAATCCACCAACTCCACGGTGCGTTGCTGACCGGGTTCAAAGCGCACGGCGGAACCGGAGGCGATATTCAGACGCATGCCTTGTGCCACTGCACGGTCAAAGCCCAGCGCGCCGTTGGTCTCGGCAAAGTGGTAATGCGAGCCAACTTGAATGGGGCGGTCCGACGTGTTTTGCACCACCATGGTGACAGTGCGGCGGCCGGTATTGAGGGCGTGTTCGCCGTCGTCGGTAAAGATTTCGCCGGGAATCATGCCGCGCTCACTTGTCTTTGCGTGAAAACCAGATGGCGGCAGCAGCCAGGCCACCCACGACAACAAAGCCCAGCGCATCCGTGGCATGCCAGTGGGACCCGGCCAGACCATGTCCATCATGGGCAAATGCGATGCTAGCCCCCGTGGATATTGCGTAAGCAGCTATTGAAGTAATAGCGTGTTGAAATGTTTTGTGCATGGTGAATTCCAATACAAGGGTGTGTTCAGACAATGGGCTGGTGCACGGTGACCAATTTTGTGCCGTCGGGGAAGGTGGCTTCGACCTGGATGTCGGGAATCATCTCCGCAATGCCATCCATCACATCGGCCCGGGTGAGAACGGAGCGGCCTTCGCTCATCAGTTGTGCCACGGTCTTGCCGTCGCGTGCGCCTTCCATGACGGCGGCACTGATCAGGGCCACGGCTTCCGGGTAGTTGAGCTTGAGGCCACGGGCCTTGCGGCGCTCGGCCAGCAGGGCGGCAGTAAAGAGCAGAAGCTTGTCTTTTTCGCGGGGGGTAAGTTCCATTGCGCTGTGCCTGTTCAAACGGGAGGTTTCTCCGTTATTAAACATCAACCTGTGTGCCTGTGCGTGCCATGTACGCCAAAAGCCGCATACGCAGTGGAATCTGTACCATAGCGGTGTGCCACTCGAACCCGACCTCTCACCCACCACTGCGCCCACGCCTGCCACACCGCCACAGCGGGTGGTCAAAATCCGGCGCGACTACAACAACTGGGTGGCCAGTGAAACGATGGAGGACTACGCCCTGCGTTTCACGCCCCAGCGTTTCCGCAAGTGGTCCGAATGGCGGGTTGCCAACACGGCGTTTGGCGCGGCATCCTTTCTGGTGCTGGAGGCTGTAGGTGCCACGCTGTTGGTGCAATACGGTTTTGTGAATGCCTTTTGGGCGATTCTGGTGACGGGGCTGGTGATTTTTTTGGCCGGGCTGCCCATTAGCGTGTACGCCTCGCGCTATGGGGTGGATATGGATTTGCTCACCCGCGGGGCGGGGTTTGGCTACATTGGCTCCACCATTACCTCGCTGATTTATGCAACGTTTACCTTCATCTTCTTTGCGCTGGAGGCCGCCATCATGGCCTACGCGCTGGAGCTGGCGCTGGATATACCACCCAGCTGGGGCTACTTGATTTGCTCGCTGGTGGTCATCCCGCTGGTTACGCACGGTGTGTCAGTCATCAGTCGCTTGCAGGTATGGACGCAGCCTTTGTGGCTCGTGATGCTGGTGGTTCCGTTTGGGTTTGTGTTGGTGCGCAATCCAACTGCATTTACTGGTATCACCCAGTATGGCGGTGAGTTGGGTGTGGGCGGCCAATTTGACTTGCATTTGTTTGGCGCGGCGCTGACAGTGGGCATTGCGCTCATCACGCAAATGGGCGAGCAGGCGGACTACCTGCGCTTTATGCCGGCGCAAACTTTGCAGAACCGCAAACGCTGGTGGCTGTGCGTGATGCTGGGCGGCCCGGGCTGGGTGGTTTTGGGTGTGGCCAAGATGCTGGGCGGTGCGTTTTTGGCCTACCTGGCCATTACCCACAGCGTGCCGACTGACCGTGCTGTCGATCCCAATCAAATGTACTTGGCGGCATATGAGTATGTGTTTACGTCGCTGCAATGGGCCGTGGCGGCCACGGCGCTGTTTGTGGTGGTGTCTCAGCTCAAGATCAATGTCACCAACGCTTATGCTGGGTCGTTGGCATGGAGCAATTTTTTCTCCCGCCTCACGCACAGCCACCCCGGGCGCGTGGTGTGGGTGCTGTTCAATACCTTGATTGCGTTCATGTTGATGGAGATGAACGTGTTCAAGGCACTGGGCGACGTGTTGGGGCTGTACTCCAACATTGCCATCGCCTGGATCATGACGGTGGTGGCCGATCTGGTGATCAACAAGCCGCTGGGCCTTTCACCCAAGGGAATTGAGTTCAAGCGGGCGCATTTGTATGACATCAACCCCGTCGGTGTGGGGTCTATGGCGCTGGCGTCGGCGTTGTCGGTGGCTGCGTATCTTGGGTTGTTTGGTGCGGATGCCAAAGCGTTTTCGGCTGTGGTGGCGCTGGCTACTGCATTCATAGCCTCACCCGCACTGGCGTGGGCAACCAAGGGGCGGTATTACATTGCAAGAACGAGCATCGGGAGTGTGGGCGGCACGGTGTTTTGCGCAGGTCAAGGAGGAGCCCGCGCAGCGGGCGGGGCAACGTGTGGAAGCGGGGGAGCAAAACACCGTGCCGCCCACGCTCCAGCGCCAGACGAATCGCCAGGCGTTCAGCGCTGCGTCATTTGCGAACGCGAATACGAAGGCCCCGATATGGCCCACTGCCCCGCCTACCAGGGTGCCATCTGCTCGCTGTGCTGCACACTGGATGCACGATGTGGCGACTTGTGCAAACCCCACGCCAGCCTGTCGGCGCAATGGTCGGGTGCTTTGCGCTGGGTCTTGCCGCAGCGCGTTTGGCCGTTTCTGGATACGGGGGCGGGACATTTCATCTTGCTGATGTTGATCATCGTGCCGCTGCTGGCCACCGTTTTTGGCGTGTTTTATCGGCAAGAGCTATCGGCCTTGACCGAGGCGACTGGCGGCCAGGCCGCTTTGGACGATGCACTGCGGTCGGGGTTTTTCAAGGCTTATATGGCGCTGCTGCTGCTGGGTGGAATCGTGGCCTGGTGGCTGGTGCTGGCGCACAAAAGCCGACAGGTGGCACAAGAAGAATCAAACCGTCAAACGCACCTGTTGTTGCAAGAAATTGAATCTCACAGGCAAACCGATGAGGCCTTGCAAGCCGCCACGGCAGAAGCAGAACGCGCCAAGCGGCAGGCGGAGCAGGCCAATCAGGCCAAGAGCCGCTACATCAGCGCCATCAGCCATGAGCTGCGCACTCCGCTCAACAGCATCCTGGGCTATGCGCAATTGATGGGCGAAGACGCCTCCATCCCCGCGCACCGCAAGCAGGCCGTCGGGGTTATCAAGCGCGGCGGGGAACACTTGCTCTCGTTGATTGAGGGTACGCTGGATATGGCCCACATTGAGTCGGGCAAGCTCACACTGAATGCCAAGCCGATGCAGTTTGCCAACGGCATGCACGAGATCGCCAGCATGTTTGAATTGCAAGCAAGCGCCAAAGGACTGGCTTTTAACTTTGAGGTGCAAGGTGCCATGCCCGCATGGGTGCGGGCTGACGAGAAGCGTGTGCGCCAGATTTTTATC
>CAYXWW010000241.1:0-1198 GCA_964468905.1 uncultured Rhodoferax sp. | reverse complement strand
GTGTGACTTTTCGCCTGCGCTACGCCCGCGAGATGGCGCAGGTGGAAGTGCACGACACAGGCCCCGGCATGCATGCCGAAGAGTTGGAATATATTTTTGACCCGTTTGCCCGGGCAACGAGTGTGGCCGTGGGTGCAACTGGGTCTGGCCTGGGCCTGACCATCGCCAAAATGCTCACGGACCTAATGGGCGGGGAACTGACGGCCAGCAGCGTGCTGGGTGAAGGCTCGGTATTCAGGGTGCGCTTGTTTTTGCCGGAGTTGCACGTCCATGCGGGGCACACACTGGAGCGGCTGCACAAGGCTGCGCGCCAACCGCGGCGTGGCTATGCTGGCGTGCGGCGCAAGATTCTGGTGATCGATAATGAAGAGGCCGACCGCGAGCTGCTCGTGAGCCTGTTGGAGCCACTGGGCTTTGTACTGCGCGTGGCGGCCAGTGGTCATGATGGGCTGGACCTGCTGGCCGCAGGCTACGACCCTGATGTGATTCTGCTGGACCTGGCCATGCCCGGTATTGATGGGTGGGAGACCCTGCGCCGCGTGCGCGCGCTAGACGGCCGCCAGCCGCAGGTAGCCATCGTGTCCGCCAATGCTTTTGAGCGGGGCGTAGACAATCTGCTGGGCATTGAACCAGAAGACTTCATCGTCAAGCCCGTGCGCCACACAGAGCTGCTGGATTGGTTGGAGCGTAAGCTGGCGCTCACGTGGCTCGATTGCGTGGCAGAAGCTGGAACAACCGAGCCGCCGCACCGTGGCGCGGCTAACATACCGCTCGTGCCACCGCCGCGCGCCGAACTTTTGGCGTTGCAAGAATTGGTGCATCTGGGCTTTTACCGTGGAATCACCAACAAATTGGGGGCGATCGCTGCGGCCTATCCCGCGTCAGTAGGCTTTACGGATGCCATGGGCGCTCTAGCGCGGCAGTTTCAGTTTGAAGCGATGCAGACGCAGTTGCAAAGAGTTATTGATGAACAACCGACGCCCTGACCGCACTGTGCCACCGACCTTGAGCCACACACTGGACCGCACCAACAGCGACGTGGTGCTGATCGTGGACGACGTGCCTGACAACCTGTCAGTGCTGCATGACGCACTGGACGAATCGGGCTACACCGTGCTGATTGCAACCTCTGGCGAGGCCGCGTTACAGCGTGCTGCGCAAGCATTGCCCGATATTGTGTTGCTCGACGCCATGATGC
>CAYXWW010000240.1:0-4918 GCA_964468905.1 uncultured Rhodoferax sp. | reverse complement strand
TTGGCGTAGGGGTCGGGGATGGTCAGCGACCCGTCGGGGTTGAGCTTCTCGCCCTCAATCTCGCTGGTCTTGAGCACATCCTCGGTCAAGACGCGTAACGTGGCCTGATCGCGTACATCCAAGCCCAGGTCGTGCATGCGGCCGAGCAAGTGGCCCTGCGCCATGTGGACCTGGGCAAGCAAAGGCGCCAGTCGCTTGAGGTCATAAACCCAGTGCGGCCAATCGGATTGCTGCCAGATGTACCGTTTATCTTCGCTTTCCATGCGGTGATTGTGGGCGGGTTTCACCGCAGCGTCAAGTTAATCACCGCAATATATGCATCGTTAATTAAACAATTGGGATCTGACCCCAATTAACGGTAATCACCCCCCTTTTGCATGCCCTAAAAGCCAAAACCGCCCGAAGGCGGTTTGGGTGGCAAAACAATTGGGATCTGACCCCGATTACGGCCCGCTGCCTATGGCCACTTTGGTCGTGACGAGCCCGAGTTCACTTGGGAACGTACCGACAAAGCGGCTGCGCTGCCTGGGTAATCGTCACCTCGCCCATTTAAGGCTCACGCTTCCTCGTCATCCACCTGGGTGTCCGACTCACCTTCGGTCAGCCTGCGGATGGTCAATGCGCTGCGCTGATCGATCAGTTCAATCATCTTGGCAATGATCGCCCGCCCAGCAAATGGCTGTGTCGCCTGAAGACTCCTGGCAATGGCGGGCAACTGCCGTGCGATCTGCAGCACGCGCTTTTTGGTTTGCGCCTTGGACAGCCCGGCGGCTTGTGCAAACTGTTCCCAGTGCCGCGCCTGCACTTCGGTGAACTTGTATTTGCTGCCCAGCTTCATCGCCATCTTGGGCGTGAGGTGGTCGTACACGGCCGTGCACAGCATGTCATACAGCGGCGCCAGCGTCGGTGCCACGTTTTTACTCTGACCTGCATAGAGCAAGGAGAAGTTCTTGGCGTGGGCATCGTGGTTACCGATCAGTGCGTTGAACACCACGGCATCCAGCAACCGAAGC
The DNA here is from genome assembly GCA_964468905.1 of uncultured Rhodoferax sp. Taxonomy (GTDB): domain Bacteria; phylum Pseudomonadota; class Gammaproteobacteria; order Burkholderiales; family Burkholderiaceae_C; genus Allorhodoferax. The sequence continues at coordinate 3,905 of CAYXWW010000240.1, read as the reverse complement.
ACCTGCGGCGCGCTGGGCCGGGTAGCTTTGCGAAGCAGATCGAAGCAGGCCTTCAAATCGGGGCCGCCTTCGTTTTGGTATTTCATCTCGGGCACCACGCCCAGGGCTTGACAGAAATCCTCTTGGTGAATGCGCACCGGATGGCCGTCAACGCCCACGCGGCGGTCGTAACGCGCCACCAGCAAGACCTGGAGGCCTTGGACGACAAAGATCTGTGCCTGCACCGTGGGCAGCCCCATGGCCTGCGCCAACGACAGACAAAAACCTTCGTTGAGCACGCTGTCTTCCACTGAAGCGATGGCAGGCTTGAGGATGTGGGTGCTGGGCTGCCCCCCTTTGGGCAGGCCAATGCGCTGCCCGTCAAACACCACGGGCAGTTTGTCTTGCGCGCCGGCCAAAGACAAACGAACGCCGTCGCGCCCCGCCAGCATGGGGCGGCGCGGCAACTCGTCGAACAATGCCATCAGCTGCGGCTCATCCAGCCATTCGACACCCGCCTGCTCGGGCGTGGGCACGGACTGCCCCTGCGGCACAAAGGTGATGGCGCCCGCGCATTCGCCGCCGATGGCGTTGAGCAAAGCAAAGTCGTTTTGGCTCGACACCTGGCACTGCTGGGCAATCAGCCGGCGCAGATTGCCCTCGGGCAACAGACCGGCAAAGAAGGCCCGGCAATGGTGGTCATCGAACGGCTTAGGGCCCAGCGGCAAAGACTGCGACAGCGCGACTGCGTCGGGCTGCGCCAGCCAGTCGTGGTCGTACTGAAAACTCAGCCGCCCCCCCAGCAGCGACAACGTACCGACCGGTTGATCAAACAACCAGACACTGATGTCATGTGCCATGGCGATCCCCATCCGCCTGAGCAGGCTCAATATCCAAGTCAGTGAGGGTTAAAGAGCTCCCCAGTGCGTCTATAACACGTAGCACCTGCTCCAGACGAACGGTGGGTTTGCCTGCTTCGAGTTCCACGATAAAACGCAAGCCGACGCCAGCGGCCAAGGCCAGGTCGGCCTGGGTTAGCCCCAGGCGTTTTCTGGAGGCGCGCAGGACCGTCCCTAAGGACTGAGAAGAAGTGATGGTAGCCATGGATTGAGTTCAAAATAAATCCCGTACGGGAAATTATGACTCAGACTCAGAGATCACACAAGGAAATATCCCGAACGGGAACTTTTATGGGGATATCTATGTGTAAAAACATATGGTTACCGATCGGGAATATTTTGAATTGCCCTTGGCTTTTATGGCGAACAGCGCATTCTAGGGGACGATTACCCTGGCTGACCTACTCGTCGCGCAGCCACACCGGGATATCCCTGTGACTGTTGAGCACCCGCCAGACGTCTATGTGATCGTCTTGCTCGACGTAAAAGACCAAATAGGGGTAGCGCTTGAGCGGCCACATGCGCAACCCAGGCAAATTCAGCTCGTGTGCATAGCGCGGCGAGCCCGTTTGTGGATGCCGGCCAATGTGGTCGTAGGTCTTTTGCAGCGACTCAATGAATCCCAAGGCCACTTGATCGCCCGCCTCCTGGAGGTAGTCATCGACCGCATCCTCAGCATCCTTACCCGCGAGTTCGCGGGGAATGACCGGTTTGGTTTTCAAACCGAACCGCTTTTCTGAACGCGGCTGCGCAGTGCGTCGAAGTAGTTGGCGTCTGCCACTTTGCCCGGCCGCGAAGCGGCACCCGCCAGCAGCAGACCACGCAAATTCTGTCGATCCTGGTCTTTGCGAATCAAGTCGCGCACATACTCGCTGCTCGTGCCGTAGCCGCGTTCGACGACTTGCCCGTCAACGAAGGATTTGAGCGTTTCTGGCAGGGAAATATTCATGGTCGTCATGGGGTAAGTCTAGTCATCTTGGCAAAATTTGGCAAGGCCTTCCTCGGTAATCCTCCCCTTTTGCAAGTCCCCAAAAAGCAAAACAATTGGGATCTGCCCCCAATTATGGCCCCAATTAAGTTCGAAGTTACGCAACCTCAGCCATCAGCTGAAACCGGGGGGCGGCAGCACGCACTTCCTTCATGCGCCCGTGTCCAGGCAACACCTTTTCTGCGATAGTGACCAATCCAACTTGCGCCAACTCATCGAGGTCGCGCTTGACCGCGCTACGGTCACGGTGCAGCCTTGCCGCAATGTCCGTGATCGACCCAGGCGCCTCCTTGACCGCTCGGAACAACGCCAAACGGGTTGCTGTGATGAGCCTCATCACATCGGCTGGATCTTCAAAGCTGATGATGCGCTCTTCTGCAATAGCTTTGCCTTGGTCAACCGCCTTGGCCAAACGACGGCCTCGTGCAAAAAAGTCCTCTTCAGTGCCAGTCTTGATGATGAGCTTGTTCATTTGCGGCCTTTCAATGCAGTCCAATCCAGTTCAAAGCGCTCTTCAACGTCCTCATAGCTGATGAAGTCAATCGGTTCGACGACGCCGAAGTAATGCCGATGATGAAAGCCATGGGCGTTGTCATAGCCAACCACCCGACCGTTGTCGCCAGCATGCAGGTTGTGGTTGATGTATGCAAGGTTGTAGCGCGTCACCTTGCCCTTGCGATCAACCCAGACCTCACGTCGGAGGCTTCCATTGCCACGCTTGTCGGAAATCTTGTGTGACTCGTCGTGGATTTTCTTATCAGGCATGCTCCAATATATCACGTCTGGAATGGTTCTGCAGGATACAAGGTGTTCCCCCCCCTTGCAAGTCCCCAAAAAACAAAACAATCGGGATCCGACCCCAATTACCGGTTTCGGATGATTGCCACCATCAAAATCCCGCCTCCTTCTGATGACGCACCGCCAATATCATGACGAAGCGCTGGTCGAGCCGATAACGAACGACATAACCGCTATCGCCGAAATCAATGATCCAGTCACGGAACTCATCTTCCATGTCTTCAACGGGGCGCCCCACTCCCGACTGTTTCTCCAGAACTTTAACGCCTTGACGAATAGCCTTCACAGCACGTTTGGCGGCATCAACATCCTTGGGCTTGAGAAAGTCGTAAAGGCGCTTGACATCCACCAGCGCGGCAGGTGACCAGATCAGGCGTGACATTTATACGTGCGCATCGGGCGGCTCAACGTCATTGCCTTGTTCGAGCTGAGCCATCCAGGCATCTGCCTCATTGGCGGTCACATGCAATCCGTTTTCACGAAAAGCTTCCCAAGCCTTGAGTGTGTCCCGGCGGAACGCCTCACGCCTCTCTTCTCTATCGACGTACTGCGTAATCGCCTCGCGCATGAGCCAGTGTGACGTGCGCTGACGCGCATCAGCCAAGCGTTTCAATCGAGCTTTGATGTCTTCATCGATCTTGATCGCAACAGGGCGCACAGCCGTAGCAGTCATAGCGGCAACTCCACAAGAGTATTTATGGGTATTACCTTACCATACTTCCAACATCCCCGCCAGAACTTGCTTGGTAATCCTCTCCTTTTGCAAGCGCACCAAAAACAAAACCGCTTCGGAAGGCGGTTTTGTTAGAGACTGCCACGGCCCTGCGGGCCTCGCAGTGACGAAGAGACTGCCGCGCTACGCTCGCAGTGACGGGGAATTCGTCATGGCGAGCGCAGCGCGGCCATCTGAACAATTGGGATCTGACCCCAATTAACTGGTTTTACCGCGTGAGACGATAGGCCCAAATGCCCAGCCACTCATGCAGGGCCGTTTGCCAGTGCACCAGGCTGTGGGCCAGTGAGTAATCCGTCCAGTCCCACTTGTCGCTCGTCCAAAAATCTACCGGGTAGGCGGTCACGTTGCACCCTACGGCTTTGAACTCTTCCATGGAGCGGGGCATGTGCCAAGCAGAGGTGACAAGCAACCAAGGCTGCTTGCATTTTTCACCCAGGAGTTTGGCAACTTGAAGGGCGTTTTCTCGAGTGGTGCGGGAACCACTTTCAAAAGTGACGCGGCTCAT
>CAYXWW010000239.1:0-4969 GCA_964468905.1 uncultured Rhodoferax sp. | reverse complement strand
AGGCCTCCATGCTGGGAGCCGCATCCGGTGCAGTTGCTGGATTGGTCGCCATTACGCCTGCTGCTGGCAACGTTGGTATCGGTGGTGGCCTGATCATTGGTCTGGTTGCTGGCTTTGCAGGCTTGTGGGGTGTGAGCGGCTTGAAGAAGATGCTCGGTGCCGACGATTCACTCGATGTATTTGGCGTGCACGGTGTGTGCGGCATCGTAGGCGCCTTGTTGACCGGTGTGTTCGCATCGCCCGCTCTGGGCGGACCCAGCGCCATGGGCGATTGGGTTACGGCCACCATGATTACGGCTGCCGACTACTCCATTGGCGCACAAGTGTGGACACAGGCTAAGGCTGTGGGTGTAACGGTCTTGTGGTCTGGCATTGTGTCGATTGCCGCCTACTTCATCGTCGACAAGACCATCGGTCTGCGTGTCAGCGAAGAAGACGAGCGCGAAGGTCTGGACATCACGTCCCACGGCGAGACAGCGTACAACCGCTAAGTAAAACAAGAAGCAGCGTTTGCTGCACAAAAAGAAGTTGGGTGATGGCCCCTGGTAACCAAATGGTTCCCAGGGGTCTTTTTTTTGCGTCCGGAGGGTGCACAATTTGCAGTTCTGCGTCCAAATAGAACGATCCAACTTTATGTCTACCCCTGTCTCCCTGCGCTGCGGCGAATTGCTGTGCGAAATCAAACCTGAACTCGGCGGCTGTATCAACGGCTTGTGGCTGGGCGAAATTCCCGTTTTACAGTCCACGCCTGCCGCACAACTCCACTCCGTACGCGACGCGGCTAGCTACCCACTGGTGCCGTTTTCCAACCGTGTGGGCAACGCGACACTGCACTGGGCGGGCACGGATCACCCGCTGGTAAAGAACTGGACTGCTGACGAACCCCACAGAATCCACGGAGTAGGCTGGGAGCGCCCTTGGACTGTCCTGGAATCGTCAGAATCCTATGCGTTGTTGTCGTATGAGCACAAGGCCGATCCCACCTGGCCCTTTGATTTTGATACCTCGCAAGCCTTCAAACTGGAACCCCATGCGCTGGAGATGCGCATGAGCATTACCAACCAGTCGGCGGTATCGGCCCCGGTCGGGCTGGGCTGGCACCCCTTCTTCATCAAACGGGCCGATGCCCACGTGACATTCACCGCCACCGGCCGTTGGGAGATGGGCCCCGACGTGCTGCCGACGCACCGCAGCAGCAGCACTGGCATTGACACCGATTGCGCCGGCCTGCAGGTGGACCATTGCTTTGACGGCTGGGACGGTGTGCTGCAGCTGCGTGACAGCGTGTTGAACGTCAAGGTTTCCTCAGGCCTGAGCCGCCTTGTGGTCTACACCGTACCTGCAAGAGGCGACATTGCGATTGAACCCGTGAGCCATATGAACGATGCGATCAACCGCATGGCCCGCACTGGCGAGAGTGCACAGGACCTCGGTGTTTGCATTCTGCAACCCGGTCAGACTTTTTCGTGCGACATGCGCATCGAAGTGGAGCGTGCATGATGCAGTGGCAAACCGTTAGCGCCGACACCTATGCATTGGGTGAGTCACCCTTTTGGCACCCTGCAGAGCGCAGCCTCTACTTGGTCAACATTAGCGACAAGAAGATACTGCGCATGCCGGTCGACACCGGTGTGGTCGCGTCGTGGGACATGCCCAGCGAGCCAGGCTGCATTGCTCCGGCTGCCAGCGGTGGCCTCGTCATCGCCATGCGCCACGGTGTGTTCCGTGCACGCACCTGGGGTGGCACGCTGGAACACATCACCACACTGCCCTACGACACCACGGGCCTGCGCGCCAACGACGGCAAGTGCGATGCGCTGGGGCGCTTTTGGGTAAGCACGGTGGATGAGCAAAAGCAGGGGCGCGCCGCACTGTTCTCCATCGACTGCCGTGGCGGCCAAACACCCGTGGTGCAACAGCACGCCGAAGGTGGCCTGACCGGCAACGGTCTGTGCTGGAGCCCCGACAACCGCACGGCCTATTGGGCCGACACCTCCAACCACGTGGTTCACGCCTGGGACTGTGACCTGCACGCCAACACGCTGAGTGGACACCGGCTGTTCCACTCGTTTGCCGCTAAACCGAGTGGCTGGCAACTAGACCCGCATAGCGACGTCATTCAACGGACCTATCCCGGCCGCCCGGATGGTGCGTCGGTTGATGCACAAGGCAACTACTACACAGCCATGTATGAAGGCCAGCGCGTCTGCAAATTCGTACCCGATGGCCGCTTGCTCGCCACGTTCCCCACGCCCGCAGCCTGTCCAACGATGCCATGCTTTGGTGGTGATGATTTGAAGACGCTGTACCTGACCTCTGCGCGGCATGGCCGCAGTGCGGCAGAAGTAGAGGCACTGCCACTATCGGGTTGTGTGTTCTCCACCAGGGTGGATGTGCCGGGCTTGCCGGTGAACTTCTTCGCCGAATAAGACGTAGCAGCAGGAGAACAGGGCTTGCCGCTTGCGGCATCACTCCACCGTCTATCCTCAAATTCTGCAGCCTATCCCTGCGCGATCTCCAAAGATCGCAAAGTGGATGCGCGAACAACCTGCGGTCCGTAGAGTGCGATCCTTTTCATTGAAGGACTCGCCATGACCTCTTACACCATGTCCCAATCGGTCGATAGACCGTTAGTTGTTAGCCCGGTAGCCACCAAGGCCCTGAAGTATTCAGCACAGTTCTGGTTTACAACCGCTGCCATTGGCCAATGGCTTTTTGCGGTGTATATCGCGCTCTACTACGGCGGATCGGCCATGCATGGCAACTGGGAGGCTTGGAACAAGGTCTTTCCGCGTGGCTATGTTGCTGGAGAGCCCTTTAGCAACTTGGTCGTTGCTGCACACCTGCTATTGGCTGTGATCACCACCATTGGGGGGCCGCTACAGCTCATCCCACAGGTCAGGGCGCGGGCACCCCGGTTCCACCGGTGGCTGGGGCGAACCTATATTCTTTCGGCGTTTGCCATCAGCATTGCTGGGCTTTACATGGGGTTGGTGCGCGGCTCTGTGGGTGACACCACGCAGCATGTTGGAATTGTAGGCAACGCCATCGCCATCATGTTTTGCGCGGCCATGGCACTGCGCTACGCGTTGGCCCGCAAGTTTGTGATCCATCGCCGCTGGGCATTGCGTCTGTTTCTAGCAATGGGTGGCGTGTGGTTCTTTCGTGTGGGCCTGATGTTTTGGCTGACCATCAACAAGGGCCCGGCTGGTTTTGACATGCAGACATTTACCGGACCATTTTTGAACTTTCTGGGCTTCGCCGTGTACGTTGTACCACTTGCGCTGCTGGAAGCGTATCTGCGTGCCCAAGACAGTGGCAGCCCGCGCGCAAAAGTCGCTGTGGCGGCTACGCTGGTGGTTTCTACGTTGGCCATGGCAGTGGGTATTTTTGTCGCCGTGGTGGGCATGTGGCTACCGCGGCTCTGACCGGTTCACTGTGCCCAGTGCCATCGTATGGCCTACGCTTGCATGAAAAGTGGGTGCCCAGAGGGTTTGAGAATTTTATGGCGGCAGGCTGTTCAAAAAATTCACGCTGGCCTGCGGAGCACTCGCTACCATGCATGCCATGGATACCGCCCGCAAACAACTCGTCGACCGCATCCACGCCGCAGCGGCTGACCGCACCCCGCTGCGAATACGCGGTGGCGGCAGCAAAGACTTTTATGGCAACAGCCTGCAAGGCGAGTTGCTGGACACCACTGCGCTGCGTGGCGTAGTCAGCTACGAACCCAGCGAGCTGGTCGTCACCGTTGGGGCTGGCACGCCGTTGGCGGAACTCGAAGCACTTTTGGCCGAACACGGCCAATGCTTGCCATTTGAACCGCCCCACTTTGCGTGGACCCCACAGGAAAGCCCAGGTACTACCCACGCGCGACCATTAAGCGACCGCCTCCAAGATTGCAGCCCCGTCGCAAGGAGCGCGACGACTAACGCGCAGCCCTTGGGCGAGCGTGCCCTAGATTGCGGCACCGCCGAAGGGAGCGCAGCGACCATAGGCGGCATGGTGGCCGCTGGCCTGAGTGGCCCGGCCCGCGCCAGTGTGGGTGCCGTGCGTGAATACGTGCTGGGGCTGCACATGGTCAATGGCCTTGGCGAAGAGCTTATGTTTGGCGGCCAAGTCATGAAAAACGTTGCGGGGTACGACGTCTCCCGCATGATGACGGGCAGCATGGGCACGCTGGGGCTGATTACCCAGGTGTCGCTCAAGGTTTTGCCCGCAGCACCGGCCGAAGCCACGCTGGTGTTTGCGCTGGGGCAGGCAGAAGCGCTGGAGTGCCTGCACCGCTGGGGCGGCCAGCCGCTGCCGCTCAACGCCAGTTGCTGGGTGCATGACGATACGGCCACATCCTCCAGCCAGGACTTGCTGTTTGTGCGCCTGCGCGGCGCGGTGGCAGCGGTTGAAGCGGCCTGCCACAAAATGCTGGCCGAGCAGGGCGGCCACCGGATGGACAATGTGCAAGCGCAAGCCGACTGGGCGCGCTGCCGCGACCAGCAACTGCCATTCTTTGCCCGCCCCACAGACGACACCCTGGCCCTTTGGCGCCTGAGCGTGCCGCAAACCGCACCGGTGCTGGAGCTGCCCTGGGCACAACTGGTGGAGTGGCACGGCGGCCTGCGCTGGCTGTGGGCTCCGCTGGATGCCGCAGCGCAGCTACAAAGTGCGGCACAAGTGCACGGTGGAAGCGCTACACTTTTCGTAGCGCCTTGTGCACGTTCCACGAGGGCCAGTGGCCATTTTGGCTTACAAGACTCGGCCCAAGAGCCCGCACAGGTAGCCATCCAGCAGCGGCTCAAACACAGCCTGGACCCCCATGGCATCTTCAACCCGCACCGCTTATTTCAGGCGTTTTGATCCATGCAAACCCAGCTTTCTCCCGAATACCGCGGCACACCAGACGGGGATGCGGCCGAGGCCATTTTGCGCAAGTGCGTGCACTGCGGTTTTTGCACGGCGACGTGCCCCACCT
>CAYXWW010000238.1:0-5090 GCA_964468905.1 uncultured Rhodoferax sp. | reverse complement strand
GCATGCCTGACATGGGCGGCATGGGTGGTATGGGCGGCATGGGCATGTAATTGCTTCTTAAGTCCGTTCGCTCTGAGCTTGTCGAAGGGTGAATCACAAGGCTTATCTGATAAGGGCTTCGCGGCTAGAGCTGCGAAGCCCTTTTCCATTGGGTGATTGAATTTTGACTGGGTGACACAAGCAATAATTTTCTCTGACCCACCATCAGTAACACGCGCTAGCCTGATGCGTTCGCAAGCACAGCACGCAAATCGATCGCTGAGAGTTAATCCTTGAGCGACGATAGCTTGATTGCCCTAAACACCAAGCTTCTTTTGTTCCATACCCATCAACTAGGAAAGTTGCTTCACGTTGCAATGCTCACATTGTTTGAACCATTTTGTAACTACAAGTTTTGTTTAAAAAATCAACAACTAGCATCTCAATAAAGACTCAAAGAAAAACATAGTCGAACAAGCGCACTCTATTAATTAACCTCTCGATACTGCATTTCACGCTCAAATCAGGCATCGAAAATAAAAGAGGTAACTACACATGATCGCGCCCCAACTCCAAACCGCCATCGACAAGATGAGCCTCACCCTTGCGCACGATGGCGTAGTGGTGATCGACACCGAACTCGAGTTCCTCACCTCCGAAGAGTGGGAAGAGCTGGAGGAGCTCGGTCTTCGCAGCGGACTCAGTTACGAAACTGTGCTAATCGGCGATGCGGGCGAACCGAACAAAGTGGAAGTGGGGCGCCTGATGACAGACGTAGATCGCCCACGAGTGGTAAATGAGGGAATCTCCAAGAAGATGCTCAAACTGCTACAAGAGCCTCGACGTCTCGCTATGCTGCAGAAGCTGGTGCAATCAGACTCACCTATGCAAATGCGACGCGCGCAGATCAATCTGATGCATTCCGGCTCCTTCGTCGGCGTACACCTAGACAAGGACAGCAACCCTGACTACGAAATCTCAGTGGTGTTGCAACTGGGTCGCTCCTTCAAAGGCGGCGACTTCGTCGTGTACCGCCCGGACGGTGGTCGCACCACCATATCTCCGAATTACCAGTCAGTCACGGTGAGTCGTTGCGACTATCCGCACGAGGTATGCAAAGTGGAAAGCGGTGAACGTGCCTCACTGGTGTTTTTCATCTCCAGTCATGACGGCGATAACCGTCGAGCACACGCGTGACTCGAAAGGGCAACAGCGATGAAAGATGCAATATATGCAACGCGCTTTTCCCGTTACAGCTACGGAATGGATGTCCGCGCCACCTACGGACACCTTCCTTTCCAAGCATTCTGGACATGGGTAACCGGTAAGTCCCTTTGGGATCGTCCGCCGCGCGCACCCCGCCAGACATGGCTCACGGAATGGCAACTATGTTGTCAGGTACTGTGGTCATGGTCTGTGGTGATCGCCTGCTTGGTCGCTGCCTCGCATGTTTACCAATCATCCTGGCCATTCGCGGCCAAGATACTAATCTTCATCCCTGTCTGGATCTTGGTCACCAATCGAACCCGCGGGCTTCTGCACACATTCCACTACACCAACCACGGGGCCTCGATTGAGAACATGAGGCGTGCGCGTTGGCTCGGCACGTTATTCATGTCGATCCCAATCCTGCACACCTCATGGCGCAACTACCACCAAATTCACGCCGGGGTGCATCACGCGAGCAACGATCTGTGCACGGAACGCGACCCAGACCAGCAGTTCATGACCCAACATGGCTTTCGCCAAAACATGCCCGAGTGGGAGTACTGGGCGAAGTTGGTCTACGCGCCATTCTTGCCGCAGAACTTGTGGGCGCATTTTTGGTTCCGGCTGGAGCAAAATTTCCTAAAGGCCACGCACGGGGAGATCGCCATGCGGATAACCTACTGGGTGGCTTTCTTCACGCTCGCGATCCACTTTGATGTGCTGATCGAGCTAATTTTATTCCTCTTCTTCCCGCTCTTCGTGCTGACGCAGCATTCGTCTTGGCTACAGCACACCACCGAACACCTTTGGTTCCCGATAGTGCCTGAAGGCACATCTAAGTTCGTAGCAGTGGGCTCGTTCACCTGGGGCCGCTTCCTGGGTCGTCCGCACCCGGGCAAGGGCAGCGGCTTGGGTCATGCATTCAAGCTCTTACGCTGGTGGGCACTAGTGCTCTTGGTAGATATCCCTTTACGGCTTTACTCCTTCATGCAGGACCTACCCAGCCACGACTTCCACCATCGTTCGCCGCGCGTGAACTTCTGGTACATCGCGCAGGAACGTGCCGCCGCTGAGGGTCGTATGTCTAAATATGGACCGATGACCGAGACCTGGGGTCTATTTGAATCACTTCTGATCATGCGCGACCACCTGTGTCGCGGCCTGCACGACCCGTTCGGCATCTACGAATGGGATGACGTGCAGCGCAGGGCAAGCGCCCGAGACAGTGGTGCTGTTGAAGCGCCACTCGGTGCTTCACTGAAAGCAGAGGACGTACTCGCGCGAAAGCTATATGCGTAAAGGACAAGCACGCACCATAGGTGAGCAGTTCTTACTACCGCCCACCGTCCTCAGCAGACAGGTACTCAAAGACATCGCCACCGGAAGGACAGAGCTGCTAGAAACGCTCCCGCCAGCGCTGCGCGACCGCGTGGAGGATATTCGCGAGGACTACCTGCGTAAGGTTCAGGTGCTAGGTGCAAAAGTACGACCACGCAACCTTGTTTACTATCACCTGATCAAGGAGATGTACCCCGGCTTCCACTGGGTGGAGACAAGTTCACAGGTACAGATCGAGACCTATTTTCGTGGCTTCAAGCCGAATCTGCTGTCCTATCTGCTGGGACTGGTACCACAGGATCAGATCGCCACCACTGCCCGTACGGCTGCTTTGGCCGCGCGAGGGCTGAACATAAGATGGATTGAAAGTTGCAAAAGCGTATTTCAAGCCGAAGGTGTTTGCCCGATGAGTGACGAGGCCCTGCTGCGCCTGCAGCGCTGGATCGAAAAGGGTCGGCAAGGCGAGCCGCTGTCCATCGTGTCGCCAGTCTGTCCTGACTATTCGTCAGCGGCGGGCGAATCGCGTAAGTTCCGTTTCACATTTGATAGCGTTGGCACGGGCGCGGGCCTAGCATGCCTACGATTGTTCCAGTCGCTTACCGCGCTGCATAAACTATTCGTCAACACGCTAGAACTGCCGCAAATTGATCATCATGTGCTGGTCGGAGATTTCGAGGCATTCAGCGCTCAAAACTGCGAGCGCGTCGGACTTCGAACGGAAGACTTCGTTAAGCAGCTGCGCACCTCGTGCGAAACGATCTCGATGCAGTCGCCCGAGCCGGTGACGGTCGGACTGTTAACCGATGTGATCGGTGGGCGCCCCAACTGGGAGCGGGAGTATGCGGACATGAAGCAGCGCTTCGTCACGGAAGAGTTCGGGCCGATGGAAGGCAACATGCTATTTCGCGACATCGCCGATGCACGTAAGCAGCTTTACAGACGCTGGTACAACGCGCCCGATGCCTCGGACAGATTCTTCGAGGGGCTGGTGGTGGCGCAGGGTATCGAGTATTCGACGATGGGCAAGGTCATCGCTGAGACATTCGTAAACCCGCTCGTTCTCGGAGCCGACCACTACCGCATGGCGCCGTTCTACAACTTCGCTGCCGACATACCAGTCGTATACCTCGACCGAAATTACGATTAGCCTCGTTCGGCATTCGCCAAGACAAGTACACAATAAAAAGGGCATGCACCTCGAAGTTGACCAGAAGGGCCAACCCTGTGGTTTTATTCAACATGGATTACGAAGTACTTAGCCCTCGAAGAGGTTGACTGTAATCACGCTATAAAACCCATCACAAGCTGATACAACATGAACCGAACCACAACTACGCCCCCCTCGTCTCCTCAGACTTCGTCCTCGGTCGAGACCGAGGCCTATCTTCTGGGGGTTCTGTCAGTAGCCGCCTTTGCACTAACGCTGCCTTGCACCAAGGCTCTGGCAGGACATCTCAGCGCAATCCAGATCGGCCTGTTTCGGTCTGTGCTAGCGGCCCTAGTAGCGGCGCCCGTGCTACTGTTCATGCGGTCTGCTAGGCCAAATCTTTCTCAGATCAAGCGTTTGCTCCTGATGTCCCTCGGTGTGGTGTATGGCTTTCCAGTGCTGACCGCTGTGGGCATGCAGCACGTACCCGTAGGACACGGAGGAGTGGTGCTGGCGGCCTTGCCGTTAGCTACCGCCATTTTCGGTACGGTCATCACCAAAGACCGTCCGCAAGCGCTTTTTTGGCTGGCATCGGTCGGCGGCTTTGTTGCAGTCGCCTTGTTCGCTGGGCTACGCAGCGAGCAAGGTGGCGGATTCTACCTAGGCGATCTCGCACTAATAGGTGCCGTCGTACTCGCCGGCTTCGGCTACGCTCAGGGCGGTGCATTGTCCAAGGAAATGAAAGGATGGGAGGTCATGTGCTGGGCCTTGGTGTTGAACCTTCCCATACTGGCAATGCTGTCCCTTTGGCAATTCGACGCAAGTAAGTTCGAAGCATTTGGCACCATCCAATGGGGCGCTCTTGCCTTCCTAGCCTTTGTGAACTCGTTGATGGGCTTCTTCGCTTGGAACCGCGCCCTAGCGCTCGGCGGCATACAGCGCATCAGCCAACTACAACTACTGCAACCGTTCTTCACCTATGGCTATTCGATCTTGCTGATGGGGGAACAATTCGACCCGCTAGCCTTGGTGGTCTGTGTGACAGTCATCGCTTTAGTCGTGGTGTCTAAACGGGCACTAACAAAGCGTACGCCATGAATCGCGATAAGGAACTATTGCTTGGGGCAGTATGAAATTTGAAGTTCTTTTATCCGGGTTGCCTCGGCAGCGCATGGAAAAGTGCTGACTTCAGCATGGGTGGTATGGGCGGCATGGGCATGTAATTGCCCAACCGCTTTGCCTGAGCACTTCGGTGCTCTTGCCAAACAGAAAAAGCCCCGCAATTTCTTGCGGGGCTTTTTTTCGTCTTGTGTTTTTTGAATTGCTTTTACTTCAGCATGTTGTTATTTCATCAACGCTTCTAACTTGACCGCATCCACACAAAACGCGCGAATGCCTTCGGCCAGTTTTTCTGTAG
>CAYXWW010000237.1:0-5091 GCA_964468905.1 uncultured Rhodoferax sp. | reverse complement strand
CATTGCGCGCACAGGTGCATTGATATGTTCATTCCAGGCCAGCATCGCTGCGTGCCAACAGCATTTCAAAGCCATCATGTACTAGGCCCTCGCGGTGCATGCGCTCTCCAACGCCAGCTTCGTCCAGCAGGTCGATACAAACCTGCTCCAAAATGCCAGCGCGGATGCGCGTGAGCACATAGTCGCCAGTCTGGCGCTCCAAAATGACAGTGTCAATGCCGACCTTGTACAGCAATTGGCCCAGCAGCAGACCTGAAGGGCCTGCGCCGATGATGGCGACTTGGGTACGCATGTGTGCTCCTGATTCGAATGCCGCAAGCTTAAAACCGAGCCACGCTCCCAAGCATTTCAGGTCGTTTTGATTGTGCGATGATTGCACCTACTGCGCGATGATCGCGCATCAAATGGGGGAGCTGCATGCCAATTGCAAAGGCAGATTTCATAGAGGGCATGGCCAAGGGCCTGGCCGTGCTGGAGAGCTTTGACACCGAACGCCAGCGTCTCAATGCCACCCTGGCCGCTGCGCGCGCCGGCATCACGCGGGCCGCCGCGCGGCGTCATCTGCTGACGCTGGCTCACCTGGGCTACCTGGAGACTGATGGCAGCTACTACTGGCTCTCCAGCAAGGTGCTGCGCTTCACGGGCAGCTATCTGGCCTCCAGCCGTTTGCCGCGCGCTTTGCAGCCCACACTAAACCGACTGGCTTTACAAACACAGGAGTCGTTCTCGGGCGTGGTGCTGGACGCCGACGAGGTCGTGATCGTGGCGCGCAGTGGCAACGACTCGGCTCGCAATACGGCCGCCTTGGGGCGGGTGATTGCCTACGGACTGCACATTGGTGCGCGCCTACCAGCGCACGCCACCTCTACCGGGCGGGTGCTGCTCGCAGCCAAGATCAAGACCGATTTCAACGCGTGGATGAAGGGGCGCAAATTGGCGCGGATGACGTCACTAACCACCACCGATCCCAAGGAATTCCGAACCCTCATCGAGCAGGTGCGCACGGACGACTTTTGCCTGACTAGCGAAGAACACGAACCCGGCGTGCATGCGCTGGCGGTGCCGCTGCGCAATATGCAGGGCGTAACGCTGGCCGCGCTAAACGTAGTGGCGTCCCGCAGCCATCTATCGCCGCTGACGATGCAGCGGGATGTGCTTCCTCTGCTTTTGGAAGCTGCGCGCGAACTGCGGCCCTTGCTATAACCCACTACTTTGCGAGCAGCTAAGCCGCACTAACCGGGCAACCGATTAATGCAAAGCGGGCAAAACACGCAAGGCCCGCACGCTACCTTCACCGATCGCCGCGCCAAATCGCTTGACCAGGCGTTCGGCCACATTGTCTTTGCGGGTGTAGTCGATCAGGTCTTCGGCTTTCACTACGTCGCGGGCCACAAAGTCCAAATTGCCCAGTTGATCCGCCAAGCCCATCTCAATGGCTTGCTGACCAGTCCAGAACAGGCCGCTAAACGTCTCTGGTGTTTCTTTCAAGCGCTCACCGCGACCCGCTTTCACCACGCTAATGAATTGCTGGTGGATCTGATCCAGCATGGCCTGCGCGAAGGCGCGCTGCTTGTCGGACTGGGGGCTGAAGGGGTCCAAAAACCCCTTGTTAGCACCGGCTGTCATTAAGCGGCGTTCCACACCGAGCTTGTCCATCAGCCCGGTAAAGCCAAAGCCGTCCATCAACACGCCAATGCTGCCCACCACACTGGCCTTGTCGACAAAGATTTTGTCTGCGCCCACTGCAATGTAATACGCGGCGGACGCGCAAGTTTCTTCTACGACTGCATACACCGGTTTGTTATGCATCGCCTTGAGACGGTGGATTTCGTCGTTGATGAGGCCCGCCTGCACCGGGCTGCCGCCGGGTGAATTGATCAACAAGACCACTGCCTGCGCTCCCTTGTCTTCAAAGGCGCTGCGCATGGCCGCAACGACCAACTCTGCACTGGTTTCGGAACCGGATGAAATTTCCCCTTGAATTTTGACCAAGGCAGTGTGCGGCGTCGACGTGTCAGCCGCCCCACCCGACCGATCCATACCGAACCACATCAATGCGGCAATCAGCACCAACCACGCAATACGGATGCCATTGCGCCAGCGCCGGGCCTGGCGCTGTTCGGTGATGGCGGCCATCGCCAGTTGCTCCAAGGTTGCACGCTCCCAACCAGGCGTGGCGATCACGTCGGCTGGCGCCGATTTTGCTTCGTTTTTTGTAGTACCACCTGCTTGCTCCACGGGGGCTACAGGCGGAATATTGCTCGGATCGGGACTACCAGAACTAGCGGAGGGGTTGGAATCGGTCATTTTCAAAACTCTAATGGCTTCAGGTTATAGGCAGTATGCCAGTGGACGACGCCATCTGACTCGGTCAGCGCGATCTTTATTAAGCCCCCGCGGCATGGACCGCCGCTGCATGCGCCTGTATCAGGGCGGTACATGGCTCCATGGGTAGCACACATCAACCACTGGCCTGTGCCGTCAAAAAAACGGTTGGGCTGGTAATCCATTTCCATGGGCACGTGCGCGCACTGGTTGAGGTAAGCATGGGCTTGCCCCTGATAACGGATCGCGAACCCTCGGGCACTGCGTCCGCAGTACACCACGTCAAATGGGACGGCCTTCCCGCCGTCCAGCAGGTCTTGCGCGTTGCACAACGGAATACCGCCAGCCAATGCTTCATGGGTCATGCGGTTCGCTCCTTCTCAGGCATTCTCAGCCAACCACGATTGCAGGTCTGGCACGGAATGCGCCACAAACAATGGGTTGAGCGGCGCAAATGCTTCGGGCTCATGTGCGCCATAGCTCACACCGACGCTGGCACAACCCGCGTTCAATGCCATTTGCAAATCATGTGTCGTGTCACCAATCATCAGTACGCGATCGGCGTGCACACCAAATTCCTGCATGAGTTCTTGCAGCATCAATGGATGGGGCTTTCCGGCTGTCTCATCTGCCGTGCGGGATCCGTCAAAGATTCCCTGCAGCTCTGCGGCGTGCAAGGCATCGTTCAAGCCACGGCGGCTTTTTCCCGTAGCCACACACAGAACATGGTTGCGATTTTTCAGCTCTGCCAAGAGCGGAAGAATCCCCTCAAACAACATGATGTCGTGCTGGTGTGCCGCATAGTGGTGCTTATAGCGCGCACCGAGTTCTGGGTATTTGTCCTGTGGAACATCGGGCGCCGCATGTGCCAAAGCTTGCATCAGGCCCAGCCCAATCACATAAGCAGCGTCCTTGTCGCTCGGTTTGCGGCCGCCCACATCTACCACCGCAGCTTGGATGCAGCGGGTAATCAGCGCTGTGGAGTCAAACAGTGTGCCGTCCCAATCAAAGGCGATCAAATCAAACTGTCGGGCAGGGCTGGATGGTTGGGACTTGGTCATGGTGGTGAAAAATACATTTACTCAAAGAATTACCGGCATGCTCAGCCCGCATCGGGCAGTACCTGCAGCAGAAAGCGGGCCAACTCCGCAGGAAGGTCCGCCTGCAATTCCAGCCGGGTTCCGGTAGCCGGGTGATTGCATTGCAGCCGCCACGCATGCAAAAACATCCGCTTCAGAGGTGTCGGGCTGTTGGCGCGGGCCAGCTCCTTGTTCCAATCAAAGTCCCCATACTTGTCGTCGCCTGCGATGGGCATGCCCTCTGACGCCAGGTGCACCCGTATTTGGTGGGTTCGTCCTGTTTTGATCGTGACTTCCAGCAACGAATAACCGCGTGGAGCCTCGCTAGCCAATGTCGAACCCGCAGCGCCTATGCCACCGGCGGCCCGCACCTTGACCAAGGTCAAGGATGGCATGCCGTCGGGATCGTCTTTTGACACCACTTTGACGCGCCGTTCACCGTCCGGCAACAGGTATTTGTGCAGCGACTTGTCCAAAACCTTCTTATTAGCGGGCCATTGGCCTAGCACCATGGCAAGATAGGTCTTTCCAGTTTCCCGTTCGCGAAACTGATCTTGCAGGTTTTTCAGCGCACTGCGTTTCTTGGCCACCAGCAGGATGCCGCTGGTTTCGCGGTCCAATCGGTGCACCAGTTCCAGGAATTTCGCTTGCGGCCGCGACATGCGCAATTGCTCGATCACCCCAAAACTCACACCAGAACCGCCGTGAACGGCAACACCCGCAGGCTTATTGATCGCCAGCAGGCACTCATCTTCATACAAGACCGCAAATTCCTTGGCAGGAACCCGGCTGGCACCGGCCGCAGCAACGTGTTCCGCCATGGCCTGCGCCTTTTCCGAAGCCCGCTCCGACACGCGGACCGGCGGCAGGCGCACGACATCGCCGGCATGGAGGCGGGTTTCCGCTTGCGCACGCCCTTTGTTCACACGCACTTCACCGCTACGGATGATGCGGTACACATGGGTCGTTGGCACGCCTTTGAGCTGGCGAACCAAGTAGTTATCCAGCCGCTGTCCAGCCCCATCTTCGTCAATGGTCAGGGTTTTCACCTGTGGTGGTGGATGGGCTGGATTGCCCCCTATAATGTGTTTCACTAGCGTTACGCTGTAAGTGGTTGATTTGTCTGGAGTTTAGTCCACACACCATACACAGACACGCTGGAAGGTCGATGCCGCCGGGTTTTCCTGCAAACAAATCACACGCCAAATGCCTGTGGTGGTCTGCAGACAACACGGTCAAGCCGACGAATCGAAACACTGATACGGAATACCCACAGTTTGCAGACCCTTCGTCTGCAAACGGATTGAAGCGAGATGTTTGTGCTGTTGTGTCTGATGAAACTATGCCTCCGGAGCGTTTTCGCCCCGTTTTTTGGCATGAATCAGCCACTAGCCCTCGTCAAACGTGCGCAACCAGCTATGCAATCGATAGCAGGTTCACAAACACACCCCCTCGCTCCCCTCCACGCGCCTACGCTTCGTCGCCTCATTTGAGTCGAAGTTCTCCGGCAATTCCACCTCAATTCGGTTCGTCAGTTCAGGTATCAAAAGCCCGCACCGGGCATGTACTACTGATGAAGGACGCACTCCATGAAACGGATGCTGATCAACGCCACGCAGGCTGAAGAACGCCGCTTGGCCATCGTCGACGGACAAAAACTCCTCGACTACGAAATCGAAATCGAAGG